>NZ_CP166993.1:1274246-1592808 GCF_048319245.1 Litorimonas sp. RW-G-Af-16
CATAGGTTTCGACTGTTTCATCAAGGCTTTTGATCTGCCCGCTCGCAACGGCGTTCCCGTATAGACCAGACATAAATGACTTCGCGACAGACCAGCTAATGCGCAGATCGTCTTTATCTGTGCCTTTGTAATAACTCTCATGAATCATCACGCCGTCGCGAATGACAACGAGCCCTGTTGTGTCGAGCGTCTCGAGTAAAGCAGTGAGGTCACGCGCTTGGCCATTAATTATGACCGTGTCAGGGAGCGGTTGAAAGTCTTGCGGAAAAAGGAACGGCTCTGGCGACTCTGCAAGATCTTGATGCAAAAACGCCGCATCCATATTGGAGAAGTTTTGCACGATCTTATCCGCATCAAACAAAGTATTGACGGTCTGCAATCTTTGAATCTTGCTCCAATTCAGTGCAACAAGTGTCCCGAGTGTCAGCACCAAAGCCCCAAAGATTATGCCAACCCATTTAAAAAATTTCATCAGATGTTCCCGTCTATGATTAGTGCAGCCCTAAGCGCGTTTAATCCGTCATGGGCGGACACAGCCACCTCTCTGCCGTCTAGCACAGATTCGATAAAACTATGCGTCGCAGCCCCTAGACTGTCGTGCGCCGCAGGATCATTGCCGAAGTCGGCGTTCAAATTAAACGGCGTATTATGGCGCAAGGTCTTAGCATTAAAATCAATCTCCAAAATGCCACTTGGATAGGTAATTGTCATGACGCGCGTAAACCCATCCTCAACACGGCTTGCCTGAAGGCGGGCTTTCGTGGCACCGTAATGCAGGACAGCTCTCGCAGCGTCGGGTTGATCAGATTTTACGCAAAGTGACTCGCCGCTAACACGATTACTCGGCTTTCCCATCAGCATATGCACAAGATCAATGTCATGGGTCATCAGGTCGAGCGTCACGGATACATCTGTCCCGCGCTCAGAAAATGTGCCCAGGCGAGCGGCTGTCAAAGCGGCTGGGGTCTCTAGAATTGTGTCTAGGCCAATCGCCTTTGCAACGAAACGCTCTTGATGGCCCACTTGCACGACACAGCCGTTTTGATCTGCTAGGGACACTATCGTTTCTGCCTCATGCAATGTCGACGCGATTGGTTTTTCGATCAAGCAGTGCTTTCCCGCCCGAAGCGCCGTGATTGCCATTTGTCCGTGATAACGCGCGGGGCACGCGATTACGACAGCATCAACTGACACCAACATGTCCTCATATTTTTCAAATGCAGTCACATCGTGTGTCTTTGCCCCCGCTTTAGCGCGTGCCAAATCTGGATCAAAAATGCCAATAAACTCTGTGCGTGGATGGGCAGCACACTTATTTGCGTGGTAACCACCGAAGACGCCAGCCCCAACGACTCCTATTTTTAATCGTGATTTCATGGGGTGATATTTGGACGTCAATGCCGCTTTGGCAAGCGAATCTCAAAAAGAATCACCCGTTCAATTCCATTGGCAACTCCCGAAATACGGGCGATTCTAATGCCGAAGACCGTCAACACTTAAGAAATTAGGCCAAAATGAGGCCCAAATCCTGCTAAAAGCCCTTAGAAATAGGGTTTTTAATGACTCGTTAACCAAAAATCTTAATCTTACTTCCAAGGCATCCGTCATCCGCTATGGGGCCATCATCGATAAGGGAGACCATGATGAACAAAAAAGAACTAGTTGGCGCACTGGCCGATAAAACTGGATCATCACAAGCCGCTGCTGGCGAAATGCTCAGCGCTGTTTTAGATACAATTCACGGCGAATTGAAAAAAGGTAATGAAGTCAATTTACCAGGCTTTGGCAAATTCATCGCCAAGCATCGCCCATCACGCAAAGCGCGTAACCCGATCACGGGCAAGGAAATGATGACAAAAGATAAAACTGTCGCGCAATTCCGCCCATCGTCAGCGCTGAAAGAGCTTTAGCTCTTAGACCTACAGATACACTCCCACGTATCGAAAACCGTCTTGAGAGATCAAGACGGTTTTTTTTGTTCAGGTATAAGTGAGAGGTCGACTAAGCCGACATTCTTGCAGGGTCTTCCTTGCGATAGCTGCCAAGTTCTTCGGCAATTAAGAATGCGAGTTCTAGAGCCTGATCAGCGTTCAGACGTGGATCACAATGTGTCCGGTAACGCGCTGATAAATCTTCCTCGCGGACAGCCGCAGCTGAGCCGCCCGTGCATTCCGTCACGTTCTGCCCGGTCATTTCAAAATGCACCCCACCAGGCCAACAGCCTTCGCTATGGAGGACTTGCATGAATTGGCGCACTTCCGTGAGAATAAAGTCAACGGGTCGCGTTTTATAACCCGTATCCGTTTTAATCGTATTGCCATGCATAGGATCGCAAGACCACACGACAGAACGCCCTGCTTTTTTCACAGCACGCGCCAGCTCTGGCAGGCCTTTGGCAACTTTATCATGACCATAACGCGCGATCAGTGTGATACGGCCAGCCTCATTTTCAGGGTTGAGCTTATCCAGCAAGCGCATCAATTCATCAGGCGCAAGACCTTCACCAATCTTCATTGCAATAGGATTTTCGATACCGCGGAAAAACTCAACATGCGCGTGGTCTAGCTGCCGGGTACGGTTGCCTATCCAGAGCATATGTGCGGACGTGTCATACCACCGGCCTGTCGTGCTATCGATCCGTGTCATGGCTTCCTCGTAGCCTAGCAAAAGACCTTCATGGGACGTGTAATAGTCAGTAGATGCCATTTGAGGTGTGCTGTCAGGAGTCACGCCGCAAGCTTCCATAAAGTCTAGCGCGTCTTCTATTTTTTCGCACAATTCTTTATATCTCGCCGTCTGCTCAGACTTATCAGCAAATCCCAATGTCCACTTGTGGATATTACGCAGGTTCGCATAGCCTCCCGTCGAGAAAGCCCGCAATAGATTGAGCGTCGACGCCGATTGACCATAGGCTTTGAGTAAGCGTTTAGGGTTAGGAATACGGCTCTTCTCGTCAAATTCCATCGAGTTGATATTGTCGCCGCGATAGCTGGGCAGCGTGATCCCGTCGCGCACTTCAACAGGAGAGCTACGGGGTTTGCCGAATTGTCCCGCGATGCGGCCAACTTTGACAACAGGCTGCCCTGCGCCGTAAGTCAACACCACAGCCATCTGCATCATGACACGGAACATATCGCGAAGGTTGTCGGGGTGAAACTCCTTGAAGCTCTCGGCGCAATCTCCGCCTTGAAGCAAGAAAGCTTTGCCATTGGCGACATCTGCAAGTCGCGCTTTTAACCGTCGAGCTTCGCCAGCGAAAACGAGTGGCGGATAGCCGCGCAGAGTATTCTCGACCTCGGCCAATTTGGCGAGATCAGGATAATCTTCAGGAATATGCTTGGCTGGGAAGTTTCTCCAGCTGGAGGGAGACCATTTCGTCATCGTCGTGCTTTCAGAGCAAATGTTGCGTTTTGAACCGCATTTCTAACAAGTTTTAGGTGATTATACCAGCCCGAAGTCAGCCCTTGCTGACAACAGTCGTTTTGTTCTCTTCACGTGGTTTTAGAGTCACGATTTCCTCAGCCAATGTCGGATGAACGGCGCAGGTGCGATCAAAGTCAGCTTTGGTCAAGCCTGCCTTTACGCAAATTCCCAACGCTTGGATAATCTCCGCACTGTCGTCGCCAACAATATGGATGCCTACGACACGTTCATTCTTGCCCTCTGTGATCAGCTTCATAAAGCATCGCTGCGGATCGCCAGCCAGCACGTTTTTCATCGGACGGAACTTGGTCGTGTAGACAGTCATTTCTTCGCCAAACTCTCGGCGCGCTTCTGGTTCTGTCAGGCCGACCACGCCCACTGGCGGGCGCGTAAAGACGGCACTCGCAATATCGCTGTGGTCATAGGCTATCGGATTGTCTTTGAAGCGCGTTTCGATAAAGGCCATGCCTTCGCGGATTGCAACGGGCGTGAGGTTCATGCGGTTAGTCACATCGCCAACAGCAAAGATATTATCCTGGCGTGTGCGGGAATATTCATCGACGATAATGGCGCCGTTTTTGTCGACTTCCACGCCTGCATTTTCAAGACCCAACCCCGATGTATGCGGCTTACGACCTGTTGCCATAAAGACGAGGTCTGTGCCGATCTTCGTGCCGTCATCAAACGTAACGATATATCCGCCTTTAGACTTCTTGATCTCGGTCGGGCTGACGCCAAAGCGGAGATCGATTTTATTGTTAGATTGCACCTCATTGACGGCGTCTCGCACTTCGGGATCAAACCCGTTCAAGAGACGCGTGCCGCGATAGGCCTGCACAGTTTTCACGCCAAACCCTGCAAAAATACCCGCAAATTCAGAGGCGATATAGCCGCCGCCAATAATCAAAATACGCTCGGGCATTTCGTCCAAAAGGAAAGCGTCGTCAGACATGATTGCATGTTCGCTCCCTTTCATTTCAGGCATCCAAGGGCGACCACCGACCGCAATCAGGATCGTTTCTGCCGTCACTTCGCGTCCACTTTTTGTCAATCGGACTGTATGCTTGTCAACGAATTCCGCGCGCTCCTGTATGAGGTCAGCGCCGTTCTTTTCGAGGATCGTGGCATAAATGCCAGACAACCGGGAAACCTCGGATTGAATGGCGTCGCGGAGCTTTGGCCAGTCAAATTTAGCGTTTTCGACCGTCCAGCCATACCCCACAGCTTCGCGGATCGCTGTGCCGTAATCTGCGCCGTAGACCATAAACTTCTTCGGCACACAGCCGCGAACAACACATGTTCCGCCAGGACGACTCTCTTCCGCAACAGCCACGCGCTTGCCGAGTTGCGCCGCCATTCGACCTGCGCGGACGCCGCCTGAACCTGCGCCAATCACAAATAGGTCATAGTCGTATTTAGACATTTAAAGTCTCCTGCAATTCTATGAAAATAAGGCGGTAATCTAGTCCCGCTGCAACTCTATCACGCGTGCATGGTCGGCTTCGCCGATCACAATAACATCAGCCAAGTCAATAAAAAGGCCATGTTCCATCACCCCCGGTATTTGGGATAGCGCTCGCGCTGTTTCAACCGGGTTAGGGATTTTGACGCACTTGCTATCAAGAATATAATTGCCGCCATCCGTGATAAGCGGGCCCGAACCATCTTTCATCTGTCGCAGAACCGTCTGCGCATCTTGGCAGCCCGTCACTTTTAAAGCGCGAAAGACTTGATCCGCCGTCAGGGCTAGACCGAAAGGATCTACTTCAACTGGCAGCGGAAAAGCCCCGAGCGTGTCGACCATTTTGCGATCATCCACAATCACGACCATCATGTCAGACGCATTGGCGATAATCTTCTCGCGCAAAAGACACGCGCCACCACCTTTGATAAGGTTAAACGCAGGATCAACTTCGTCTGCGCCGTCAATGGTCACATCGATTTTCTCGACTTTATCTGCATCAATCAGAGGCACCCCCGCCTCTACCGCACATTCGGCGGTTCGCTTTGACGTTGGCACGCCGCGAATTTTCATTCCGCCCGCCACGCGCTCTCCTAACATATCAATGAAGATTTCAGCGGTAGAGCCAGAGCCCAGACCTAGCGTCATGCCGCTCTCAATAAACTCCATCGCCGCCATGGCTGCATTCTCTTTGGCAATCGTCATGGCTTAGCTCTTTCTTTTTGATGATTTGCGTTTGGCTTGAGCGACTCGGTAGCGCTTGGCCCAGCCGTCTTTGTTGACTTGCTTCGCGCGCGCCACAGCTAGCGCGTCATCTGGCACATTCTCGGTAATGACACCGCCAGACCCCAAATATGCGCCAGACCCAATCTTAACAGGCGCGACAAGCGATGAGTTCGTGCCGATGAACGCGCCGTCCCCGATCTGTGTCATATGCTTGTTAAATCCGTCATAATTACAGGTGATTGTGCCTGCACCGACATTGACGCCCTCACCTAAAACAGCATCACCAATATAAGATAAGTGATTGATCTTGCTGCAATTTCCAACCTTAGCTTTCTTTGTCTCAACAAAATTACCGACCTTAGTTGTGTCACCCAATTCTGTGCCAGGGCGCAAGCGCGCAAATGGGCCAATCTGCGCCCCTTCGCCAATTTGAGTGCCTTCAATATGGCAGAATGGGTGAATGACTGTGTTGCCTCCAATTTTGACGTTTGGTCCAAATACGCAGTTCGCGCCAATGTCCGCATCAGCAGCGATAACTGTGTCGTAGGCAAAATATGTCGTATCTGGATCACGAAGCGTCACCCCTGCTTCCATCATGCGGCTGCGCATACGATCTTGAAAAGCGCGTTCTGCGAGCGCTAAATCAGGGCGGGAATTAACACCCATGACCTCTGTTTCGGACGCCTTGACAACAATCGCCCGTTTTCCGTCACCCCGCAAAATCTCAACAATATCAGTTAAGTAGTATTCACCCTTCGCGTTATTTTTATCAACCCGCGCAACAGCTGAAAACATATCCGCTGCTGAAGCTGCCATCACGCCAGAATTACAAAGCCCAACGGCCAACTGCTCTGCGCTAGCGTCCTTCGCTTCGACGATAGCGACCAAGTCGTCGCCCTCGACAATCAAACGTCCATAAGCCCCTGCGTCCTCTGGCTCAAAGCCCAATACAGCGACGTCGGCCGTGTCGAGCGCATCAAATACGTGCTCCAATGTAGACGGCTCGATAAGCGGCGTATCAGCGTATAGAACCGCAACCTGTCCCGAAAAATCACCTAAAGCGGCTTTGGCGCAGTCAACTGCGTGTCCTGTGCCGAGCTGCGGTTCTTGCACCGCGATATCGAGCCCGAGGGCCTCTGCCGCCGCGCGAACATCCACATTGGCTTCTCCGACGACGCAAACAATTTTGTCAGCGTCCACAGACCGCGCAAGGTTCGCGACCCACGACAACATAGAGCGGCCACCGATGTGATGCAGCACCTTAGAGCGCGAAGACTTCATCCGGGTGCTTTTCCCAGCTGCCAAAATTATTGCAGCGCGCGCAGCTTTCATTACGGTTAGCCCTTAAGTCATTTGAAACTCCTCCCGTCATAGAGGATGTTTTGCGCAAACGCACGATTCGATTGGACTTCATTTGCATTATTTACAGAATTTGACGCTGTGCTTCGATTTAGACGGGACGCTTGTAGATACTGCGCCCGACCTGATCCGTGTGCTAAATGATGTGATAGCGATGGACGGCTTGCCAAAGACAAACTTTAAGGAAGCCCGCAAGGCAGTCGGCTTTGGCTCTCGCGCGCTCATTTCCGAGGCCTTTATGCGGGCGGAAGCTGATTTACCGCCTTCACGCCTAGATGAATTGCAGCAGGTATTTTTGGCCAGATACGCCGAAGACATTGCCGCTTTATCAGAGCCCTATGCGGGTGTGGAGGATGTTCTGGACGATCTGGTCGCGCACGGCGCACGATTGACCGTCTGCACAAACAAGCCGGGTTATCTAGCACGACCCTTGATCAAAGCGCTCGGCATGAACCATTATTTTGATCGGGTCGTCGGGGGAGATGAACCGCGTCGCAAGAAACCTCATGCGGATCACATTTTTGCGGCGGCTGATCATCGGCGGGCAAGAGATATTGTAATGGTCGGTGATAGCTATCCCGATATGCGAGCGGCCCACAATGCGCGCGTTCCCGCTATTTTGGTCACCTATGGCTATACTCAAATATCACCGCTTAAGCTAAAGGCCGATCGCAGGATCGGACATTTCCGAGCACTGCCATCGGCCTTAGAGAGTTTGCGGACATAAACCGCTTGGCCCGCAAGACGCGGACCAAATGTTGGTTATGCGAAGTTTTCAGTGGAGCGCGTTGGCACGCCATTGATCAAGTTAGACCGAACGTCCGTGCGCGCAGAGCGCATGGAGGCCAGAAAACCACCTTGGATCAAGTTCACACGGACATCATGTCCACGATCTGCCCAATAAGCTTCGATTTGTTCCTTAAGACGCTCAGCGCCTTCACGAGTACAATAGTCACCTTTCATGATGAACCTCTTTCTAATTTGTGACGGTGCCGTCCCAGACACACATCAAACAGAGTTTTTCCCTGCACTCTACTTAAGCGTCAGAATTAGAAATTCAATTCAAATCATAGGTTTTTCGAATAACATTTTTGTCATATGACTTTAATCTGCATTTTCAGCTTGTGTTCATATTGACTGTGATAATGGTAAATTTTGATCATATTTCACTGTTTATAACAGTAATTCGATTGACATCACTTATTTTAGTGAATTTTTACCTCGACTTATTATTCGTTTTATTTATTAAATCCTTGTAAGATGCAAGGATGAATTACATGCCAACTTTACAAGCTCGCTTGAAACAAGAACGTAAACGACAGGGTCACTCTCAAAGTGCGTTGGCAGCCTTATGCGATGTCAGTCAGCCAACAATCGCAAATTGGGAGCGCGGCGGGCAAGTGCCACGTCAGCAAGCTCTCAACCGTCTTGCAGAATCGCTAGACGTGGATGCCGCGTGGCTCTTGACCGGCATGTCTACGGCGGACGCCTACCCCGCACAAACGCATTTAGCTAAACCCATACGTCATGTCCCGGTTTTTGACTGGCCAGAAACTATAGCGGCATTTTTGGAAACTCCACCTCGTGACTATTTGACTCTGAGCCTTGAGCGTGAAGATGTTTTCGCTGTTATTTCTCCTGATGGAGCAGGATTTCAGGCGCAAACTGTTTTGGTTTTTGATCGGCACGACCAAAGCGCAGGCACACACTTACTGGCAGAAGAAAATGGTTATAGTTTAGAAGAAAAAGAGAGCCCCACGACTGGCAGTCTTGGGCGTCTTATTTATTCAATACAGCCGCATTAAGACGCGGGTATTCTGATTAGCCAGCCGGATCTGACATAGCTTCCATATTGGCGTCTGCCGTCCGTATAGCGGCTTCGAGTCGTTCTTCAGCCGTTTGCAGGTTTTTCTTCGGATCTTGATAAAACGCCGTCAACTTCATGACTTGCAAGAACGCGCTATTGAGGAACCGACCCCAGAATTTCATCGGACGGTCAAAATCAAAGAGCAGGATAACACGCTCTTCGTCTGTATCATTCCAGACTTCATGCTCATACGTATCATCAAACACAAATATCTCGCCCTCTTTCCACGCGGTGATCGTATCATCCACACGGATACGGCATTTCTCGCGGTCTTTGGGAATGATCAAGCCTATATGGGAGCGTAGAATACCCTTCGTCACCCCCTTATGTGCGGGGATATGATAGCCTGGAGCCAGAATGGAAAACATTGCTGTCTGCAGATCTGGCACATTCTCTAGAATGGCTGCCGTTTTCGGTGCAAGGGACGCATTTTTTTCTAGCCGCTGGCCAAAGCCAAATAACACGAATGTCTTCCAGTTGGATTCTGTCGAAAGACGGTATTGGTCAGGCGAAATTTCATGGAAGCTCGGAATTGTCTCACGAAACTTTAAGACAGCGCGCGCCTCTTCCTGAATGGCCTCCCAATTATCAGTGAATTCAGATAAAAATGGAAAGTATTTGTTATCGATCTTGGGCGTGTCAGGCACTTTAGACTGGCGGCTTTGAAACGCCGCGATCTTACGCACGAGCTTCTTGCCATTGCGTTTAACAAACGCACGGCGCTTATTCTTTAGGTGCTTGGGTTTTTCAATTTCGCTTGCCATAATGCGGGCGGTTTATGAGAATTTTCACGCTGCGTCTATACCATTGTCCAGCCAAAAGTCTGACATTACTCTGGCTCTCACTCTGCCGCTGCAGCTTCCGCATTTGCTTCTGTATAGGCCATACGGTTGAGAAACCCTGCAATCGCAGACGCAGCCCGCACGGATGACGGTGTTTGCGTTAAATCAAATGTCGAGTGAAAACCAGTTTCTTGCGCCATGCGGTAGCGAGCAAGGGTTAGGTCTGCCGTCTCCAACGCTTGAGGTAATTTTGAGATGTCGTCAATGACTGGCCCAAATGTCCAATGGCGATAGAACGGATTTCCTTCCCAATTCGCGTCATGACTATCGAGGAAAATGCACGGGCGACGCTCTTCTATAAACTCATAAATCTGAGAACTCACATCGCCTAAATAAATATCGGCTGCGCGGGTATAGGTCATATCTACTGATCGCTGACTGCCCAGATCGATGTGAATATTGGGACAATCTTTAAAGTCCTCCGCCAACGCTTTTACAAAACGTATCTTTCGCTTTTCAACCGAGGTATGCACGGCTCGTTGAAAAAGCATGACGTGGGGCGCAAAGATGAGGTTGTAGGCCGTATTTGCTTTGAAGAAGTTCATCACAGCCTCACCCATTTCATACCAAGAGGACAGGTGAGGATCAAAATGCGGATTGTAGAGAACCGTTGGATTATCATTGTCAAATAAAGGTTCGGGCGCAACTTCGCCCCCCTTCACAAAATCAAATTTAGGATAACCCGTAACGGCATAATCACCGTCTCGAACGAGTTCCTGATCTAAATGCACGTCTTCAAATTTCTGACCTGGCAATAAGACAAAATCAAACTCTCTGATATTGCGATTGAACGAAACCGCTCTGTCGCCGGCTCCGTGATGGGTGAAAATGAATTTTAAGTCCTCTAGGCCAAATCTCTGGCGCAGCATAAGTGATGTCCATTCTGGGACGATAATTGCGTCATATTGGCGAAACACCTCTAGGTTCTGGCGCAGCATCCAATATCGCCGTGCAGGCATCACCATATTAAACAATTTCAGCAAAAGCTTCACACGCTCGCCGCCACGCAACGCTATAAAATTGACGCGGGCGCTTAGGCTTTCGCCCAAACAATAGCGTACTAATTCCTCTTGCTCAGCCGTCGAAGTTACGACATCGACGTCAAATTTCGGGTGGCGCTTGAGAAGTTCTTTGAGGGTGGGCGCAGAATGAGCCACTTGGTGAGATGTCTCGTGATTATAGACGAACGCAATCTTAAGCGTTCTGCTTTGATCAATATACATTCGTCTGTCGCTCCCATCAGCCCTTGATGTGAATACGTCATAAATCATTCACATAGATTTAAAGGTCACGTTTTTGTGCGAAACATTTCATGTCATCCAGTGCTGTATCTCGTACCCTTCAAGCCCTGCAGCTTTCGTCATTTTAGTATCTGGATCCACAGCAATACCGATATCCGCCATGCGTAGCACCTCAATATCAGCCATACTGTCCGTGTAGAAAATAACGGGCAAGTCGTTTAACTTATGGTCTTCAATATAACGCTCAACAGCCTTTCTCTTTGCCTCGCCGTAACAGTTCTCAGAGGCAAATTCGGGCAAGAGACGATCGTCACTATCCCACGCCAGTTCTGTGCATACATAGCCGTCCGCGCCGAGCCGTTTCGATATGGGCGCAACGATCAGGTCAACAGCGGCGCTAGCAATCAAGATATAATCGCCCGCCTCCCGGTGGGCGGCGAGCGCCCTAAGCGCGCCGGGGCGAAGCTTATCTGGCACTTCGTCTTCTGCAAATCGCTCAGCCATTTTCGTAAGTTTTGCCCGAGGCTTTCCCGTCATGCCCCAGTTCATCATTGATTTTTTCACATCCCCGCGTGGGGCTTTGCCCGTTTTGTATCGGTATTGGAACAATAGCGTGCTAAAGATCATGGGCACCCACAGCCATGGCTTAAACCTAACACTCCGCATGACTAAGCGGCCCCATGTGCCACGCTTTGTGATCGTGTAATCCAAATCGAATATCGCGAGTTTTCGTGGCTCACTCATAGGGCATTTTGCTTCTGCGTATTGACAGTTTTATTGAGAGTGCGCCGCGCAAGATAGACGAGAATGATCACAGCAAAGGCGTTCCCAAGCACAGCGGCCCAACCTGGAGCCATGCGTCCTATTGTAAAACTCAACCCTAAAAATGAGACGATATAAACAATGACCCCTGCCCCACGCGCATAGATCGCTCTCTCTGGCTTATCCGTTGCGTATAGCACGGGGTAAAGCGGCGCAGCCGTACTCCAGCAATGCGAGCCGCAGGCACTAATAGCGACGTCAGAGGAGCTGCTAATTTATACTCCTCCGAGAACAAATGCCCTAGCAAGCTCGGACCGACCCACATAACAAATAGCGACATCGTGAGTCCAAATCCCAGTAAAATCAGAGCGGTGCGTGTGACCAAGCGCCAGATCTTCTCCGCTTCACCATGACTAATTAACTTGGCTAATTCGGGATAAATGACCTGATCCAATAGCTTAAAGCCTTCGGATAACAGCTTCGCAACTTCCTCTGCGATACGGAAAACAGCGACCCAAGCCGCGCCGAAAACTCCCATCACCATCAGAGCTGGCAAATGTAAATTGGCCGCTGCCAAAGTGCTGTCGATGCTGGATTTCACCATAAACGGCCATAAGCCTCTCCTTGGGCGGCGTAGGCTCGCTTTGGCTTGCCAAACAGGGCGGAGCAAGTTGCGCTTGCTAAGCTCCAACGCGCCCATCACTGGTAAATAGATGTAGCTAGCCAGAGAGCCTGCGAACCACGCCATCAAAAACCCCTCAAAGCCTGCATCAAAATAAGCGGCCAAGACGACGCCAATAAACCGCGTAGCAGGCATGATAATGCCTTCAACCGCCAAGACACGAAATTTATCAAATAACCTGAAAATCCCAGTTGATGTGCCGAGTTGTCGAAACAGTAGGAGAATACAATAAAAGCCCGTATAGCGCTGAATGGTTGCGAAATTTGTTTCCCCTGCCTGCGGGAAAATATCTGGTAAAATTTGGACGAACCACCCAATCAGTCCGAAAACTAGCAGCGATAGCACAAACCCAAAGACGGCTGAGATAGCATCAACTTTGAAGCTGAAATTCAATAATTCCGCGAGTCGGGTGACATCTTTTCGTTTCAGGTCGTCCGTGCCGAAACGAATGATAGACTGCCAACTTTGAAATGTTGCGACTTCAGAAAAAAACAACATGTAAGCATGGATAAACAAGATCACGCCCAGATCGACAGGCGATAAATATTTGGTCGCCACCAGCAAGCTGCCAAGCCCCATCAGGGCTCCCATGATTTTTGCCCCCACCAATAATCCCGTATTGGCCGCAATACGCTTTCCAACGGTGTGGCGGGAATAAATTGACAGGTCAGCTGTCACGGCGTGCAGCTCCGCCAAAATCGTCTCGACAAGCGCTAAATCTTCGGCCTTATCCACATCGATTGCGGCCTCGGAGAATGGCAATAATATAGGTGCAGCTACGATACCAATCCGCTGGCCCGCATAGTCAAACGCGCCGCCCAATGATAGTCGCCCTGCCGCATATTTCAGACCAACCCCAACACCAATCCTGCGCGCGAGTTTAAGCGGCTGCTTACGTAAATGCTGCGCCTCCCGCCAAAATTCGATCGCTGCGAGGCCTTTGGCGTTGGCAATATAGAACAAGTTACAACCAGATACCGCCATATCAGAAAATCGCAGATATGTTCGCTTTGTATTAGGGTAGTCCGCTTTAATTACGGACTCAGTCGCTAAGCCAACGCAAAAATCTGCTTGCGTTTCAGCAGCTTGCGTCAGGAAGTTCGCGATCATATCGGGACTCAGTAAGACGTGGTCGCAGGTCGTGATCAAGCACGGATAAGTAATGCCACCCTGCAAAGCGCGGTAGACGCTATCGGCTGGCCCCTCACCGCTCTCGGCAAGCTGATGCCCGCGCAGATCACCGTCATAACCTGAGATATGCACGTCATTTGCTAGTCCTGAATGTGACAAAGTCTCCAACACATAATCCAGCAAAGGTTTGCCTAGCACGGGCACGTCAGCTTTGCGCGCCACACCCGTCGCTTCGCAAAGTGGGTCAAGGCCAGGACGTTGGCCAGCGAGTATTAAGACAGACGGCTTAGGCATCAATCCGTTTCTCATACATACGGTAAGTTTTGTAAGGCTTGGCACTGGCCTGCTCACAAATAGCGATCATGCTTTCATTGTCCTCGAGTATCCAACTTAGCTCGCAATGTGTGAACCCTTCTTTGCGCGCGGCTGCAAAAGCCTCCTCACACAAAGCCGCAACCAATCCTAAGCCCTTGCGTGTATTGTGAAACTCCGTTTTCAGCCCCATAAGTGGGACACGAGATTGGCGGGTCTTGCCCAGCTTCAATCGCCACAAAAGTTTTGCCCAATTAAATGGTAGGAGCTTTCCGTCAAATCCTTCCGCCAACTCATTAAGATCAGGGATCAAGCAAATAAACGCTGCGAGCTTGCCCTCAATATAGCCGATATAGAAACGATCCGGGCTAATCAGCGGCTTCATTTCCTTGGCGAGATGCTGGATGGCTGCGTCAGGAAATGGCAAGAATCCCCAATTATTGCCCCACGCGTCGTTAAACACCTCCATAGCAAATTCAATATCTTGAACAAAATTCTTAGGATCAAGTTTCCGCCAAGTTACGTCCTGATGCTTGGTCGCATAGTCAACCATCATCCGTGTCATTTTCGGGCGGGGGTAGCCTGCGTGGATATCGGCCTGAAAGGCAAACATATCAATCGCCTTGCTATACCCTGCTCGCTCTAAGGCAGGCGGATAATAGGGCTTACCGTAAGACATGAGGACTACATTCGGCGCATCGAAGCCATCAACCAGCATGCCAACTTCTTCATTCACACCCCATTGAGCGGGCCCCACAATACGAGATCGGCCTTTGTCTGCCGCCCAAGCCTCAGCTACCTCAAGGAGCGCCGCAATGACGTCGGGATCATCAACTGTATCAAGATAGCCGAAGAAGGCGTCATCAGCGCTATGCAGCGCATCATGGGCGGGGTTTGTGAAAGCTGCGATACGACCGACAATCTCGCCCCCGTGCCGCGCAAGATAGAGTGCGCGGTCAAGATCGGCTGCGGCTGGGTTCTTGAGCGGGTCTAACTGCTCCTTACGCTCTAAACGTAAAGGCGAGCCGCCACGCAGGATCTCCGCGATAGAGATTGTAAGGCAAGTCCAAGAAATCCGACAGATCGCCAGAGGTCGAGACCAAGCTTATCGCAATCGATTGTGTCAAAACAGCCTCCCTCGACCTTGTGGAATACAAGGCAGCGCGGATGCGTTCTGCTAATCTTCGTCGCCGAGGTCAACCAGATAGATGTCGATATCCGCACCTGTCATTGGCACGGCAAAGCGTGTTTCTGACCATTTTGGTAGGCGCAGAGCTTTAATTTCGGGATTGTTTGATAAGCCATAAGGCTCTTTCGGTTTGAAATTCCAAGCCTTTTTTAGCTTACGATTGCCGTCCCTGTCGTGATACCCCACCACCGCGAAATCTCCAGGCGCTGGCAGGTTGATGCAAATTTGTGTTTTCTCAGCCTTTGCAGGCACACGAATACGGCGGAGTTTGCCTTTAGACTTCATGAAATCACGTTCGCTGAACAGCTCTGCTTTGAGGATGCCGTCAGCCGTTGTATTGTGAAATGTTGCGCGGATTTGCAGCGCGCCCGGCACGCAGGTATCATCGCCGTCAAATTCATAAAGCTCCAAACCATGCTCAAGTCCAGCGGAAGAAATTGGTCCCTCCGGCCCGACAGTCGCCCCAGGTATATACTCACTATCGTCAGGCCCAGGAGTCGCTACGGCATAGCTCGGCAGAGCCATGAGGAAAGCCGATACGGCTATCGTCCCAAAAACATTACGCTTTTTTGTGATAACTGAATTTGATTTCACGCGTCAGCCTCTTTAAGTGATGTGCATCATTACTGCACGATTGCGATTCCATATGGGTTCTGTTGTGATCATAGTAAAGATCAAAATACAGACGGACAACATGAGCGGACACCCATGGGCGGACTGAATAGGTACATATTTAAAAAAGCCGCGATCAGCATTGGGGGTCTTATTATCTTTGCGTGCTGCGTTCTGCTAATGGAACGATTGTTGCGTATTTTTGATGTTGTCACCAACTCAACCAATCCAGCCTCTGATGCGAGCGAAATGATTTTCAGTCTCCTGCCCTACTATCTCGGTATTGCAGTGCCGCTTGCATTATTGCTTGGCACGATCATCACGGTCGATCGGTTTTCCCGCTCATCTGAGCTGACGGCGGCTTTGGGCGCAGGTGTATCGCTCTTTCATATGACAAAGCCATTCCTACTGATTGCAGCTGTTCTGGCGTGTTTTACAATGGTGATTGAGGGTTATTTGCAGCCTGTTGGTCGATATAATTACCGCCAAGTCGAAAATCATATCAAGCAGACAGCCTTCACAGCTGCCCTGCGCGAAGGCACCTTCACGGCTGTCGGGGACCGCACATTTTTCGCGGGCACTGGCCTGCCAGGCGCTGGGATTGGCCCGATCTTTATCTATGAGAAGATCATGGATGAAGACACTGAGGGCGGCGACATGAACCAAACTGGTTTTCGCGTTACTACCGCTGGCAAGGGGGAATTGATTATCCGTGAAGAAAACGGTGATTCCAGCCCTGTGCTGCAACTCGAGGAAGGTCGCGGGTTTCAAGTTGAAAACAACCAGCAACTCGGCGGTGAGTTAAGCTTTCTCAAATCGTCCATCGCAGGCGCAGCCACGGTTACGACATTCCGTATGAGGGGGATGATGAACGCGAAATGACCTCGGTCGAATTGTTCCAGAACCGAGAAGGCAGCCTCTTCCCAAAGGTTAATCCGAATGTAAACAACTCAACGCTTCACCTACGTATAGCTAAAGCTGTTCTATTGCTCTTATTGCCATTCGTCGCTGTGCCATTTGGCTTAAACTATGGGCGAAATCCCTCTTCCGCCGGTGTCTTTGTGGGAGTTGTCTTTATTGTTGGGTTGCAAAAACTTCTTGAATTTGGGCAATCGCTCGGCGCTGCGGGCAAGATACCGCCATGGCTCGGCATATGGGGCATAATGGCGGTCGTCGTCGTCTTCGCAGGATTTTTGTTCTGGAAATCTGCCTATAAAATGGGGCAGCCGCCTCTGACAAGTTTTGCGCAGTGGATCGCCCATGTGCAAAAGCAGATCAAAGAGAAAATCGGCCCTAATCGGACACGAAAACTGGACGATCAGCATGCTTAAATTCGGTCTCTATTTGTCCAAAACCTTCCTGTTCACCTGGCTAACAGTTGTATTCGGCTTTCTCGCGATCATGGGATTGTTTGATAGCCTTGCCAACGGTGCAGAAATTATTGCCAGTGGCGAAGGTTTTAAAGGCACTCTCAAATATATCGCCCTTCGTGCACCCGTCATTTTTGATCGCATATTTGTGTTCGCCATCGTCGTAGCTATTTTGCTAACATTTACGAAACTTATCAGGCAGCACGAACTCGTCGCTCTCTTGGGTTTTGGCATTTCGGCCTCCAAACAAGTTTTGCTTCTGACCCCCGTCGTCGTCGGCGCGGCCTGTGTTTCGATCACTTTTATTGATTACGCGATGGCACCCGCCGTACGCTCTCTCCAAGCATGGGGGATCGGCGAGTATAAGGTCAAAAACGTGACGGAAGACAATCCGCTCTGGCTCGAAGATACGGGCCGTATTGTACGGGCCACAGACCGTTTGGCCTATGACATGCTAGGCGATATGGAGATTTTCTTCCGCTCTGACGCGGGCGAGGTTGAACAAATTTTGTGGGCGCAGACCGCTACATATATGTCGCCAAACTGGCAGCTAGACGGTGTCCGCACGCTCACAGTTGAAGGCGCAGACGGCGAAGCGCGCCAAGTCCTGCGCGATTCTAACACTCGCGTGTGGGAAACCAAGCAAACGCCAAAATCGATCGCACGACTGGCTGCTGATCCCCGGGATTTGTCGATGTCAGAAATGCGGACATTTCGTAAGCCCGGTAATTCTGGATCAAAACCCCGATTTGCATATAGCTTTTGGCATGCTCACCGCGCGACACGGCCAATCGCAGCACTGATCCTTCTCATTTGTTGTGCCGCCATGATGCAAAGGACAGGGCGCGAGGATTCGGGCGATAAAACGCTTATTCTCGGCATCACAATGGGCTTTCTATTCCTGATCATAGACGGCGCTATGGCAACGTTTGCAGCCTCTGGCGGTATTAGCGTGCCTGTTGCGATTGCCATGCCGCTCATCGGGTTTGGTCTTTTCGGTGGGTTTCTGCTGATCCGCACAGAAAGCCTCTGACGGAGCCATGTCCTTCCTGGCGATCTCAAATGCCCATGCACGAAATGTCGCTAAACAGGGATCAGCCCTTAGCCGCGCGACATTGTCTGCAGGAGCCACACATCATATCACGCAAGACCCAGCGGATCTGCACCCGCTATTTCAGAAAGCCGCCTCAGATAATTTGCGTCATCTTGTGATTGAGGGCGGCGACGGAACAGTCAGAACGATCCTCTCGGCCATGCTCAATACCTATCCCAGTGACCAGTCCCTCCCAGCCGTTTCGATACTGCCCAGTGGCACGACGAACCAGATTGCACGTAATATCGGTTTGAAGAAACTCGCAGACCTTGATCTAATCGCTGCAGGAAAGCTTACAGAGACGACCGTGCCTATGGTGCAGATCAAAACCAAGACACACGCCCCCCGCTACGGCTTCCTCTTCTCGACGGGCGCCTTGCCCCATGTAAGCCGCTTTGCTCAAGACAAACTCAACGCCAAAGGCGTGGGCGGCGGGTCAGCCGTTGTCGGGGCCGTAATCAAAGCTGTCACAAGCGATCGGTCGGACCTGATGCCGCCTGCCAAGCATCGCATTAAAGCAAAACTCAAAGACCAAACGATCATCAATCACAAAGGTAAAGCCCTCGGCACGATCATGACGACCCTGCCCTCCCTTATGCTGGGACTTGATCCGTTTTGGGGGGATGAGCCCGCTCCGCTGCGCCTGACCTGGGCCGAAGCCGAGAGCCAGAAGCTAGGCCGCACCGTCGCAGGGCTTTGGCTGGGCCGTAAGCAGAACCGCGAAACTGACGGCTTTCATAGCCACAATGTTGACCGTTTGAGGCTCAAGACCAAAGCGCCTGCCACGCTTGATGGTGACTTTCTGGATGTTCAGGGGCAGCGCTTGAAAATCTCGCCCTCACGCTCCGTAACTTTTTGGCAGGCCGCCAGATGAACGACCCTGTCCTTGACATTATCAGAGATGAAAAACTAGAGCCGCCAGCTCGCGTTAGCGCAATTATGGATATGATTGAGGCGCGTCATCCAGATCGTGTGCTGGCCTTCGTCTATTACGGCTCCTCGCTACGTGAGATCGACAATCCAGAGAAGATGCTCGATTTCTATGTATTTGTTGATGACTATCGTAAAACACATGGGAGCCGCGTGCGCGCTTGGCTCAATCGTCACATCCCGCCTGCCGTGTTTTATATTGAACGCGAGGACGGCGGCGTGCTGACAACCTGCAAATACTCCATAATGACGCTCGACGAATTTGAACGCCGTAGCACGAAACGCGCTTTTCACTCTCAAGTCTGGGGTCGTTTCTCGCAACCCTGCGTTCTTCTCCGTGCTCGCGACGCAGCCATAGCAGAGCGGGTCTATGCGGCCCGCGCTGACGCAGTGCGTTATATGGCCAGCCAGTCTGCGCCGCTTGTTGCACCTTTGGCTAGTTCCGCCGAAATTTGGGGACGCGGCTTTTACGAGAGCTACCGAACAGAGTTGCGCCCTGAAAGCTCGGTCAGTCGCGCACAAGAAATCGTGGAACGGTTCTCAGACCGCTACGATGCGATCACCACAGCGCTCTATGGCCCGCCGAATGAACATGGTGATTATACCCTGCCCGTTTGCAATCCACGCGCGCTAGAACGCACATGGTTCTGGCGACGAGTAAGAGGCAAACCTCGCTCAATCTTACGTATAGCACACGGCGCGCTGACATTTGACGGCGGCTTAGATTACGCGCTGCGAAAGCTCAAAAATCACTCTGGCGTCGATTATGAGCCAACACCATTTCAGCGCAAATACCCCCTCCTCTGCGCCCCTGTTATGGGGTGGAAGCTCTGGCGCATGGGAGCGTTTCGTTAATTGAGTCTAGCACATCACAATAAACGTATTGTTAGCCTCTGCTGACGCTCTAAACTACATATAGCAATAATACAGCTAATTACTCTGCCGCTTGCAGACGGCCCATCATGCTTTGCAGGATCGCGCCTTGATTGTCTTTTAAATCACCGAAGGCTTTGAGAAGTTGCTTAATGTCGGCTTCCGTGTGCGCTGCAGACAAGCTGATCCGCAGAAGGCTGGAGCTTTGGGGCGTGCCAGGCGGCACAGCGAGGTTGACGTAAACGCCGTTTTCAATCAGCCAGTTCCATTCAGCCGCCGCTACACCCTCATTTGGGCGGCGGATCGCGATCACGGGGCTCGCTTCTGCACACAGGTCATATTGCATTTCTGATAGACCCTTATGCAGTTGGGCGGCGCGCGCTTTTAGATTGTCGCGAAGATGCTTCCCACTTTTAACTTTTTCAACTGCTGCAAGAGCGGCGCAAATGTTGGACGGGGTCGCTGATGCGGTAAACATATAAGGCCGCATGACTTTACGCAGGACTTCAAATTCTGGGTGGCGTGACGCGCAAAACCCGCCGACAGATGCCAGCGACTTCGAGAACGTGCCACTAATGAAATCGACTTTGTCTAGAACGCCTTGCTCCTCTGCAATACCGCATCCTGTTGGGCCAAACACGCCGTAGCTGTGGGCTTCATCGATATACAAATAGCCACCATGGCGATGTGTGACGTCCAAGAACTCATCAATGGGCGCAATGTCACCAAACATTGAATACATGCCTTCGATCACGACCAGCGCGTTTCCGCCTTCAATCTCGCCTTGTCGCTTGAGGCGCTTGTCCAGGTCCTCGGGGGAGTTATGGCGAAAGCGGATTGTCGACGCATTGGTCAGCCGCGTGCCATCAATGATGCAGGCATGCGCGTCCGCGTCCATGAAAATCACGTCTTTATCACCCGCAAGGCCCGAAATCGCCGCGAGGTTTGTTTGGTAGCCTGTAGTGAACACAACGCAACTCGGCATGCCTAGATGATCAGCAAGTTCTCGCTCAAGGTCCGTGTGTTCGGAATAGGTGCCGTTCGCAACGCGGGAACCCGTTGTACCTGTGCCGTGATCGTCCACGGCTTTTTTTGCCGCCGTCATGCAATCTTCGTCAAATGTGAGGCCGAGATAATTATTCGTGCCCGCCAAAAGAATGTCACGATTGCCAATCCGTCCTCGCGTGGCGCTGAGAATATTGTCAAATTTTACACCGAGCGCATCCTGTCCAATCTTCATCATCATATCGAGGCGAGTTTGGAGCGGCGCATATTTATCGAACAAAGACATTAGGATGTTAACTCCCGGATTGCGTTGACCAACTCACCCACGGTTTTGATGTCCGACACCATCTCCATTGGGATAGAAATGTCGTAGTGATCTTCCAGTCCCATCACGAGGTCGAACACTGCAACAGAATCGACTTCCAGATCAGACATGATCCCGCTTTCCATTTTAATCGGATGGTTTTTAGGATTGTAAGGCTTTAGTAGCTCACAGATCTTGTCGTAGATTTCCTCGCGGGTCGGCTGGGACATATTATCTCTCATAGGAGGCCGCGGTCTCTCGCAGCGCAGTTATCATGGGCGTGGGGTTATCAACTTCATCGGCACTCGTCCAGTCAGGATGACGGAACTCAGCCAGCTTTTGCAGCGTCAAATGGCCCGCCCCAAACCAACGCAATGTCAGCGAGGTGATCATCGCAAAGGGTGTTATCAAAAATGATGGGAGCTTTATGACCTTCACTGGACGGTTTAGAGCCTGACTACAAAGCTCTGCGAAATCATTCCAACTCATCGCACCGATAGTTGCAGGCTCTAAGGGGCGCACGGCAGAATCTGTCTGAATATAGGCGATAATAAACCGCACTAAGTCTTCTACATAAATCATTGAAATTTTTGAATTGTCTTGCGTCCCGCATGCGACAGGCAAATAGCCTTTGGCGATTAAATCAAAGATTGGTTTGGTGGCTTCGTCACCTGGGCCAAAGACGGCAGGGGCGCGAATAATTGTCAGCGGGCTCCGTAAACGCCTCTCGTGTCGCCTCTTCACCCGCGGCCTTAGACGCGGCATAATCGCTAAGCTGCGGCTCTCTCGCGGCCATAGATGATAGAAGAATATATTTTGGAACACCCACTCGATGCGCAGCGATTGCAAGATTTTCTGCACCTACCGAATTTACAGCCATAAAGCTGTTGCGTGTTCGCGCCTTTATCAACCCTGCCATGTGAATCACGCAATCTGCGCCCTGCACAAAGTCCGATAAGTCAGATTGAAGGTCGCCCTGCACGACCTCAAATGCGGAATGATCTCGCCAAATGGAGCTTAGCTTTTGCGGGCTTCGTACGAGTGCGCGGACGCAGTAGCCCTGCTCTAGTAATTTTGGGACAATGTGCGAACCCACGAAACCCGTGACACCCGTCATTGCGATAGTCTTTGGCTCAGCCGTATTTGCAGGCGACGAAGTCACATCGCGCCTAATTTATCCCGCATCAGCGGCAACAACACTCAAATTGTCTTCAGCTTGTAAATCAAGGATAGCGCCTTTGAGGTATTTATCCTTCACACGCGCCCGAGATAACTTGCCAGAAGACGTAATGATCATCGTGCCACGCGGCACGAGCTGTAGACGCACTGGCACACCGACTTCTAAGCGGATAGCCGCCATAACGGCTTTGTAAATCTCGTCCAAAAGCTGGGGGTCGCGCGTTCGACATTCCAACAGCAGCATGACTTCTTTCTCATCACCTGCTCCGCCGATCGCGAAAGCGCATGCGCGTCCGCAACGGTGCGGTGCCGCAGCCTGTGCCGCCCATTCAATATCTTGTGGCCAGATATTGCGACCATGCCAAAGGATCAAATCCTTAAAGCGACCTGTGACGACCAGTTGGTCATCCAGCCAATAACCGAGATCACCCGTATCGAGCCAACCATCTGCGCCAAATGCTGCTTCCGTCGCTTGCTTGTTTCGAAAATAGCCAGGCGACACACTTGGCCCCTTCAGGCAAATCCGGCCCACGCTGCGACCACTCAAAACTTTGTCGTCAAAGTCGCGAATTTCAATCTCGTGGTCTGGCAGAACCAAGCCACACGCCACAAAAGTTCGCTGATGCTCTTTCGGTGTGATGTCCGTTGCGGGGATCGCCTCGGATGTGCGCTCATAGCGCTCCATATCAATCGTATCTTTGAGAAGCCCCTGCCCCATCGGCGCAAATGTGGCTGCCAATGTCGTCTCTGCGAGGCCATAACTTGGTTTGAAGGCGCCTTTTTCAAAGCCCATCTTGCCAAACAGTTCTTCAAACTCAGTCAAAGGTTCAGGACGAACCATATCGCCACCAATCCCCGCCGCGCGCCAGCTCGAAAGATCAAGCTCACGATCATCACGCCAACGACGGACACATAGCTCATACCCAAAGGTTGGCGAGTAAGACATCGTTCCTTTGTGATCTGAAATAAGCTGCAGCCAAGTAATCGGGCGGCGTGTAAAATCTTGCGGGTCGATATAATCAACGCTCATCTGGCTGGCCATCGGAGCCAGTAAAAATCCAATCAGGCCCATATCATGATAAAGCGGTAGCCAGCTTGTGCCGCGATCATTATCCGTCATTTCCATGCCAAAACTGGTGATGCCGTGGCAGTTTGCAGACACAGACTTCTGCGTCCCAAGAATACCTTTTGGAGAGCTAGAAGAACCAGAGGAATACTGAATATAGCAAAGATCATCAGGACCGAAGGGCCGCAACGCATCGCCTTTAGGCAAATCATTTAATTCTTCAAAAGTCAAAACTGGAATGGCCTGATCATTGAGTGCCGAACTCATGATCGGTTCCATAGACGCCGGACAGAATAACGCGTGGAAATCACCTGTATCCGCCATGCGCTCCAACTGACGCTCATAGGAGGATCGCCCCCTAGCGTAACAGGTAGTGGTAATGGTGCAGGGACTAACCCCGCATACTGACACGCAAAAAACAAAATGGCGAATTCTGGCGTCGATACGGCCGCAATGCCGATTCGTGCATCTTTCTCTGCAAACAGCACAAGGCGTTTCGCCAAATCCATGGCCTTTTCGCGTATCTCGCGATAGGTCAAAGCCGTCTTTAAATTAGCTTTGCCGTCAAAGTAATTCAGCCCAGTATTCCCGCCAGCAGCGTAATCTAAGGCTTCACAGAGTGTATCAAAATCGCCATGGCGAAGTTTTTGTCCGCGAGCAGTGGGCGTTGGCTCGGTCATGTTATTATCTCGCTTCAACGAACATAAGGCTCAGTCAAAAAAACGTCTTATTAAGTATTCCTCTTAATAAGTAAACATCACCCTAACACACGGGTCTCACAAGAGTTTTCACGGTGTGAAACAGTTTGTGACAGTTGTAAGACACACATAAACTCGCGTTTTAAGGGAAATATGATACGACTACAACGTCTACTAATTTGAACAAGGATGGTGGGCGATACTGGGATTGAACCAGTGACCCCTGCCGTGTGAAGGCAGTGCTCTCCCGCTGAGCTAATCGCCCATCCTGACGCCCGTAAGAGCGACGCGTTACCTAGCCAATTTCAGCGTGAAGTCAAGCCAGACTAACGCAGTTTCTCCGCTGCCATAGCGTCAGCCACATCGCTTGTGGCTTGCCCCGTTGCGGCGGCGCGATCAAATATCTCCGTTAGCGTATTTTTGATCGCTAGCACTTTGCTTTCGACCCAGTCAGGATCATACGTTCCGCTCACTTCCGACGCCACATTAATGATCCCGCCCGCATTAATGATGTAGTCGGGGCAATACAAAATACCTTTAGCCACTAAGCGTTCGCCCATATCTGGTGTCGCGAGTTGATTATTCGCCGCCCCGCCAATGACGGCGGCTTTAATTTCCTCGACAGTATCAGCACTGATCGCTCCGCCTAGGGCGCAGGGCGCAAAAACGTCAACGTCCTGTGCGTGAATGGTCTCGGGCGACACGACACTTGCGCCAAATTCCGCTCTGGCTTTCTCCAACACAGATTGATTGATGTCAGCGACAACCAGCTCCGCACCCGCAGCATATAAATGCTCACACAGACCATATCCAACGTGGCCAAGCCCTTGAATAGCAACGCGCAAGCCACTGAAATCATTTTGTTTAAGCTGCCTCACCACAGCCGTCTGCAAGCCGTAAAAAATGCCTCTCGCAGTTACGGGTGACGGGTCACCCGATGCCGCTTCTCCGTCATCCAGTCCGGCTACGTAGTCCGTCTGCGTTTTGATAATACACATATCATCTGGGGAGACGCCGACGTCTTCTGCGGTGATGTATTGCCCCGCGACTTTCTCGATCGCACGTCCATAACTTGCGAATAAAGAAGCGCGGTCAAATTCGCCCTTAGGCCGAAGAATGACACCCTTCCCGCCGCCAAGGTCTAGCCCTGCCATAGCGTTCTTAAAACTCATCGCGCGAGACAGACGCAACGCGTCGGTCAAAGCAGATGCATCATCCGCATATGTCCAAAACCGTGTCCCGCCACAACCTGGACCAAATTTCGTATTATGCACAGCAATGATGGCGCGCAGACCGCTCTTGGGGTCTGAAAATATATAGACGCCTTCGTGATCGTCGAAATCGGGATGGGAAAATAATGTCATGTCGCGTCTTATGCCAATTTGTCTTTGCAAAAAGTTATCAAATAACGCCGTCTTGAAGGGTCAATAAACCGGCAGCGGCTGCTTTCAGCATCGTCATTGCCATAGCCCCGCCTGTGCCGTCTCCAATGTTAAGTTCTAAGTCCAGCATGGGCTTCATCGTCATACGGTCAAGTAAGGCTTGATGAGCGGGCTCTTGGCTGACATGGGCCGCCATGCAGTGATCGATCGAGGCGGGGTTGATTTTGTGGAGAATTGCCGCTGCCGCGCAAACGACATATCCATCCAAGATCACGGGAATACGTTGGTGCCGCGCGGCCAAGATAGCTCCGACAATACCAGCAATATCTCTGCCGCCAAAAATGCGGAGGATTTCCAGCGGATCGCTCATATGGCCTTTGTGCTCTTGTGCGCCAGCTTCAACGGCATTGATACGACGCGTGGCGTCTTCGCCGTGGCCGCCCGCCCAATATTCCTCGCCGCCGCCGTAAAGACCTAGAGCAATCGCAGCTGCCGCAGTTGCTGCGCCGATCCCTGCATTGCCTAGCACGATTACATCTGCGCCCTCCGCCACAACTTCCATGCCAAACGCAATCGCCGCCGCGCAGTCGCGTTCCGACAGTGACGGGCCCTGGGTAAAGTTATTAGAGGGGTGCTCTATGCCAAACTCGTAGACCTTAAACGCCGCTCCAGAATTGGCCGCGATCCCGCGCACAGCCGAACGGCCCTCGGTCAAGCTAGCCACACGCGCCTTGGAGTACGCTATGACATCACCGTCAAAAACTTCGCTTGCAACGCCGTGCGTTCCCGCAAAGACAGAGATCAAAGGACGGGCGACGCTCGGCATTGCTGCTCCTTGCCAACTCGCCAGCCATGCCAAAGTCTCGTCCAATTTCCCGACAGGATGAAGCGAACGCCCCAATACCTGCGTCGCCGCCATGACTGAGTCGTGGATAGCTTCGTCAGCCTCAGGCATTTTCGCCATCAGTGCCCGAATATCGTCGAAGGGGTTAGCGGTAGCAGATGGGGACGTTGTCACGTAATCTCTCTTTTTCTCGATCTTAAATATAGTCATACATAGCAATCTCGACACTTACGCCAAGCCGATCAGGCTGGCCGTGCCATAATTTGGTAACCCTGACAAAAGATTTCTTCCCGAAAAGCTAGCTTGACCGCTGATCGTTTACGGGTTGCAAAACCTTCTGTGCTACATACGCTTTATGTCACGAAAACTCTTGATCGAAGCTGCAGTTATTTTAGGCATCGCCCTCGTTGGCGTCAGCTATATTTCTGGCAAGGCAGATAAAGTTGATTCAGCGGCGGATAGCGCAGCGGCTGCAGATATTATGCCCACAAAAACAGAAGTCAAAACGGTCAAGAAACGTCGCTCTGGTTCTGTCTACTCAGTGCCTAAGAACCCACGTGACGGCCAATATTGGGCGACGGAGCCGCGTGAACTCTGGCCACGTCAAGTTTTTAGTCGATACAGGCGCATCCTCCGTAGCGCTCACATATGAGGATGCGCGCAAAGCTGGCATAAAGGTCAGAGATTTGCGCTATAACGTACCAATTTCAACAGCAGGCGGCACAAATTACGCCGCTTACGTAAAACTCGATAGCGTCTCGTTAGGCGCCATTACAATCCGTGACGTAGATGCATTAGTGGTCAAGGATGGTCTTACTGTCTCTTTACTGGGCATGACGTATTTGGGTCAGCTACAAAAGGTCGAAGCGACGCCGAACGCGCTGCTCTTGAGGCTCTAAGTCAACGCCTTCCGCGCCATATTTAGCGCGACAAGTAGCAAACATATACCAAATACAAGTTTCAATTTCCGCTGGCTCATCGCATGCGCCAATTTCGCCCCCATCGGTATTGTTAGAAATGCGACACTGGCGACCAGGGCAAAGCCCAATCCGTTAACATAGCCCAGTGAAAATGGAGGCCGCCCTGCGACGCCCCATCCAGAAATTACAAAGCCTATGGTAGCTGGCAAAGCGATAGCGAGGCCAAAGCCCGATGCAGTCCCGACTGCCTTATGGATTGGCACACCGCATATGCTCATCAACGGCACGGTTAAGGAACCTCCCCCAATCCCCATTAAGGATGACAGAGCGCCCACGCCGCCACCTATAACTGGACGTGCTAGCCCCCCTGGAACAGTGGGCCTTAGCTGCCAATCAGGGCGGCCAAAGATAAACTGCAAAGCAACCAAACTCGCCACGGCAGCAAACAAAATCGTCAGAACTTCCCCCGATAATCGCGGCGCAAGCCAGAGCGCCGCAATAAACGCGCCTAGACCTATCCAGAGCGCGTAACTGAGAAGCGGGTTTTTTGGCCAGAGCAGATCCCAATCTACCGCCCCATGCGATTGGTGACTTCTGACGGACCTGACCGCATTGACGATGATAATTGCGGATGATGTCGCAACGGCGCAGTGCATCGTGACAGCTTCGGGAATTCCAAGTGCCGTAAAAGCAAAGAATAGAGCTGGCACCATCACAGCGCCGCCGCCTATCCCAAACAATCCCGCGCTTAATCCAGCTACGGCGCCCACGGCCAGAAGCGTCAAAATAAGCGGTAAATATTGTAGTAGCGTTTCCAGCAAAGTTACGCCGCGTCCCGCATCGCGCTCATCGCGTCAAGCGCTTGCTGCAGCACATCTGACGGCAAAAGTTTTGCACTAAGCCCTTCGCTAAGTTGCCTGCGCCAGAGACGCGCGCCGACCTCCCCTGAAAACAATCCCATAGCATGCCTAATTAGCGCTTTCGTCGTGCGATCCACGTCCTGCGTGATTTTCGCGTAATCTATTAAGGCCAGCGCAATGTCTTCGCGGCTTTGGCCAAAGGCGTCCCTACCGTAAACTTGCGCATCTATGTCAGTTAAGATCCAGGGGGTATGATACGCGGCACGCCCTAGCATAAATCCGTCCAGGGCACCCTGCTCACACAAATCTAGGCCTTGTGAAATAGTTTCAATCTGTCCGTTGACGACGATTTGCAGCTTCGGAAAGCGCGCTTTCACCCCGTTCACACGGTCATAGTCAATCGGCGGCACAGTATGATTTTCTTTCGGCGATAGACCCTTCAACCATGCTTTTCGAGCATGAATGATGAAATGCGTGCAGCCTGCCTCCGCAACGGTTTCGATAAACCGCGGCAAGGTCTCATCAAGGTCTTGATCATCGACACCCAGCCGACATTTGACTGTAACGGGAATATCGACGGCCGCTTGCATCGCCGCAAAACACGTCGCCACAAGATCAGGCTCCTCCATCAAACACGCGCCAAATCGTCCAGACTGCACACGGTCAGACGGACACCCAATATTGATATTGATTTCATCATAGCCGTATTGCTCGCCGGTCTTTGCGGCCACAGCTAGCTTGTCTGGATCGCTGCCCCCGACCTGCAATGCAACAGGATGCTCCGCTGGATCAAATCCCAATAGACGCTCTTTCGGGCCATGAATAATTGCGTCTGCGACCACCATTTCCGTATACAGTAAAACCTGCTGCGACAGCTGCCGATGAAACCACCGACAATGCCGATCCGTCCAATCCATCATGGGCGCAACGCTGGCTGTGAGGTTTTTATTTTCTGGCATAGAACGGGTGAAATATCATGATTTGGGAATAAACTCTATGCTTATATCACCACATCAAACAAGTCCGCTTCGAAGAGCGTAACGCACGGAATTGGGTAGTTTCAAAGTACAGCTTACTCTCCCCAAACGACTTCAGCCTCGGTCTTAGCCTTGACTTCGTCCAGCATCACGCCAGGGGCCAGTTCAATCAGTTTGAAACGATTAGAGCCAGTTGGCCTATCAAACACGGCTAGGTCAGTCACGATCATATGAATGCAGTTTTTCCCTGTCAGCGGCAGCGTGCAGGCTTTGATAAACTTGCTCTCGCCGCGTTTATTCGTGTGATCAAATAGTGCGATGCAGCGTTTGACGCCGGCCACCAAATCCATCGCCCCGCCCATGCCTTTGACCATCTTGCCCGGGATCATCCAATTGGCGATATCTCCATTTTCTGCGACTTCCATGGCGCCTAAGATAGAGAGGTCAATATGACCGCCGCGGATCATGGCAAAGCTGGTCGCGCTGTCAAAGAATGAAGATTTAGGCAGGGTCGTGATCGTCTGCTTTCCTGCGTTGATCAAATCAGCATCCACTTCGTCTTCTGTCGGGAAAGGCCCCATACCCAGCATGCCGTTTTCGCTTTGCAACGTGACATCCATACCGTCAGGAATATGGTTGGCCACCAAAGTCGGGATACCTATGCCAAGGTTTACATAAAAGCCGTCTTCTAATTCCTGCGCCGCCCGAGCGGCCATCTGATCTCTTGTCCAAGCCATCTCTCTAAGCCTCCCGCACGGTGCGTTGTTCAATTCGCTTCTCACATTCAGCCTCGACAATGCGTTGCACGAAAATACCGGGTGTATGGATGAAATTGGGATCAAGCGAGCCGACAGGGACGATCTCGTCGACCTCTGCCACGGTAACTTTACCCGCCATTGCCATCATCGGCGAGAAGTTACGAGCGGTGGCTTTGAAAATCAGATTACCCTCTGCATCACCTTTCCAGGCTTTGATAATGGAGAGATCGGCGCGTAGCCCTGTTTCCATAATATAGGTCTCAGCCTCCCCATGTTCATTAGGAAATTCTTTGTGTTCTTTGCCTTCAGCCACAAGCGTCCCAACACCCGTCTTGGTATAAAATCCGGGAATCCCCGCCCCGCCCGCGCGTATGCGTTCCGCGAGGGTGCCTTGCGGATTAAACTCTAACTCCAACTCCCCCGCCAGATATTGACGTTCAAATTCTTTGTTCTCGCCAACATAAGAGCTCAGCATTTTCTTGATCTGACGCGTCTCTAGCAACTGCCCCAAACCGAAACCATCCACTCCCGCATTATTAGAAATCACGGTCAGGTCTTTGGCCCCACTATCGCGCAGCGCCGCAATCAGGTTTTCTGGTATGCCGCAGAGGCCAAAACCACCCGACATCACGGTCATACCCTCAATGCAAAGACCGATTAAGGCGTCACTGGCTGTGTTGTAGACTTTGCTCATCGTCATCTCATTTCGTTACTACTTCGCTTTTCCAGCAAACCACAGCAGGCTCTTAAACAGATTGGGGTTGCCATTGATACGAGAAGAGTATTTGTCTTGCCCTGTTATGCCTTGCCCTGTCATGTCACATTAGGAACAGACAAACTATTTGGCAATCGTACTAGCCGCCTGTGACGGACATATGACGACTGACGGCGGGGAGCCGATCCTGATGTGATTTCAAAATCATGTTTTTCAGGCTTACGGAGCATAGCGCGGTCTAGGGCGACATTAAGATCTTGCTCAGGGTTCTCCCCCCGCAAAGCTTCGCGTAAATCAACGTGATCCGATTGGCCTAGGCACATATATATTTGCCCCGTGCAAGTGACCCGCAGGCGATTACAGTCAGCGCAGAAATTATTGGTCAGCGGCGTAATCAATCCTAGCCGTCCCCCCGTCTCTAAAACCCGAGAGTAGCGCGCTGGCCCGCCTGTTCGATCCGCAATGTCCGTGAGTGTAAATTCTTCTTCCAGTCGGTCACGCGTGGCCGTCAGCGGGAGGTATTGGTCAAATCGATCTTCATCGATAGACCCCATCGGCATCACTTCGATGAGGGTCAAATCCATGCCCTGCCCGTGCGCCCAGCGCATCATCTCTGGCACTTCGTGATCGTTTACGCCTTTCAGCGCGACCATATTGATCTTGATTTTCAGCCCCGCTTGCCGCGCGGCTTCGATACCGGTTAGAACTTGCGGCAAGACATCCCGGCGAGAGAGTTTAGCAAAAACCTCTGGGTCGCGACTATCCAAAGAAATATTGATACGTTTCACGCCACAATCGGCAATTTCAGCCGCATATTTTGAGAGCAATGTGCCATTCGTCGTCATTGTAACCTCATCGAGGCGTCCTGCTTTCGCATGATCGCCCAAACGGCGAACCAAAGTCATGACGTCGCGGCGCACCAAAGGTTCGCCCCCTGTCAGTCGGATTTTGCGAACGCCCCGCGCGATGAAAGCCTCCGACACATCCCCTAATTCTTCGAGTGTCAACAGCTCCTTACGCGGCAAAAACGTCATGCTCTCTGCCATGCAATATGTGCAACGCAGATCGCATCGATCCGTCACGGATAGGCGCAGATAGGTAATTTGTCGCCCAAAACTGTCTGTCAGCATTTCCGTCATAAGCTCGTGATACGCATCCTCAAAGATTTCGCAATGATAAGCTGCTCATACGCCCTTTTGTAATAGTCGATATAAGGCTTAACGACGACGCCGACGGGACGCTCTCGCAGCGACTTTGGCATCTGCTGCGGCGCTTTTTGGCGGAGAGACAAGCGGGCCGATCTTTGCAATCACCTCTTCCGCTGTAGGGCGGGCTTGCGCTGCGTAATTATCCATTTGCACACGCATCGCCGCGATATGTTCTGGCGCCGTACCGCAACAGCCCCCGATAATGCGCACACCCGCATCAGCGGCCATCTGGACATAGTTCGACATAATCTCTGGCGTCCCCGTATAGATCGTATGTTTGCCCTTCACGACGGGTATCCCGCAATTCGCTTTGCCGACAATAACAGCATCTGGATTTGCCTCTGTCATAGCCAGATTGGTCATCAACATATCAGACGCGCCAACACCGCAATTTGCACCATAAGCAATCGGTTGTTCGGATAATGGCTGAGTTGCCTCGCCTAACGCTTCTGGCGCAATGCCCATCATTGTACGTCCTGCCGTGTCAAAGCTCGCCGTAAAGACATATGGCATGCCAAGATTAATCGCGGCCTGACACGCCGCTTGGATTTCCTCTGTCGCTGACATGGTCTCAATCCAGATAACGTCCGCCCCGCCCGCTTTCAGGCCGCGAATTTGCTCCGAGAAAAAATCAATCGCGCTGTCCATTGTCATTTCGCCCATAGGTTCGAATAATTCGCCCGTCGGCCCCACGGATCCAGCTACTACGACAGGATGATCAGCGGCGGCCGCCACACGTCCAGCGATTTCAGCCCCTGCTTTATTGATCTCAAATGTCTGGCCCTCAGCCTGATGCAACTTCAAGCGCGGCGCATTCGCGCCAAATGTATTGGTCAAAATTATATCCGACCCTGCATCAACAAAGGCTTGGTGCAATGCCTCAGGCTTTTGCGGCTCGGTTAGGTTCCAAATATCTGGCGGAAACCCTGGCTCTAAGCCCATTTCCATGAAATTTGTGCCCGTTGCGCCGTCCGCCAATAATAGCGGTTTTTGTTCCAGTAGGTCTCTCAATGAAATGCGCATAATACGCCCTAAACTCTTGCTGTTTGTTCACGCTTACATCGCATAGCTATGGCGCTGATTAAAGACCAAAGATCGCGCTAAGTGCGTCTCGCCTGTGACTGGAAAGCCGCCACATCCTCTAGCGTATTTATATTTATGAACGTGTCATCTCCGCCCCACGCCACATCCGTCGCGCCGCATAGATCAGCCAACTGGTTCATGGAGATAGACTGATCCAGAGCCAACTGCGCAAAGGCACGCGATAAGTCTGTCAACTGCCACAGTCCAAAACAAGGATGCCGTCCCACATCATCACGCGCCACCGCACTGCTGCCGACGGCTTTCAGGCGAGAGAATAGGTTATTGGGTAGGTTTGGCCCGTCGACAGGCGCGGTGATCACTGCGCTATAGTTGTTCTCTTGCATATACTGCCAAGCCGCATAAAGCCCCGCAACGGGCCCCCTCGGCCCACTCTGCAAATCTGGGAGGGTTTTTAAACCCAGTCCATAATCATGAGACGCGGAGAGCAAAACCGGAGAGAGTTGCGCACAAAGGGTTTCGACAGCCACATCGACCATGCGCCGCTCGCTTAATATCAATTCTGCCTTATCAACCGCTCCCATACGTCGAGACGCGCCGCCACAGAGGATGAGGCCGAAGACTTTTTCGGCTGGCGCAGATGCGTATGAAGAGGGGTGATCCATGACACGACTATAGGCGATTGCACGTCACTTACGAAGACAATATCACCCGTCCAAATACACAAAAGCCCAACTCAAGGTCGGGCGTTTTGATCTGTCCATCTCGAAAAGAAATGGCGCGAGTGACGGGACTCGAACCCGCGGCCTCCGGCGTGACAGGCCGGCGCTCTAACCAACTGAGCTACACCCGCTAAGATGTGGAGGCGCTTTAGCCACTCACCCCCTGCCCGTCAACGCTTGAATGAGCTTATTTGTGAGTTTTCTCTTAGATTTTTTCTGAGTTTTTCTCTTCAAGTCCATTTGGGCTTGGTAATCAGAATAATCATCAGTTAGCAACCGCGCCATACTATCAATAATACCCAAAATACTGACCCCAGTGAAAAATTTAATCACGACGTCTTCATTTATGTCGGGCAATTGCAAAATCCAAAGTAAAATTACGCACGCATAGATGCCTGTGATGTCTCCCGCTCGTGAAATATCAATTTGTCGGATCATAACGCGATGAAACTAAAGCTTACTAGCGATCTGGCGAGATGGTTTTGACAATCCCCACCAAAAGTCCTGCCACCATCAACACCGCATAAACCTTCTCCGTGAAGGAATTAAATCCATAGTAAAAATAAAGCGCCGATAGGCCGATGATACAGGCAATAATCCCTGTGATAGCTTCGCTGCGAGAGATTTTGCGTTTTGTTTGAATAGCCATAAGTTGTGGACATAGCGAAAATATCCAAAAATCTGCTTAAACAGCGCAGTTAATCTGGTCTAAATGCTTGCGTTAACGCGATGTTCGGGACATATAGCGCCCGCTGTCATACGTGACACGGGCGGTTAGCTCAGCTGGTAGAGCATCTCGTTTACACCGAGAGGGTCAGCGGTTCGAACCCGTTACCGCCCACCATGCACTGAGTTGCAGCTTGCCTGCTCTATACTCTTGCAGAGTAAGACCCATACAGTGCGGATGGGTTTCTTTATTTCAAAGTCTCTTAATGTGTAGATGCAGCTCACAAGGCGCGGCTAATGCGCGGCAGCGTCGCCTGGGATCGTATTGGCAGGGGCAAAAGCTAGGCCAGCCAAAGCAGCTTCATCAGACGCTGTCCACTCGATCTTTTTGATCTTCCCCGTCAATGCATGTTCCAAGACCTCGTCAACATTGCTGACCGGGATGATTTCCAGCGCAGATTTCACATTGTCTGGAATATCGGCCAAGTCTTTGGCGTTATCTTGGGGAATCAGCACTGTCTTCACACCGCCACGAAGCGCGGCGAGCAGCTTCTCTTTTAACCCGCCAATCGGCAAGACACGACCGCGTAAGGTGATTTCGCCCGTCATGGCGATGTCTTTGCGGACTGGGATTTGCGTCAGCACAGACACCATTGCGGTAATCATACCAACACCTGCGCTTGGACCATCCTTAGGCGTTGCGCCTTCTGGCACGTGCACGTGAATATCGGTCGTATGGAACTGACGTGGGCTAATGCCCAGCTCGGGGGCGCGCGCTTGAATATAGCTATTGGCGGCAGAAATCGATTCCTTCATAACCTCTTTAAGGTTGCCCGTAATCGTCATTTTACCGCGTCCCGCCATGGAAACAGCCTCGATCGTCAATATATCTCCGCCGACTGATGTCCAAGCCAAACCCGTCACGACCCCGACCTTGTTCTCTGTCTCCGTCATGCCGAACCGGTGCTTCTTCACTCCAAGCAGATCGTCCAGATTATCAGTTGTCACGACCATAGAAGTTACCTCTTTTGAGATAATCCGCTTGAGCGACTTGCGGGCGAGGCGCGCGATTTCGCGTTTCAGGCTCCATACACCAGCTTCTTGCGTGTAATAGCGAATGACGTCGCGCAACGCCGCGTCCTCAATAGAGAATTCAGCGTCCGTCAATCCATGTTCTTTAATTTGATCAGGAATGAGGTGTCGCTTAGCGATCTCAACCTTTTCGTCTTCGGTATAGCCAGGAATACGAATGATCTCCATACGATCTAGCAAAGGCTGTGGCATGTTTAGGCTATTCGCCGTTGTGATAAACATGACGTCAGACAGGTCATAATCAACGTCCAAATAATGATCATTAAATGTATCGTTTTGTTCTGGGTCCAACACTTCAAGCAAGGCCGCAGATGGATCACCACGGTGATCAGAGCCCATCTTATCTATCTCATCAAATAGAAATAGTGGATTGTTATACTTAGCTTTTTTCATAGACTGGATAACGCGACCCGGCATTGAGCCAATATAAGTCCGGCGATGTCCACGAATTTCGCTTTCGTCCCTAACGCCGCCGAGCGATACGCGCACAAATTCACGCCCAGTCGCCCGTGCAACGGATTTTCCGAGCGAGGTTTTACCCACACCAGGTGGGCCAACGAGGCACAGAATCGGGCCTTTGACTTTCTTCGTGCGGGTCTGCACGGCCAAGTGCTCAATAATACGCTCTTTGACCTTATCCAGACCATAATGATCTTTGTCGAGAATGGCTTGCGCCTTGGCAAGATCGCGCTGAACGCGCTTCTTCTTGCCCCACGGCACGGAGAGCATCCAATCGATATAGTTGCGGGAGACATTGGCCTCAGCGCTCATCGAACTCATCTGCTTGAGTTTCTTCAGCTCGGCCGTCACTTTTTCGAGGGCTTCTTTTGTCAGCTTCGTCGCCGCGACCTTCTCTTGCAGTTCGGCCATTTCGTCTGGGCCGTCACCGTTGCCAAGCTCGCTTTGGATCGCTTTCATCTGCTCGTTTAGGTAATATTCGCGCTGGGTCTTCTCCATCTGACGCTTCACGCGGCCACGAATTTTCTTCTCGACTTTCAAAACAGACAACTCGCCTTCGATCAGGCCGAGGATTTGGTTCAGGCGCTCGGCCACATCTGTTGTTTCAAGGAGTTCTTGCTTCTTCTCGATCGGGGCATTGAGATGAACTGAAATGATGTCAGACACTTTGTCAGCATCCGTCGTTTCCGTCACGGAAGTCACAACTTCTTCCGCGATTTTCTTGTTTAACTTGCCATAGCCTTCAAACTGCTCACGCACAGTTTTGGCGAGCGCTTTGGTTTTCTTTGTGTCGGCAATATCAGATGCCGTGACAGCAACTTCAGCTTCTAAGAAATTCTTATTATCTTTGTAAGCTACGACTTGCGCCCGGTCTTGGCCTTCGACCAAAACGCGAACCGTGCCGTCAGGGAGTTTGAGTAGCTGCAAAATCTTTGCGATACACCCTCGATCATAGATCGCGTCAGGCTTCGGATCGTCTTCGCCAGCATCCTTTTGCGTCAAAAGCATGATCCGTTTTTCAGCCGTCATCACGTCTTCAAGCGCCTTGATAGACTTTTCGCGTCCCACAAAAAGAGGCACGACCATGTGCGGAAACACGACAATATCGCGCAACGGCAGGACGGGGAGCGTGTGGGTCTCGGATGGTGTTTGATCTGACATTTGCATCTCTTTTATACGTAACCGACTCTATGTCGGATGAACACTTAAGGTGGGATGCAACGGCGTAGGTTTCAAGGCCTTTACACCCGAATAAACCCACTCACCTTGGTATTTTTACAGCGTCTTGAAGCGCAGTGGCCTAAAATGATCAGGCACAAAAAAGGGAGGCCAAACCTCCCCCTCCGCTATGACGCTTTATCTTTTTTCTTCGCGCTCTCTGCATAAATTAGGAGCGGCTTGGCGGAGCCTTCAACAACTTCGCCGTTAATCACGACTTCTTCGACGCCTTCATAGGCAGGCAAATCATACATGCTATCGAGTAGAATACCTTCCATGATAGAACGCAATCCACGCGCGCCTGTTTTGCGAGCCAACGCTTTCTTCGCAATCGCTTTAAGCGCATCGTCAGAGAATGTCAGTTTAACATTTTCCATGCTAAACAGCGTTTCGTATTGCTTGACCAGCGCGTTACGCGGCTGCGTCAGGATCGTCACGAGGGCTTCGGCATCAAGATCGGTTAGCGTGGCGATGACTGGCAGGCGCCCGACAAATTCAGGGATAAGGCCAAAACGAGTCAAATCTTCCGGCTCAACGCCTTGGAGAATGTCGCCCACACCGCGCTCATCAATTTCTTTCACGCTACCGCCAAAGCCGATGGAAGATCCCTCACCGCGGCTTGAAATCACTTTATCGAGACCCGCAAACGCGCCGCCAACGACAAAGAGTATGTTAGTCGTATCGACTTGCAGGAATTCTTGCTGCGGATGCTTCCGGCCGCCTTGTGGCGGAACAGACGCAACAGTGCCTTCCATAATTTTCAGCAGCGCTTGCTGTACGCCCTCACCTGACACATCGCGCGTGATGGACGGATTATCAGATTTACGTGAAATCTTATCAACTTCGTCAATATATACGATGCCGCGCTGCGCCCGCTCGACATTGTAATCTGCGCTTTGGAGCAATTTCAGGATGATGTTTTCGACGTCTTCGCCGACATAACCCGCTTCCGTCAGAGTTGTCGCGTCCGCCATGGTAAAAGGAACGTCCAAAATCCGAGCCAAAGTTTGCGCTAGCAATGTCTTACCGCAACCCGTCGGCCCAACCAGCAAGATGTTCGATTTCGCAAGCTCTACGTCAGGGTTAGATGCCGCATGGTTCAAACGCTTGTAATGGTTATGGACGGCCACAGACAAAACGCGCTTCGCATAAGCCTGCCCAATGACATAATCATCGAGAATGTCGCAGATTTCTTGCGGAGTTGGCACACCTTCTTGCGTTTTCGCTAGGGCGCCTTTGCCTTCTTCTTTGATAATATCCATGCAAAGTTCGACACATTCGTCGCAAATAAACACGGTTGGCCCAGCGATAAGCTTACGGACTTCGTGCTGGCTTTTGCCGCAGAATGAGCAATACAACGTATTCTTGCTGTCTGTTGTCGATTTGCTCATAGTATTCGTCCGTTGTGTGCCCGTTTATGGGTCGTATCTTTGCAATTTTTGTGCCGCGAGTCAGGACTCGCGACTTAGTAAAGCTGCAATTTCTAACAGCTCTACAATAGTTTTGTTAATCTCGCCTTACACGAGACGTCAATAGCGCATTTTTCGCGTTAGCAGCGAAGCCGTCGCTATTTCTCTTCACCGCGCTTGGCGTAGACGTGATCGACAATGCCGAAATCTTTAGCTTCTTGTGCCGTCATAAAGTGATCGCGGTCGAGCGTTTTTTCGATCGTCGCGTATTTTTTGCCTGTATGTTCGACGTAGATTTCGTTCAAACGCTTTTTCATCGCGAGGATGTCTTTGGCGTGACGCTCAATGTCAGACGCTTGACCGCGGAAACCGCCAGAGGGCTGATGCACCATCACGCGCGCATTTGGCAGGGCAATCCGCATGTCTGGCTCACCGGCACAGAGCAGGAGCGACCCCATAGAACAGGCTTGGCCCATGCACACGGTCGACACTGGGGATTTGATGTACTGCATCGTATCGTAAATCGCCATGCCAGCTGTCACCACGCCGCCAGGGCTGTTGATATACATGCTGATCTCTTTCTTCGGGTTCTCTGACTCGAGAAACAGAAGCTGCGCGGTGATAGAAGCGGCCATACCGTCTTCGACAACGCCAGAGAGGAAGATAATGCGGTCACGCAGCAGGCGCGAGTAAATATCGAAGGCGCGCTCACCACGGCTAGATTGCTCAACCACTGTCGGGATGAGATAATTCGTGGCGTGGTCCATTTGAGCAATAGGGTCAAACATAATGTGTTCCTTGTGGATGGGGCCGCAGAGCGAGTGATTCGGATGACCTACTCTGCCTATGAAATCATTACTGATATATTGAGAGTTTCGCCTTGCAATTCAAGTGCCGTGACTGCGGCGTATTGCAAATAAAAAGCCCGACTGGATAGTCGAGCTTTTGAATCTGCCTGGCGGGCCATGTTTAAATCCAAATCTGGAGCATGGCGCGGAGCATTTTTTGACATTAAATCCCAGAAATTGAACGAAGTCTGTTCATTTTCTGTGATTTTGTTTTGAACAAAAATTGCCCTAAATCATACCATCGTCTTCAAAGAGGGTCTCTTTGTCGACTTTTTTCTCCGTCACTTTAGACTTTTCGATGATCAGGTCGACGACCTTTTCCTCATAGATTGGGGCACGAAGTTGAGCGATCGCTTGTGGGTTTTTCTGATAAAACTCAATGACTTGCTGCTCTTGGCCAGGATATTGACGCGCTTCGGCGATCATAGCTTGCTGAAGCTCTTCATTGGAAATTTGGACTTCGTGCTTCTGACCCATTTCAGCCAGAACCAGACCAAGGCGAACACGGCGCTCTGCAATTTTGCGGTAATCTTTTTCGAGTTGCTTATCAGTTTTCTTGGCGTCGTCTTCGTCCAACTGACCCGCTTCTTTCTCGGCTTGAACCTGTGCCCAGATGTTTGAGAATTCAGCTTCGACCATGCCAGGTGGCAGATCAAATTTGTGTTTTTTGTCCAACTCATCGAGGATCGCACGCTTGAGTTTCATGCGTGATTGCATGTCCAACTGCCCATCATACTGCGTTTTGACAGCTGCTTTGAGCGCTTCCAGATCAGCGAGACCGAATTTCGCTGCAAATTCATCATCGATTTTCGCGTCTTGCTCGCCTTGCACCTCAATAACCTTCGTCGCAAAGACAGCGTCTTTACCGGCCAAGTCAGCGGACTGATATGGGTCAGGGAATGTGACTTTCACATCGAGTTCATCGCCAGCTTTCACACCGATCAACTGATCTTCAAAACCTGGAATGAATGCGCCAGAACCTAGGACAAGCTGATGCCCTTCCATCGCGCCGCCGTCAAAGGCCACACCGTCGACCGTGCCGACAAAGTCGATCAAGACCGCGTCACCTTTTTTGGCTTTGGCTGTCTTGGCTTTCTTCTTATATGATTTTTGACCTTCGCCGAGCTTCGCGACTTCTTCTTCCAGCTCTTTGTCGTCCGCTTCGTGGACAAGGCGTGTGAACTTCAATTTCTCAAGATCAGTCACTTCGAAATCTGGGATTGATTCGACTGTCAGTTGATATTCCAGATCCGCTTTGCCTTTGGTCACGTCATCGCCATTGGCGCGAAGATCGATCTTAGGCTGACCTGCTGGGCGGATTTTATTGTCATTGATCGCTTTTTGCGAGCTTTCATTGACGACCTCTTCGACGAGGTCTTTCATAATGGATTGTCCGAACATTTTGCGGATATGGGCCACTGGCACTTTACCCGGGCGGAAGCCTTTCAGAGAGACCTGCGGCTGCATCTCTTTAATTTTGGCCTCTAACTTCGTTTCCAAATCCTCTTTGGGCACTGTGATCGCGTAAGTGTGTGACAGGCCTTCAGCCTTGAGTTCTTCAATTTTCATGACGGATATCCATCGGGTTGTCGATTGAGCAAGCGCGTGGCCCGTCCCAAATCGGTCGGTTCAAATTTTGGCGCCTTATGTCACGCCCGCAACGCGCTTGCAACGGCGATTATGGGCTGATTTACGGGAAATATCATGCTGGGCCCATGACGGGTCTTGCCGCGTAGTCATATGATATTAACTCTGTGGAGGCAGATACAATTTTATCATGCAACCTTCTTGGTACTTATATCTTGGCATCTTCTTCGGCCCGTTCGTACAAGAAGATGCAGCTGTCCTCGCCGCTGCCACCCTCAGCGCATCTAACCCAAAGCATTTCCCCGTCGTTTTTTTCGTCATCTTGGGCGGCCTGATTTTATCAGATATATGGAAATATTGGATCGGATACACCGCCCACGCTCACCCGCGCGCCAGACGTTTCGCTGAAAAAGAGCGTGTCATCAACATGGCTGACAAAGTTCACAGCAACCTGTTTGCTACGCTGATGACGGCACGATTCGTTCCACTCGCTCGCGTGCCAGCTTATGTGGCATGCGGCTATTTCAAAGTGTCATACCTAAAGTTTTGCGTGATAATCGCGATAACAGCCCTGCTCTATACGACTGTAATTTTTGCAGCTTGCCACCTATTGGGCGAAGTATTTGGCGAACGCTTAGAGGTTATCCTCCCCCTGATAGGCGGAGGCATATTCTTTGTTGTTTTGATCGGCTTTTTCATCAAAAGATGGATCGCACAGCGCGACTGACCAGCTTAACTCGCGACTTCGCCTTCCAGCCACGCAATAATATCTGACATCGCCGCCTTGTTCGCCCCTTCGATCGCCTCAACGATTGCGGACACACGCACAGCGTCGGCCCGCTGTGTTTGTCGTGTCGAGAATGTCCCGAGCAATGTGCGGTCACTGGCGTTTGAAAACGTCACGTCATAGCGAACAATCGCGAGCGGCGCCCGCTCTTCACCTTGATCAAATTGCGCTTCGAAATTCTTGATCGTCAGATGCACACGCGTTTGCGTTCGCGCGCCAGATGACGGCAAAACACCGATGAGCTTTGGCGAAGCCGACATGGCGGAGATGAGCGCATCCTGCACCATAATCGGCGTGACCTCCGCCCATTCCGCGCCGCTCGCCGTTGCCAGACGACTGCCATCTGGCGAGACAACAATGTCTTTGCTCTCGAAATAGGTTGAGGATGCAGGACGGTCAACGCGAATGATTTCGGCGTTAGGCTCTGCGGCGCTGGCGACCTCCGCCGTCGACAAGCGGTAAATTGACGGCGCTGGCGCGGGCTCTGGCAGCAATGAAATACAGCCAGACAGCCCAAGGCCTAAAACCCCTGCCCCTAAAAATCGCAGCGAAGTCATCATTGCGGTATCTCCACAGTTTCCCTTTGCGAGCCAGAGATAAACTGCCCCGGATTTTGCTCTATGCTATCGGCCACACGCCCGAGCGAAATAACGACGCGGCGGATAGCATCAATCGTTTCTTCGAGGTCGGTCAGGCCAGAGTTAGACAAGCGGTTAATCGCGTCGCGCGCATCAACAATCAATTCGTCCGCCCCTGTCGCGGCGGTATCAAATGAACCCAGCGTTTTATCGACCTCGTTCAACGTCTCCTGCAAACGCGCTGCAAGTTCGGTCAAATCTTCTTTAAACACATCATCCACAGACCCAGCCGTTGTCGTGACTGCGTCCGCCGCCGTCGTCACCGCTTTGCCCGCTTTGGAGAAGTCCCGCATCATCTGATTGAGCGCTTGCATATCAAATTCCGAGGTATCTAGGTCGCCCGTGACACGACGCAGATTGACCAAAATACCTTGAAAGTCTTCAATCGCTTCAGGTGACAAAGTTGCATTTATGCGGTTAAGCGCTTTCTGCGCCCCTTCGATAACGGAGCCGCCATCGTCAAGAAACGTATCGATCTGACTCATCTGCCCTTTGATTTGCCGCGTGCCTTTACCCGGTAAATCTTTCAAAAGCGGGTAGCCTTCACCGCCTGAGAAAATTTGAATATAGGTAAGGCCCGTGAGCCCCAACGGTTCCAGCCGCGCATAGCTTTTCGTGTCAACGGGCGTTGCCGTATCGACTTCTATATCAGCCAACACACGATTGGGGTCATTGGGGTCAAGTCGCAAGGCCGTGACGGATCCGACATTCAAGCCGTTAAATCGCACTTCACTGCCTTGGGATAATCCTCGCACTGGGCCGTTAAAGCTGACTTCATACTGATCAAATTGTTGATTAAATTGTGCGCCAGATAACCAAACAATGAAGGCCATAGCTGCGCCCAAAGCGACCAGAACAAAAGCTCCGATGAGCGCATAATGTGCTTTATTTTCCATGCCTTACAGCCTTACTTTCTGCCAGCGCTTTGTGCCGCGCGTGATCGTGCGCCGCCAAAATATTCTTGCACCCATGGATGATCATAGGCCAACACAGCGTCGAGCTTATCATTGATTGGAATACATTTATCAACCAAAACAGCAATGCGGTCACAAATTGCATAGAGCGAGTCCAAATCATGTGTAATCATCAAAACTGTCAAATCTAGCGCATCACGCAGTCCCAAAATCAAATTATCAAAGGCTGTCGCACCAATCGGGTCTAGCCCCGCTGTCGGTTCATCCAGAAATAATAGCTTCGGATCTAGCGCCAGTGCCCGCGCGAGGCCCGCCCGCTTTTTCATGCCGCCCGACAAGTCACTTGGATAGAGTGTCGCCGCATTGGGCGGCAGACCGACCATGTGCACTTTCATATCTGCGAGTTCCCGCATTAACGGCACAGATAAATCCGTATGCTCTCGCAGAGGGATCATAATATTCTCGCGCACTGTAAGGGAGGAAAACAGAGCCCCGCCCTGGAACAGCACGCCCATTTCATTATCGATCTGCGCCCGCTCTTTCGGATCTAACTGTCGTCGATCTTGGCCGAAGAACCGAACAACCCCGCCATCAGGTTCTTTAAGACCCAAAAGTGTGTTCATCAGCACGGATTTCCCACTCCCTGACCCGCCTACAAGGCCGACAATCTCGCCTTGGTTGAGGCGAAAGTCCAAATTCTCATGCACCACATTTGTGCCGAATTGCGAGACGATGCCGCGGGCTTCCACGGGAGGGGCTGTATTATCAAATTCCGTCATTACACGCCTAACTGATAGAAAATGATCGCAAATATCGCGTCGACCATGATGACCGCGAAGATCGCCTGCACCACGCTTGTCGTCGTGCGCGACCCGAGGCTTTCTACACTGCCCGTGACAGCAAGCCCTTGGCGGCAGCCGATGATTGCGATGATTAGACCAAAGAACGGTGTCTTGATCATGCCGACCCAGAAATGCTGAATATCAACGACATCAGCCAGACGCGCGACAAATAGCACAGGCGAAACGTCCGACGCGCCCAGCCACGCCACCAACATCCCGCCAAATAATCCACTCATCATGGCCAAGAATGTCAAAATCGGTGTCGCGATCAGACAGGCAAGCGCGCGCGGGACAACTAGCACTTCAAATGTGTCCAGCCCCATCACGGTCATAGCGTCGATTTCTTGGCGCATCTTCATCGCGCCGATCTGAGCCGTAAACGCCGAATCAGACCGACCCGCCAGCAAGATTGCCGTGATGATCACAGCGAGTTCGCGCAGAACAGACAAGCCGACCAAATCAACCATGAATACACTCGCGCCAAATGTCGCCAGCAGATTGGCCCCCATGTAAGCGATAACGGCGCCAATAAAAAAGCTCAGCACCATGACGATAGGCGCGGCATCTAGCCCAACCTTCTCGACCAATGACACAATAGACTTAATCCGTAATTTGCGAGGGTTGAGTAAGCAGCGGAACAGAACGACGAAAAACTTGCCCAAGAAAGCCAATGTTTCAACGACTTCGACCCAGAAGCGCTCGACCGCAAAACCAACGCGGGCGAGTGTATCAAACCATTGTCGTGTGGTCGCTGCGGGTCGCCCTAATGTTGCATCCGCCGCCATTGCCATAAGTGTCTTTTGTCCGTCACTCCCAACGGCAACAGCCCAGCTATGCGCTGGCTCCCGACCTTGTCGGATAGCGCGCGCCAAGAGGTACGCGCCCGCCGTGTCCAGATCGTCTATGGCACCCAAATCATAATCCACATGACGGAAATCGAGATTGGCAATATCGTCTGACAATGTCTCGTCTAGACCTGCCGCAGTTTCGCGAGTCCAATGGCCTTTCGCGTGGATCGTTAAACGATCCGCGTTTTGAGACAATTCATATTGTGCGAGCTTTGCCAACATGGCAGCAAGGTGCAAAGCGTTGCCTCAAACGTCAAGCAGGGATTACCTTTGGTTCATCTTTTAATCACACAAAAAGTTTGGCCCGTTGCAGGAACATTTCGGATTGCGCGGAGCGCTTTGACGGAAATTCATACGGTCTGGGTCACATTGACGGACGGACATTACCAAGGCCGCGGCGAGTGTCGACCCTATGCGAGATACGGCGATAACGTGGAGAGCGTAACGGCAGAGATTGAAGCGCTTCGCCCCCGCATTGAGGGCGGCATGCGCCTGAGAGAATTGCAATTTGCCCTGCCCCCCGGCCCAGCGCGGAATGCCCTGGACTGCGCGATGTGGGATTTGGAGGCCAAGCGCCAAGGCACATCCGTGACTGCGCTTTTACCCGCACCGCCGCCACAATCACGGCAGACAGCCTTCACGCTCTCCCTCGACACGCCAGAGGGAATGGCCGATGCAGCCATAGCGGCCAAGCAATACCCGCTGCTAAAGATCAAAATTGGCCATGAACACGGGTTGGAATGTGTGAGAGCTGTATACGCCGCGCGACCTGACGCTGACTTAATCGTCGATGCGAATGAAGCAATAGCTCCAGATGAATTACATAATTTCTACGATCAAGTCGCGCACCTCCGAATCGCGCTCATAGAGCAACCGATCACAGCGGGCACAGAGCGCGTTGGACAACTCCCCCAAGGCCCGATCCCGTTTTGCGCGGATGAAAGCCTACACACTGTGGATGACTTGGCGGCCCTCTCGTCATTTGGCTATCGTGCAGTCAATGTGAAGTTGGACAAATGCGGCGGGCTGAGCGCGGCTCATGCTTTGATGCAGCGCGCAAAGGCGGACGGATTTAGTGTGATGGCAGGCTGCATGGTGGCCAGTTCTTTAGCCATGGCGCCGATGATGATCTTGGAAAGCTATGCCGATTATATCGACCTAGACGGCCCGCTATTGCTGGCAAAGGATTGTGAGGACGGGTTGGTCTATGACAAAGGCATTATCAGGCCACCCAGCGCAGCGCTTTGGGGGTGATTGAAGGTTGCGGGGCAAGCAAGGCAGCGGATTGATTGTCTACTAGATAGACGACGTCCGTTTGGCATGTTTCTCGGATTGCTGCACCCGCACACGGGCTCCAAATTCATTCGTGATGTCACGTAAATCATCTACGGCCTTATTATACACCACCAATTCAGTCGTGTTCGCACCATTCAAAGACGCCTCAAACACACGGCCCGCTTCTTTGGCAGCCATCAAAGCAGCTTCAAGGTCTTTGAGTTCCTTGCGCAGAGAACGCTCCGCAGGTGCCATCTCTAAGTAAATTTCAGCGGCACGAGTCGTTTGGATGACATGCTGCTTGGCAAAGCTCATGTCAGCAGAAACAACGGAAATGGGCTTAGGCGTTGCCAGGTAGCCATCATCCGCAGACGCTGTCACATTCTTATTTTCCAGGCCGTTTAATAGCACTTTCGCTGCAGACCGCATACGCTTGCGGGACGTCTTGGCGACGAAACCCTTATTTGTGAAAGCTGCCTTGAGTTTTGCGGCGGCGCGTTCAACCACATTAACATCCGCTTGCGCCGTATTCGTCGCGGCAGGTGCCGTCATTTCATTCAAATCAACCGTCGCACATCCCGTTGCCAGCAAGCTAGCCGCGCAAAGAGTGACGATATGTTGTGTCCAATGAAGGCGCATATGTAGGTCCCGAATTAGAACCCCCCAGCACGTACTACACGACTGGAAGATCTGCTTACCCCACATAAACATAATATGTTGAACATTAGCTGAATAGCTAAGGTTAGCACTATCTTAATTGTGCGATTTCAGCACGACAAGAGGTTAATCACAGTTAAATAATTTGTAATGTGACTACCCCGCGAATAGCGGCGCAATCCAATAAAGCCAAGTTCAATGACCTATTTCGTTTCTAAGACCTTTAAAATCTTCGTTAGTAATAAAATGACGATTCCGAGCAGAATAAATATAACCAAGTTTTGGTTTACTTGCGCTTTGATCCAGACATCATATTCTTTCCATGTGCCTAAAATAAATACCACACCCATGAACAGCGGCGCGACCCATTTGACGAAGAACATCACGAAACGCCCGAGCGATTCGCCCTCTCCCGCCAGTTCTTCTGACAGGATGACCTTGCTCAAACGCCAGCCTGTAAACAGCACGATCAGGAGCGCAGATAACGGTGCCAAGATTGGGCCCGCGAGACCTGTGTCGATAAACTCAAAGAAATCTGACGAAAATAGCGACCCAAGGCCCACGACCGTGATAGCTGCACCCGTGATCCAAGCCGCTTTCGCTTTGGTCATGCTGAACTTCTCTGCCACATAAGCGACCGATGGCTCTAGGAGCGACACAGATGATGTGATCGCCGCGAAGAACGCCAAGAAGAAGAAGGCTGCGCCGATATACCAATATTCAGACAAAGCCGTGGGCAATGTCTGGAAGAAGAGGCCCGCGCCGCCCGCGCTGTCCAAACCATGCGTGAAAACGATCGGGAAGATTGCGAGGCCCGCCGTAATCGCAACCAGCGTATCGACAAGCGAAATCGTAACCGCGGCCTTTGGAATACTAACATTACGCGGCAAATATGAGCCGTAAGTGATCATAATCGCATTACCAATCCCGATAGAGAAACACGCTTGGCCGAGAGCTGACGTTGCGACTGCGGGTGTAATCTTGGAAAAATCAGGCGTAAACATAAAGGACACGGCTTTCGCTGTGCCGCCCGTGGCCATGCCTGTAATCACAGAATATGCCGCAAGACCTATTAGTAGAACAAAGAATAACGGCATGAGATATTTCGCCGCCAACTCGATGCCTTTATTCACGCCGCGCGAGACTAACCAAATCGTGATCCCTGCGAAAATAAAGAAATAAGGCAAGACCTGTGTAGGATCTCCGAGCATTGTCTCGAATTTCCCAGAAATGACCTCTGGTGATTGCCCTGCAAATGAATTGCCGAGGAAACGAACTAAGTAATTTAAAACCCAAGCAGCGACGACGCAGTAAAAACTAACAATCAAGAATGACGCCGTCATCCCTAACCATGCGCCCGCAGCCCAAGTTTTCGTCACGCCGCTTCGGACTGCCAAATCATTTTGTGATCCCACCGCACTGGAAGACTGCCCCGCCCGACCGATTATGAATTCGCTCATCAAGACTGGGATGCCAATGAAAAAGATACAGGCGACATAGACAACCAAAAAAGCTGCGCCGCCATTCGTCCCGAGTTCAGATGAAAATCGCCAGAGATTTCCGAGCCCTACCGAGGAGCCGACTGCGGCCATTGTAAATGCAAAACGTGATGACCACTGAGCCGTGCCTGGAGCTGCCATAAGATTGATCCCTAAATATTTTTTCATTTTGATTAAGGGAAATAACCCTCACGTCAAGCGCCTTGACCTGTCGGGCAAAATCTTAGTAACACACTTTTAAAGTGTATTACTTACAGTTGCGTTATGATAAACCATCAAGCCAAGCCTCAGAGCATGAATAGTGAGCCCAGCTCAAACAAGAGAGTCCGACCCATGCGTATTTTGCTGGCAGAGGATAATGACGCCAATCGACTGATCGCACGCTCTATTTTGGAACGTGACGGACATAGTGTGGTGTCAACGGTTGACGGAAAATCAGCACTCAAAGCCTGCACCACGGCCCATTATGACGCCGTTCTATTGGATATTATGATGCCAGGCATGGACGGGTTAAAAACACTACGCCGCATTAAGGCCCTCAAAAATGCCAACTCGAAAGTCCCCATTTTCGCCCTCACCGCATTCTGTAGCCCTGCCGATCAAACGCGCTACCGTATGGCGGGCTTTAACGGAATCCTTCCAAAGCCGCTGCGAAGCGGACAATTTGATCGGTTAGTTCTACTCTACAGTGCAGGCGATGTGCCGCCTCCCGCAATCCTTCCTGCAAAGCTGGTTACGGCCTTTGACGAGAGCCCATTGCTAGATGACCGCGTAATAGCACAGCTCAATAGCATTGAAGACAAGGTCGCCCTTAAGACGGTTGAACAGCGGTTTTGGGACGGTGTGAAAGCTAGTCTTGAGACGATAGAACAGGACCGTCATCTTGTCTTGCAAGGCGACATATCCGCCATCACCCGCTTTCGCGGCGCTGTGCATGCTATCAAAGGCTCTACCGCGACTATCGGCTTAGCGCGGGCTAGTCATATCGCAAAGTCACTCCAAAATGCGCCGCCCGGGGATACGCCAAAATTGTTGCAGCTCTTATGCGCCTGCCTCGCAGGGTCGCGCACACCGCTGCAAGACGCCCTCCATGCCCCGCCTGAGCTATTGATAGGTTCGCGGTAGCTCTACATTGCGGTGTAGATGCGCCGATAGGATCAAGCCAAATCCGCCCATAACGGCAAGGATAACAGTCCCGCCATAAGAGATCAGGGGCAAAGGCACCCCAACGACGGGGGCGAGGCCCATCACCATGCCAAGATTGATAAAAATATAGAGTGTAAATGTCGTCGTCAGTCCTAAAATCAGCAATTTAGAAAACGCATTTTTGCACTGCCAGGCCAGCCAAATACACAGTGCGATCACGGCCATATATATCCCAATCGTCAGCAAACTCCCGATCAAGCCGAACTCCTCCCCAATCACAGTGAAGATAAAATCTGTGCGGTTTTCAGGCACATAATCGCCCTGCCTCTGCGTGCCGTTCATAAAGCCTTTGCCGTTCACGCCCCCACTGCCCAGCGCAATTTTAGACTGAGTGATATGGTAGCTGGCCCCTGTTGGGTCACGGGACGGATCGAGAAACGTCCAAATCCGCGCGCGCTGATATTCCTTTAGCCCAAAGCGAAAAAAGAGCGGAATAGCGATCACAGCGCCCAAAGCCGCCCCGCCAATCACACGCCAATTCACACCTGATAAAAATACAATCGCAATTCCCGTTGCTGCCAGCAGAAGCGATGTGCCCAAATCAGGCTGTCGTAAAATCAGCGCCATAGGCAGAACAATCAGCAGAGCGCCCCCCGCCAGACCCGATATTCGCGAGACCCGCCAATCTGGTAAATCATGGTAATATCGCGCAATCGCCATAACGATAGCGGGCTTCATAATCTCTGACGGTTGTAAGCGCATAAAGCCTAAATCGACCCAACGCTGAGAGCCATTTACGCTGATCCCAAAAAACTCAACTGCAATCAAAAGCAAAAGCGCCCCAGCGTAAGCGGGGTATGCGAGGTTATACCAGACACGAATATCAATCAGCGCGACAATCAGCATAATGAGTGCGCAAACGCCTATCCGCACCATGTGCTGCATTGCGCCTTGCGTCCAAATTCCGTCTGTTGCGGAATAAATCATAACAACACCGACCATGCCGATTAGCATAATCAGCGCGATCAGAAGCCAGTTTAATTCATAGAGTTTCGTCTGCAGACTACGGCTGCTCTCAAAGCTTCCACTCGCGCCTAGCCCTCTCATAGTCGCACCGGTTTATTCTTGGAGGGTTCGCTATTTTCCGTGCGAGGGCCAAGTCCGTCGCGTTTAAGCGCTTCCGCCAAGACAGTCCGCGCCAGTTGCGCCGCGCGACGTGACCCTGACCCGCCATGTTCCACGACACATCCCACCGCAAAGCGCGGCTGAGCATAGGGGCCATAAGCGACGAAAATTGAATGATCGCGTAGCTTCCAAGGGAGGGCTTCATTCTTGCGGACACCCGATGCCCGCTCGCTCGCCGAGATACCGCGTACTTGCGCTGTGCCTGTCTTAGCAGCAATTTCGATGTCTGGCAGACCGATATTACGGCTCGCCACACCTGTGCCGCCTTCCTCATTGACAACGGCCCACATAGATCTTTGCACATAGGCCAAATGCCGCGGGTTGATGTTGAGTTCCAACGGCTCACGCAAATCCTGACCAACGATCAAGGTCGGTGACACAGCATATTTCGCATTGGCAATCCGCGCTGTCATCACCGCCAGTTGCAGCGGCGTCGCCAGCACAAAGCCCTGCCCGATCGACGCGTTCAGTGTATCGCCCATGCGCCAAGCTGATCCTAGCTTATCCTGCTTCCAAGTCGGGTCGGGGACAATTCCAGACTTTTCGCCCGCAATGCCAACATCATGCCGCTGCCCTAACCCCAGACGCCGCGCCATGTCAGCAATACGCTCGATCCCAATCACTTGAGCGATCTCGTAAAAATAGGCGTCGCAACTATGCTTTAACGCGTCATGCATATCCATGCGGCCATGGCCTTGCCGCTTCCAGCAATGAAACGTCCGATTGCCAAGGCGTAACCGACCCACGCAGAAAACATCGCGCGACGGATCAATCATCTTACTCTCAAGCGCGGCGAGCATTACGACCATTTTGAACGTCGACGCAGGCGCATAACCGCCGCTGATCACTTTGTTATATTGCGGGCGCCGCTCGTCATTGTTCAGCGCGTCCATGTCCGCCTGTGTCAGGCCCGACACAAACAAATTCGCGTCATAGCTCGGCATAGAGAGCAAGGTGCGCAGCTCCCCTGTCATAACGTCCATCACCGCCAGGCCGCCACTGTCTTCACCGAATTGTTCAGCGGCAAAGCGTTGTAAAGGCGCGTCGAGCGTTAGCCAGACATCTTTGCCTGGCGTGGCCCTGTCTTTGGGGTCGGGCCATTCCCGCACGATGCGACCCATAGCGTTGACTTCGACTTTCAGCCGGCCTGCGGAGCCGCGCAATGTGCTTTCGGCCGCCGCTTCGACGCCTGTCTTCCCAATGCGGAAAGTAGGCTGCCGCAAGAGCGGGTCACGATCGACTTCCATATCTTTATCATTAGCCCGGCCGACATATCCCAAAGTGTGCGCAAAAACCCCGCCATTCGGATAGGATCGCCCCTCACCCGCTTCGGGAATAATTCCAGGCAGATTGTGCATTTTCATATTGAGCGTCGAAAACGTCTTCCAGTCCAAATGATCTTTGATCATGATTGGGATAAACTTTGCGTTTTCGCGAATATCTTTCTTGATGCGCTTAATCGCGGCCTCATCAAGCCCCACTATATCGCTTACTCGCGCAAGGGTTTGGTCAATATCTTTTGTTCGTTCCGGAATGAGGACAGCCCGAAAATCTTGACGATTTTCCGCAAGCTTTTCGCCGTAGCGATCCAAGATTTTACCCCGGACAGGGAGGATCACGTTGAAGTTGAAACGGTTGTTCTCGGACAGCGTCAGGTAATCCTCGGCCTTTTCGACTTGCAGATAAAACAAGCGACTGGCCAGCACACCGAAAATGCCAACGCCGCCAAGCCCCATCATCGCAGCGCGACGATTAATGATAGTGCCGTCTGATTTTCCGCTCTCAGCGTTCACTTAAAAATCCCTATCATCTGCATCAGTTAAAATGTAGCGCAGACCACCGCGCAGGGCAAAAACGATTGGCAGTAGAACTGTTACAAGGCCGACTTGACGCGCTAGAGACAGCGTATTTGGCAGCACACCATAAACAAACCAACCCGTGACCACGAGCAAGACCAAGCCCGTAATGAGAGCCACCACCCAATACTGCACCGCCTGCACAAAGCCGATAGGCTTGGCGCGGCGATCAGGGCGCAGCACGGCGAACACAGCGAGATAAATAATCGCCCATTGCCCCGGCGCACCAGCACTGCCCCAATCCACGAATAATCCAACCGCGAGAAATAGCGCGATACTATAAACAGACGGCACTTGCCTCGGCCACAGCGTGATTAAAAGAAGCGGAAGCCATGTCAGGGCTATGGTGGATCCGCTAATATTCAGGCTCACGAAAGACATAAGCGCGGCAAAAATTAGCGCCAAGGTCGCAGGGACAATGCGACTACTCTGTCGCGTTGATGATGTGGTTTGATAGACCATCAGCCTGGCTCTGTCGTTGTGGCAGGGGGATCAAGTTCGAGATCATCTTCCGTCAACGTAATTGGCACGAAGGGTGACACCCAAACCCAATCCAAGGCTTGGCTGTCTGATCCCAGTTGAACGCGCAACTCGCCGCGCTCGCCGCGAACAACTTCGCCAATGAACAATCCACGCGGCAACATCCCGTCATCACCGGACGTAATCACGACATCCCCAGCCGCCCATGGCGCGCCCTCAGCAACGAAAGATAGTTTAGGCTGTGGTAAGTTATCGCCCGCTAAAATCGCGCGGCTTTCGTGGTCGCGAGCCATGACGGAAATGCGGCTGTTCAAATCCCCGAGCAATAAAACACGGGACGATGTCTTCCCGATATTGATGATATGCCCAATCAGGCCGTCCGCACTCATCACTGGATTGCCGATCATAACGCCTTGCTCCCGACCGACGTTGAGAAGCATCGAACGCACGAACGGGCCATCGCTCTCGCTAACTGCGCGGGCGCCAATTTTTTTAGCGGCAGATCTGTCTTCGTATTGACGGCTAATATTTGCTCATACCGACTGACTTTCATCCGCATGACATCATAGAGGGCTTGGGATTCGCGAAGTTGTTGCAGCTCCGCCCGCAAGGCTTTGTTCTCTTCAAAGGCGCGCGCGCGGTCGCGAAACCCAAATATCAAATTTTCGAGCGAGCGCACGGGTTTAGACAGAACCGCAATCGCAGGGCTGTTGATATTGTCCAAGGTGCTCGGGGTTGATACGCGCAGCCTTGCCGAGTCGCGTGTTACAACTAAGAAGAACCCGGCGACGATAAATGCCAAGATCAAGACCCAGTGCGTTAACCCGTCATCATCTCGGTTAGACAGGGCCATGTTGTGCCTTGCGCCTCTTCTCTCGCGTCATCAATGTCCGCAGCTATACACCGCTGGACAGGACGCTTTTCCATTTTTTCAAATTCTCAACCACAGTGCCAGAGCCGCGCACGACACAGGACAGAGGATCATCCGCGATTGACACGGGCAGACCTGTGCGAGAGCGAAGCTCCGAGTCCAAATTCCGCAGCAACGCGCCGCCGCCTGTCAACATGATGCCTTTATCAACAATATCAGCGGCCAGTTCAGGCGGCGTAGCTTCGAGCGCCATTTTTACAGCTTCCACGATTTGCTCAACTGGTTCAGCGAGGCTCTCCGCGATCATGGCTTCGGTTACGCGAATTTCGCGCGGAACACCGTTCATCAAGTCGCGGCCTTTGATCTGAACAGTCATGCCTTCATTATCCGCCGGCATCGTCGCAGAACCAATTTCTTTTTTCACGCGCTCAGCGGACATCTCGCCTAGCAATAGGTTCGTTGTGCGGCGCACATATTGGATAATCGCGTCATCCATTTTGTCGCCGCCGACACGCACAGAACGCGAATAGACAATACCGTCGAGGGACAGCACAGCGACCTCCGTCGTGCCGCCGCCAATATCGACAACCATAGACCCACTAGGTTCATGGATTGGTAGACCCGCGCCCAGCGCCGCCGCCATAGGCTCTTCGATCAGATAGACACGACGCGCGCCCGCTTGTTCGGCTGATTGATGGATCGCGCGGCGTTCCACCGCCGTTGCGCCGCTTGGCACACAGATCACGACACGGGGCTTGGCCCGACGCCAGAAGCCGTTCTGTGATTTCACCTTTTTGATGAAATGCTCGATCATTTTCTCAGCGACTTCAAAGTCGGCAATCACGCCGTCTTTCATCGGGCGGATCGCCTCGATATGGCCCGGCGTACGGCCTAGCATGTTACGGGCATCAATACCTACAGCATGAACGACCTTGCGACCATTGCGAACAGAGAACGCCACAACGGAGGGCTCGTTCAAAACGATGTCACGCCCCTTGGCGTAAATCATGGTGTTAGCGGTCCCTAGATCGATCGCGATGTCAGATGAAAATGCGTCTAGCAGTGACATTAGAAGCCCTATGTCTGTTTGTGCCTGTGCCCCACTCACGCGAAACAGCTGTAATTAATTCTCTTGAGGCGAGTCCCTTAAATTTGTTAATGGAAAGTGTCGCGGGAAATTGCAAGCTAATCCTGCTGAATTCCGCCAAATTTCGCTGCTATTTGTTCGGGGCGTTTTCCGCATCTAAATTCAAGCGCTTTTGTAGAGTGCGGCGCGCCAGAAACATTCCAATAATTATCACGATAGCGAGCCCGATAAAGACTTGAAAAACCGACTTGCCTTGCTCGCCGGAAACAATGCCCTGCGCGACCAATCCAACAATGGCGATCTTCGGAATAATGCCGAGCCCTGTGCCTGCTGCAAAGGCAGGAAACGTCATACGCGATACACCAGCCGCCATATTCACCAGCACAAATGGCCCTGTCGGAACAAAGCGCACGGCGAAGCTTGTGACAAATCCGTTCTTCTGCACAATCGCGATAATGCGGTTGATGAGGTCTCCACCGTATTGGCGCAAGCGCTCAGCCCCCACCCAACGGCCTAACCAGAAGTCCAAACTGGCCGACAGCATCGTGGCAACCCACGCATAGGCGCTACCCATTAAGGGACCAAACGCCAGCACAACGCCCGCAATCAAAACCCATTGCGGCACACCGATAAAGGCAGCCAGACAGAAGACGAGGATAGTCGCAGGCAGACCCCAGCCACTATCGCGCAGCGCCTCAAAAAGTCGATTGACCTCGCTCTCATTCACACTCAACACATCTTTGCCCAACACGATCATTCCGATCACCAAAGCAAACATCAGCAGCGTCACGCCCAAAGCACGACGCGCTTTCTTATCCATTTGCGTGATGAAGGCCCAAAGCTGTTTCATAGGTGGCCCTTACCCTGCACCAGCGATATTCAAAACTGAAAAAGCCACAAGGTTAGACATTTGGATTTGCCACGACATGCGCCAGAAACGCCTCGCGATCCGCTGCCGTTTCCAATTTTTGCCAGTCGGGTGTTTGATTGCGAAACCACGTCATTTGCCGTTTCGCGAGTCGTCTCGAATCGCGTTTGGCGAGATCAATAGCCTCCGCATAAGACAGCTTGTCCTGAAAATGACGCAATAAATGACTGAGCCCAATCGCCTTCATCATTGGCAAGCTTGGGTCTAGCCCTAGCGCCTGAACAAGCCTCGCTTCGTCTACGCCGCCTAATTCAACCATTTGGTCAAACCGCTGGTTGATCTTTTCATAAAGCGACTGCCTTGGCGGAAGGAGGACAGCCGTGTGCATGAATTGCACTGGAATAATCGGGCGGGTCTTCGCCTGCCAAGTCGACAAAGGCGCGCCACTTTCCGCCCACACATCATAGATTCGCAAGAGCCGCTGCGGATCATGTCCCTGCACTTGGGCCGTCGCGATAGGGTCAATGTCAGCGCACATCTCTCGAAATTTGGCAATGCCATGAGTATCCAGCAAAGCCTGTGATGATTGTGAAACGGCGTTGTCTACATCAGGAATATCCGCAATCCCCTCTGTCAGAGATTTGAAGTAAAGCCCCGTCCCACCTGTCAAAATCGGCGTCACATCCTGGGCCAGACAATCCAAGATCACTGGCACAACCTCCCGCTGCCAAGCCCCCGTAGAATATCTTTGGCTCCCTGAAATATGTCCGAATAGGTGGTGCGCCACCCCCGCCATCTCGGTTGCATCAGGTCTTGCTGAGAGCACTTGTAGCTCGCGGTAGACCTGCATGCTATCTGCGTTGATCACCTCACCGCCCACAGCTTTCGCAAGGCGTACAGCGAATGCACTCTTGCCGCTAGCGGTTGAGCCTGCGATACAAATAACGCGCTTCATCTTACGTGAGACCTTGTCATGCCTGCCGCCTTACCCCGTATCGCCACAATAGTGCTAGCCCAAAGAGATAATTTGGCATTTGAAGAAGCAATAGCGACCCTGCCCGCCACTCCCGACTTTTGTGTTTTGGCAGAAGGCAAAGCTTTCGAATGTATGATCACCAATAGCGTGACCCATGAAGATATTTCGGAAGCCCTGCAAGCCTCTGGCATTGAAGCAGATATTGGAATTTTTACCAGCCATAACCGCCGCAAAAAACTCCTGATCTGCGATATGGATAGCACTTTGATTGGGCAGGAATGTATTGATGAACTCGCCGACTTTGCAGGTGTGAAAGACCGCGTCAGCGAGATCACGGAACGCGCCATGCGCGGCGAACTCGACTTTGAAGACGCTTTGACAGAACGTGTTAGCCTGTTGAAAGGCTTGGATTTATCCGTCTTACAGCGTTGTTATACAGACCGCATCACGATTAATCCTGGCGCAAAGACATTGTGTCAAACGATGAAAGCGCACGGCGCTAAAACTGTCATTGTCTCTGGCGGATTTACGTTCTTTACAGAGCGTGTTGCCAAAGCCTGTGGGTTTGAGGCGCATCAGGCGAATGTCTTGCTGGCCGGATCGCATACATTGCTTGGCACTGTGCAAATGCCTATTTTGGGACGCGAAGCAAAACTGACAGCGATGCAGCGTAATAGCCAAGATATTGGCGGACCCGACCAAGCTGTCGCGATTGGTGACGGTGCCAATGATTTGGCGATGATCCAAGCGGCAGGGCTAGGCATTGCGTATCACGCCAAGCCCGTTGTCGCGGCGCAAGCGCACTGTGCGATTACTTGCACGGACTTACGCACGGCTTTGTATTACCAAGGGTTTTCGGAAGACGAGTTTGTTGACGCTGGATAGGAACTGTCGCTGCACCTGCTGCGTAACTAGCACATGACAGACCGCAAATTCCCCGATGATTTCATCCCCGCCACACCTCGCAAAGACCGAGGAACGCTGACAACGTCAGAAATTGTCGCGATGGCATGGGACGATGAAACCTCCTTTGACGACATTCAAACTCAGTCAGGCCTATCAGAAGCTGAGGTGATCAAAATCATGCGGGGCCACATGCAACCCAGCAGCTTTCGTATGTGGCGCAAACGCGTCAGCGGTCGCGCCAGCAAGCATAATGCAAAACTCAAATGATCCACATTAGACGTTTAGGGCGTAGAAAATAAAGTTCCCACCCCGATTGATCAGAAGGGTCACTGGCCCGTCGAAATCTGCCGCCGCAGTCATGGCGTCTTCAAACTCTTTCGGTGAGGTGACGCGTTCGAACCCGACTTCCTCAATAATATCGCCCTTGAGGATTTTCCCGCTGGCCTCGGCACGCTTGTCAACTTTCACCACACGCACACCTTTAATATCTTCGGTGATGCGGAATTTTGCGCGCGCCTCCTCCGTCAAGGCTTCGACATAAATCCCGTTCACAGAGCGGTCAGCATCACTCTCGGACTGTTCACGGCGAAGCTTTTCTTCATCCGTCACCTGTTCCTTCAGGCGCTCAATAACAACATCGACAGTTTTTGTTTTCCGCTTGCGAATAAAGGTCACCTTCAACGCTTTATCAATCGGTGCATCTGCAATCTTGCGCGATAGAAGCCGAGAGCTTTCCAGCGTTTCGTCGCCCAGTTTAAGGATCAAATCTCCGCGCTGCAGCCCAGCCTTGTCAGCAGGGCTGTCCGCGACAACGGACTTAATCAATGCGCCTTGAGTCTTGTCGAGGCCGTAGCTTTTCGCAATCGCAGGGCTGACTTTTTGCGGTCGCACACCGAGATAACCGCGCCGCGTTTCACCAAATTCAATCAGTTGCGAGACAACACTTTGCGCCAAATCGGCTGGCACAGAAAAGCTAATTCCGACGCTATACCCAGTCGGTGAAAGGATAGCCGTGTTCACGCCGACGACTTCGCCGCGCATATTAAACAGCGGACCACCAGAGTTGCCGCGGTTGATCGCAACATCCGTCTGGATGAAATCATCATAGCTACCGTGAGAAATATCCCGATTTCGCGCTGAGATAATCCCTGCCGCGACTGAGCCAGAATAACCGAAGGGATTACCAATCGCCATGACCCATTCTCCGACCTCTGCCGCGTCCGAGTCGCCCCAAGGGACAAATGGCATGGGCTGACCCGTATCAATCTTGAGCAAGGCAATATCTGTCGCAGGATCACGGCCAATCAATTCGGCCTCATATGTATCGCCATTCGGGAATGTGACCTCGATCAAGTCAGCGTCTTCGATGACGTGATTATTCGTGACAATATGACCGTCTGCATCAATCACAAAGCCAGAGCCGAGCGATTTGGAGACCCGACCATCACGATCATTCCCACCCCCAAAGAAATCGTTGAACCGTTCTAACGGCGAGCCTTTGGGAAAAGCGGGGGCGTCTTCGGTATCAATTTCTATGGTTTGTGCTGTCGAGATATTGACCACGGCAGGCGAAAGACGCTTGGCGAGTTGTTGAAATCCCTGCGGCACACCGCGCGAGGCGACTGGCACCTCTTGCGCATATACTGTTATAGGCGCGGTCGACACTGTCAGAGCTGCAGCAAAACATAATGATAGAAGCGAAGTATATTTCATAATCTCACTCTAGGCGAAATGGCGGCTTTGCCAAGGGGGCCTAAGCGCGCATCACCTAAATTTTCAGTTAGACAAAAGCTCAGCCAGGCAAGAGGCCGATCGCGAGAGCTAACACAATAACGCCGATGAATACGCAAATAAGTCCCGAAACATGCAGGTCTTTATCGCTCATTTGCGAGATCATCTCGTGATAAATACGGCGAAGGCCGCCCGGGTATATGGCCCAGGCGGCACCTTCAATCACGAGTGCGCCGCCAATGGCGAACAATATGATCGCCAGAGGTAGCATGTCTAGCGGCGGCGCGGGCCGCCTTGATTATCAAGATAGCTCAAGAAATCGGAGTCAGGTGACAACACATATGTCGTACCCTTACCCAGGCCCTTTTCGTAAGCCTTCATTGACCGTGAGAACGCGAAGAATTCTGGGTCGAGGTTGTAAGCACTGGCGTAAATCGCATTCCGCTCTTGGTCGCCCTCACCGCGAATAATCTCGGCCTTTTGCTGCGCTTCCGCACGAATAACAGTCGCAGTCTTTTGCGCCGTTGCGCGGATTTCTTGCGCTCGCTCTGCTCCTTCGGCACGGATACCAGAGGCTTCCTGCTGACGCTGCGTCACCATACGTTGGAACACACGCTCCGCGTTTTCTTGCGGCAAGTCGGCCCGTTTGATCCGAACGTCAATAATCTCGACACCGAATTTTTTATCTTTGGCAACAGAGTTAGACACATCCTGGATTTCCGCCATCAGCTCAGCACGACGGCCAGAAATAATTTCGGGCGATTCCACACGACCCAAAACGTCACGCAAGGTAGAGTCCATGATAGACTGTAACTGGAATTGCGCACCGCGCTCTGTCTGCAAAGCTTCGTAAAAGCGAATTGGATCCATGATACGGTAGCGTATGAAAGCATCGACCACGAGGCGTTCTTGGTCAGCTGCCAACAACTCAACGGGTTTCAAATCAACCTCAAGATTGCGGCGATCCAAGGTCACAGCATTTTCCCAAGGATATTTAAATTTCAAGCCAGCATCGGCCGTCTCGCCCCATGTGTTTTCAACGCGCTTGGCTTCACCAAACTGGAAGACAATCGCTTGCTCCCACTGCTTGACGATGAATGTGCAGAGGAAAAATCCAATCACGAGCAGTCCAGCGAGGACGCCTAAAACGGTCCATTTACGCATTAGTTTGCTCCTTGTTTTTGTTGTAACTGATTGAGGGGCAGATACGGCACCATGCCGCTACCGGCTTGTTCATCCAACACGATTTTGTCGGAGTTCTCATAAAGCTGCTCTATCGTTTCAAGATACATCCGTTGACGCGTCACGACTGGCGCGGCTTTATATTCTTGATAGATCAAGCGGAAACGCTCGGCTTCACCCTTGGCTTCAGCCACCACGCGACCCTTATAGGCCTCTGCATCCTGAATAATCTGCGCCGCTTCACCGCGAGCGCGAGGGATGAGATCGTTTTGAATAGCTGTCGCTTGGTTGACGACTGTCTCGGCATCTTGCGCCGCATTCACGACATCGCGGAACGCCGCGACCACTTCACCCTCGGGTGGGTCTGCTTTTTGGAGTTGCACTTCGACCACCTCGACACCCGCTGCATATTCATCCAACGTCTTTTGCATCAAATCCCGCACAGAGATCGTGATGTTCAAACGATCCGTTGTGATGATCTTCTCAAGCTCATTCTTACCGACAATTTCGCGCATCGCACTCTCGCCTACAGCTCGAACAGCGTTGCGTGTTTCGTCGACGTTGAAGATGAAATTATTGAGGTCTTTGATCCGCCAGAGGACTGTGAAGTCAATGTCCACAATGTTCTCATCACCTGTCAGCATCAAGCTTTGACCCCGAGAATCGCCGATCTCTTCTTGCTGAACCACCTCTGTTTCCATGACGATCTTTGTTTCAACAGGGGATGGGAGTTTGAACTTCAAGCCTGGCCCTTCGGTCCGCACATATTCACCAAAGCGCAAAACGACTGCGCGTTCCGTTTGGTCAACTGTGTAAAACATCGATAGGACGAGGAAAACAGCTGCTGCACCCGCGACAAGGCCGAAAGGTCCAAACTTCTCGATCGGTCCGCTTGGGCGACCGCCGCGACGTCCACCGCCACCACCGCCAGCGCGCACGCGGGACTTAAATCCTTCGATCACATTCTCCAGATCAGGCGATGCGTCATTCGCACCTGGACGGGCGCGATCGGGTTTCCCGGCGCCGCCCCAAGGGTTCTTCTTACCACCGGACCCACCTTTGGGGCCCCAAGGACTTTTATTATCTGGCATGTTATCTCCATTTATACTTAGGCTTTATGTGGGACGCCTGATGTCCCTTATCAAGGTTTTTCACTTACATTATTGCGCAGTCTTTTTATCATATACGCGAATTGTGAAAGGATAGTCGTCTTTTTCACCCTGCGGCACATTTGTTTCGCGGCTCAACTGCCAATCAAAGGCCGAGATTGCGGGGAAATGCGCATCTCCGTCAATTACTGCGTCCACATCCGTAATATAAAGACGGTCGCAAAAGGGCAAGAGCCGCGCATAAAGCTGCGCCCCGCCGATCAACATAATCTCGTCCGTCCCCGTCAATCCCGCCAATTCATAGCCCCGCCCGATCATATCGTGCAGATCAGTAAAGACTTCAGCTTTGGGCGCAGAATAATTCGCGTCCCGCGTCAGCACCAAATTCGGCCGCCCTGGCAGCGGGAACGGTAAGCTCTCCCACGTCACCCGCCCCATCAAAACAGGCTTGCCCATCGTAGTCGCTTTGAAGAATTGCAAATCGCTAGACAGGCGCCACGGCAAGTCGCCATCGCGGCCAATCACATTATTTCTCGATTTCGCGACAATCAAAGAGAGCTTAGGATTCGTAGACATGGAAAGTGGGTTACACGAGGCCCAGCGCTACGTATAGAGAACAAAATGTCCACTTATTCCAATATCGCCCCGAAGCGCTCGGCCTTTATCAAATATACGATCCTCTATGTCCTGTTGATCCCTTTCATTAATTGGAGTTTTACGTGGGCGCCGATGTGGGAAGTCCTGCCGGGTTGGGCGTTCAACCCTGTGACGATAGTGACGGGCCTTGTGCTGGTCGTGCGAGATTTTGCGCAGCGCGAGGTCGGGCATTGGGTCTTGCTCGCTATGGCGGTTGCGCTCGGCCTGACCGCTTGGGCGGCGGGGCCAGAACTCGCGGTCGCCAGCGGCGCCGCTTTCGCGATTGCGGAAATGGTCGATTGGGCGCTGTTCACCTTCACCAAATACAAGCTTTCCACCCGTGTCTTGCTATCCTCCGCCATTGCCGCGCCGCTTGATACGACGATCTTTCTCTACGGCGCAGACCTCATCCGTCCCGATCAACTCACACTGCCCAATGTCACTATGAGCATTGCGGGGAAGATGGTGGGCGCTATTGTAATCTGGTGGATCGTTAAAAACAGATTGGAACGCGATGTCTGACCTCCCTCCCACGGCCCTCCCTCCCTGCCCGCAATGCGCGTGCGAATATACTTATGAAGACGGCGCGCTGATGGTCTGCCCCGAATGTGCCCATGAGTGGAGCGCCAATCCTGAATTTTCTACCGAACGCGTTTATAAAGACGCCAATGGAAACATCCTCGACGAGGGCGACTGGGTCACGATCATCAAGGACCTGAAAGTCAAAGGCACATCCAAAGTTGCCAAAGTCGGCACCAAAGTCAAAATCAACCGCCTCATCGACGAAGATCACGACATCGACTGCAAAATCGACGGCATCGGCGCGATGAAATTGAAGACGATGTTCGTTAAGAAGGCTTAGCTTGAAAAAGCGCCTATAACTCCGCCGCCCAATGGACGCGAAGGATAACGAATAAGCGGGACAGCCCGCGAAGCCAGCATCCGTGACGGATACCGAAATAATTAGTTTGTTTCTCACGAAAGTAGCTTCGCGGCGGTGTTTGTTGATCAGCGGCCAGTTGTTCGCATCCAGATATTCCTTAGAATATCAAAATGATCGGCCCCGCTTAAAAAGGGTCACGCACGCGGCTGTCACACCGGATACGCTTAACCACACCGTCCTCTGATCCAAAACCTGACGCGTTCCTGTCCCAAGATCAGAAGAACGAGGGTGTTGTATCACACGGTTTGAAGGCGGGGATTAGTCTCTTACAATAGAGCCAATATCTAGCCACTACTCCCCGTTAAATAACTCGACTGTGCCTGCCGTCATGGACTGCACGCCGAGGATCAGGGTTTCTCTCGGTTTTGGAGCAAAAAATGGGGAGTGGTTGGCGGGGGGCGTTGTGCCGTCTTTGGCGGCCTCTGCCATAACTTTGGGATCATTGCCGCCTGTCCAGAAGATCAGCGTTGGAATGTCTTTATCATAGCGGTGAAATTGCGAGAAATCCTCGCCGCCCATGCTCGGAGGACGGGTCACGACTTTCTCTGCGCCAATGCTCTCGGAAATCGCAGCCATCACGCGTTCTGTCATCTCGGGATCGTTGAAAGTCGAGGGCGTGTAGTCGCTTTCATAGCTAACGACGGGCATAAGGTCGTCGGGAAGTCCCGCAGACTTCGCTTGAGCCAGCGCGATGCGTTTAATTCCGTCCAGCAGATTCTGGCGCACATCGTCGTCATAGCTGCGCACGGTGATCAGCAGCTTCGCTTCGTCTGGAATAATGTTGTGCTTATAGCCCGCTTGAAACGAGCCCACTGTCACAACACCGCTTTGCAGCGGGTTCGTCTCGCGGGATACTAGCGTTTGCAGCGCGTTGATGATCTGCGCCCCGATGACGATGGGGTCTTTACCCATATGCGGGGCGGAGCCGTGCGCACCGATACCTTTGATCGTGATATCCACACTGTCCACATTCGCCAGCGCGTAACCAGATGTGTAGGCGATTGTCCCGGCGCTGTCCCAGCCAGACGTGTGAGTCGATAGGACGTAATCAGGCTTTGGGAAACGCTTATACAGGCCATCTTCCAGCATCGCCAACGCGCCGAGGCCAATCTCTTCGGCAGGCTGTCCGATCAGGACGAGCGTGCCTGACCAGTCATCCTTCATCTTCACGAGTTGTCGCGCTGTCCCAACCAAAATCGCCATATGACTGTCATGGGCGCAAGCGTGCATGACGGGGGCGTCATTGCCTTTATGGTCTGTGGCGATAACTTTGGAGGCGTAAGACAGCCCCGTCTTTTCCTCCAGCGGCAGAGCGTCCATATCAGCGCGGAGCATGACAGTCGGCCCGTCGCCATTCTTCATCACAGCCACAAGCCCGTAACTGCCGACACCCGGTAGAACTTCGCCGACGTCTTTCTTCACCTTCGCCTTCACCCAGTTATCGCCAACGCGTTCCGTGACGTCAAAGCCAAGCCCGCGTAGCTCCTTTGCCAAACGCGCCGCGCTTTTTTCCTCGCGGAAGGATAGCTCTGGGTTTTCGTGGAAATGCTTATAGAGGTCGAGGACGTAATCATAATCTGCCTCGACTTCATTGGGCAGATCATGCGCGCTGGCCATCCCCGCCAAGCCCGCCATCAATATCGCTGCTGTGCCTAATAGAAATTGTCTCATATCGTCACCTCACAAAGTTTCCACTTTGGTGACGCAGATTTTCACGAAGCGCAAGAGGACAAATGAAGCGGACAAATTAAACCGCGACCTTCCCCGCAATATGCGGATGCGCTTTATAACCGAGGATTTTGATGTCATCTGAGGTGAAGCCGTCAATCTCCATGACCTCTGGATTGAGCTTGAGACGGGGGAGCGGGAGGGGCTCGCGGGAGAGCTGCTCGCGCACTTGCTCGAAATGGTTGGAATAGATGTGCGCGTCGCCAAATGTATGAACAAAGTCCCCAGCTTCCAGCCCGCAGACCTGCGCCATCACATGAGTCAGAAGCGCGTAGCTGGCGATATTAAACGGCACGCCGAGGAAAATATCAGCGCTGCGCTGATAGAGCTGGCAAGAGAGTTTTCCGTCGGCTACATGAAACTGAAACAGACAATGACAGGGCGGCAGGGCCATATCGTCAACGTCCGCGGGGTTCCAAGCAGACACGATGTGGCGACGAGAATGGGGGTTGGTCTTGATCGCTTCGACCACGTTTTTGACTTGATCAATCACGGCGCCCTCTGGCCCCTCCCAGCGACGCCATTGTTTGCCATAGACAGGGCCAAGATCGCCGTTTTCATCCGCCCACTCATCCCAAATACGCACGCCATTGTCTTGCAGATATTTGATGTTTGTATCACCTGCCAAAAACCAGATCAGCTCATGGACAATCGACTTTTTGTGCAGCTTCTTCGTCGTGACCATCGGGAAGCCGTCCGCAAGATCAAAGCGCATTTGATAGCCGAAGACGCCGCGCGTGCCAGTGCCTGTGCGGTCGCTGCGGTCTGTGCCGTGTTCCATGACGTGAGAAAGGAGATCGAGATATTGTTGCATAACCCTGCTTAGCCTGAACAGCGCGATTCGCGAAATCGCGTTTTTCTGATATCCACAGCCTTGACAGCCCGCCCAACAAAGCGCAGTTTATTATTGTTAAACAATAAGGAACGACTCAATGGATAGACACCACTATGATCGCGAAATCGTCGACATGGCTGCGTCACTTACCGAAGGGCAGCGCTATAAATTCATGGAACTGCTGCAGCGTGAGGCGCTAAACCCTGTCGAAGTCTTTGGCTGGAATATGTGGCTTGGCTGGCTCGGTATTGACCGATTTATCGTCGGTGACATTGTCCTTGGCGTGTTCAAGCTTATCACACTTGGTGGGCTAGGTATCTGGCAAATCGTTGACTGTTTTCTGATCGGCAATCGCGCGCGGGACAAGAATTACGAAACCGCGCTAGATATATATGAGCATGTCAAAGCAACGCGCGGCTAGAGCTGTTCTACAACATCCCGTATCGCATTGAGGGCATCAAAGCCAAGCTGCGCGGCACGGTCTGGCGACCACCCGACACTCTCGTCTGGATAATCTGCATTGTCTTTGAACGGCATTTCCAGCGTCATAGCAAGGCAATCATAGCGGTGCGCCGTGAAATTCGTGCACATCGTCAAATTCGCTTTTCCGGGAGCCGTCGTCGCGTAGCCATGCTTCGTTTGAAAATCAGGGCTCGCTTTTTTGTAAGCGCTTAAGAAGTCCGCGAGGTCTTTGGCCTGCTTCTCGGTATAACCGGGGATGCCTTCTGCGCCCGCGATAAAGTTATACGGCAAGCTCTCATCGCCGTGGACATCGAGGCAGAGGACAGGCTTAGCCTTATCCATTGCTGCAATCGTGTGAAGGACTTCGGGCGAGTTTTCCAACGTCGCCACGCCCCATTCGCGGTTCAGATTTGCGCCGTTAACATTGGTCCGCAAATTCCCGCGACATGACCCATCAGGGTTCATATTCGGAACGACATAGAAAGTCGCAGCCTTGCGAAGCGACATTGCAACATCGTCATCCGTATCGAGCAGGCGCGACAGGAACCCCTCCATCCACCATTCCGCCATGCTCTCGCCAGGGTGTTGGCGGGCAATGACCCAGATCGGTTTCGGACCCTCACCCACGATCAGGCAATCCAGTGACTGCCCCTCGATCGAGTGGCCGATGACGTTAAGGCTCACACCCTCTTGCTGCACACATTCCGCGATCAAATCCGCATGGCGCTCCATAGAATAAGGCGCAAAGTAAGCGATATAGAGGCTGTCTTGTTCGGGCGTGACTTCAATGATCAACTGCCCGTTTTCATAGCGGGTCGTCGGAATCCGAAACCAGTCATCGCGGTCATAACTCGCCACAGCTTTATAGCCGTCCCAGCCACCGACAAAGGCCGCACCCTTGGCATTTTCAATCACCATGCGGCAGGCTTGCCCTTTCGCGCCCGTGATGCGAAAATAAAACCACTGATAAAAATCAGACTTGGTATCTTTGCGGATATTTAGACGAATATCGCGCGGATCGCTCATGTCTTTGACGACGATGTTTCCGCTATCAAAAGCGGATGAAATGTGAAGCATCATGGGGGTTATTCCTCTTTAAAGTCATTGGGTGCAGATGCAGCGGCGATAATCGCGGAGGGTATTTCGGGGGCGTCCAGCCCTTTCCAAAACACCCGCCATTCGCCGCTAATCTGCATGCCGTCACAGTGGCGCATGTACCAGTCATTAAAAGGGTTATCCATGCGTGATCGCCAGAAAAATGACGGCACATCCGCGCACATGGCGTCCCATAAATCACGCGCTATCCCCTCGCCGCGCGCTTCTTGCAATACCCAAAACTTTGACAGGTAAGGCAATCCCGCCATCTGTGTAAACAATGCCCCGCCGCGAAGATCGCTTTCGACGAAACCTTGAAACAGATCGCGCTTGAAGAACGCTGCGTCCACGTTTTTACCAAAGGCTTTATTGATCGATTTGGTCAGTTTGGCCTTGCCGATTTGACGAAAACTTTTGATTCTCTTGATTGAAATTTCACGTCGGATCAGCGTGCCTGAGCCCTTTGTCGTGAACAGCTCTGGCAGGAGGTTAAGCGGTGAGGCAATGATATAGCTGCGGCGCGTCTCGGCTTGGCGATCAAGCTCGATCACGTTTTGTAAAAAATTGATCTGCCCAGCGCTAAATATCTGCTTGGTCATAAGCTCTGGCAGATCTTGGATCGTCAGATTGCGCCGACGTTCCCCGTCCTCGGACAGGCCGCCCGAGGGTTGCAGGAAGATAATCTTGTTGGGTTTAATATCTTTGACGAGTTGCGACAGGCTCATCCGACCGCGCCGTTCGGTCATTTCCAAAATCACAATTTTAGACGACCGCGCGATCTTACGAATTTCGGGGATCAGCGCATAGGTCGCCGTGTTCAGCTTCGCCGTTTTCACACCGCTCTGCTCTAAGTCCCGAGCGAGGCGTTGCGACTGAAACTTGATCGATGTGCGGTCTTCGTCCAGCGCCCCGATCAGCAATATCGGTGCGAGCTGCAAGTTGGAGAGTATTCGCAAATCATTGACCAAAGCCTCTAGCAGCGGGTCTTTGAGACAGCGCGGGTCAATCACGATCATCGCAAAGCGTTCGGGGTCTTGGCGGGCAAATAAGTCGGCGTAAAACTTTGCTTCATTATTCGCGCCAACAGCGGCAAGGCTGCTCAGGACCGTATCGCGCATATCACTCATGATAATTCACCCGACAGGGCGCGAGCATAATGCGCTGCGGCGGTCACCAGTTGCGCGCCCTCGACATATTCATTCGGGCGGTGCGCTTGTTCTAAATTTCCCGGCCCGTAGACGACCGTATTGACCCCTGCTTTGCTCAACATCGCCGCTTCTGTCCAATAGGGCAAATCGACGATTTCGACATTTTTGAAGACGTCTGTGAAAGCCGTAATATCCCGCGTGGCGAAGGGCTCAAACGCGACAATCGTATCCATCTGCGCATCATAAGGCCCCGCCAATCGGTAGAGCGCGGCCTCCCTCGCATATACGTCATCACCGGGCGGGGGACGCATAGACACCCACAGGCTGGCCGAGGTTGGAATGACGTTGTAGGCGCCGTCCCCTTTAATATCGCCAATATTTACGCATAGCCCTTTATAGGGCGCAGACCCAAATTCTAGATTAGCAATACCATATGCGCCAATGTCAGCCGCCAGTTGCGCCGCCTTAAGCAGCGGTTTTTCAATTGAGTCCGAGAGCGAGCTATGCCCGCCTGGCCCAGTGAAATCAGCGCGTATCGCCAACATACCCCGATGGGCACGCCCCACACTGCAGGAGGTAGGCTCGCAGACAATCGCTCGCGCCACGCCGTTCAGATGCCCTCGCGCTATGACCTCTGGCATAATTTCGCTGCCATGTTCTTCGTCGCCTGACAGCAACACAGCCACATCTCGCGGCGTGACGGTTCCCAACGCGGCCAGAATACACGCGGCTGCGCCTTTAATATCGCTGGTGCCAAGGCCAATCCAGCGCTCACCCTCTTGGCGAAGCTTTAGCGGATCATCGCTCCAGCCGTCCCCGCTTGGCACAGTGTCTATATGCACATTCAGCAGCGTCTTCGGCTCCCCCCAAATCGCTAGCACAAAAGCGCTATCGGACTTCCCCCGCGATCGCGGGACGTTTTCCATGATCAGTTTATCAGGACGAAAACCCGCCAAAACATCGCGTAAATGTTTGACACACGCCACTTCATCCCCCGTCCCGTTGCGCGTATCAAACGCAATCAAGGGCCGAAGCTGATCGATAATAACGGTAAGCGTGACATCGGACATAGAACGGGTTTAGGTGCCACTACGCACTAAAACAATGCTACTCTTACCAGATCGTATATTTTTTTCGCTTGCGATTATGGTTAATCCATTATTACAAATAGTCAGCCGTAACTATGGAGGACAATATGGCGAGTGCATCCGATTATATGGATAATGTGAAAAAATACGACCCAAAAGCATCCGAGGACGATGTGCAAAAAGTCGTCAATTATTGCGGCATTGCGCTGCGTAGCAAGGACGCATCCCTTGTCTCTTGTTCAGATGAAGCAGAACGCAACCGTGTGCGCGACGGATACGCCGCCAAGAAACTCGGCATGAGCGCCGCTGCCGCTGACAAAGCGATCGAAGCCGTATGCCAGCAAATGAAAGACGAACGCCAGAAGTCACGCGTGACTTTCCTATACCTGCTTGGCAAACACGCATAATTAGTTTCTCACTTATATGTGAGTTGGGTAGGCCGCGCTCTTCGGAGGGCGGCCTTTTTGTTTGGCGATACCCCTTGGAAATAACACCGCGATCGCCTATATAGATCAGGCTAGCTTGCTAGCTATAATGATAAACGCGCTTGTAATAAGCGGACTGGACCCGGGGGCGGTACTCGGCGGCTCCACCACAAAGGCTCATTTTCGTGAGCCCTTCTGATGGGGCCGAAATAGGATCGACAGACGTCTAAAGAAGTTAGCTTTCATTCGTATGGGTACCGTTAAATGCCCAATTTTAGTAATTGCAAATGACAATAACTATGAAGAGTTCGCTCTCGCCGCGTAAGCAGCGCGATCAACTCGCACTTTAACTCCTTAGGTCTCATAACCTAAGGCGGGCTTCGCAGGGTAGCTGGCAACAGAAACCCTGCACTTACTTCAATTGCGCACCACAAAAACAAAATGCCTCAAAAAATGGGCAGCCTTCGCCCAATTTTTGAGTCCCAAACGCGCAAATGAAGTCCAATGTTTCGGCTACAAAATCCACGTAAATTTAAACATTTGATTGTAGGTCTTGGGAATGATCCAAGATATTTTATTCCCACCAAACTCAAATTTCTTCCGCACGGTTTTAGCCTATATATCTGCGGCAGCCTGCTCTTCTTTTGTTGTGACAGCGGCTTTCGCATTATTCGCGATGGATAATAATGCATTCGTCAACCAGGATTTATTTGTCATGATTGCTATGATATATGTGTTTTTCGTATTCGCGATCGCATTTTTTACACCGATTGGCGTATTCGCTTTCAAATTGTTATCTCGTAACGCCAGCCCGACCATTGGGAGAGATTTCTTTTGGGGGCTAATGTTAACCCTGACATTTTTTACAGCACAATACTGTTTTTACGGAATACCAGAGGAATATGGACCAACAATAGCGTTTGGTCTTGTAGGCTTCGCGCAAATATACGTTGTTTTCATATTATGCGCCGCAGTCGGTAGTTTCGTCTTTGGCCGCGTTGTGCGAAAATAGTTGGGCGCTTCCGAGCCTTCAAATCAAATCGTTCTCTTTCTTTGTCGGATAACACTTCTTCTTATAAGCCAGTTCATAAAATAATGTGCCATGAATACCAACCACGTCTTTTTTATCCAACCGATCATCCCAGAACTTGTCAAAGAGAGCGGAAAGCTCGCTTTCATCTAGTCTTTTAATCAAGTCTTCAATGAATTGTATATCCTGCCCATTAGGGAAGACTGTTGCAAATTTTGCGTCTGTAATGCGGAAGACGTCATAGGTGCAGTTGTCGGCTCCATCGATGACTTGGACATTTTCATAACTCTCTCCGCACCAACCGCGCTGGCACACCGCCCTCTGGCCGCAGGGTCACAGTCATCAGCGGCCTTGGGAATGTCCCCATTGGGATTTCAATATCATAATCGCGCACCAGCGTGCCGAGCGCCATCACGGCTTCCATCAGCGCAAACGCCATGCCGACGCAAATCCGAGGCCCCGCGCCGAAGGGCATAAAGGCGCTACCCTTTGCCCGCAAACTGGGATCGCGCATAAAGCGGTCGGGATCGAAAGCGAGCGGATTATCCCAGAGCCGTTCCGTCCTGTGCATAACATAATTACAGAGCAGGAATGTGTCCCCGACCTCTATCTTGCGGCCTAAAATCTCTGTCTCTTCATGACATTCACGATTGAGCATAGGCGCGGGCGGGTAGAGGCGCATCGTCTCGTCGATCACGGCGCGGGTGAATGGCAGGCGCTCCATGTCGTCGTAAGTGATGTCGCCCTCCCCGCACACGGATAGCACTTCCTCGCGGATACGCGCCGCCGTCGGCGCGTGCATCCCCACCAAATAGAGCGCCCATGTCAGGGTCAGCGCCGTTGTTTCGTGTCCTGCAATAAAGAAGCCGATCAGGTTATCGCGCTGCTCTTTGGGCGACAGGCCGCGCCCCGTCTTAGTATCTTCGGCGTGGATCAGCAGGCTCACGAGGTCGTTCTGCTGCGGTTCTTTTTTGCGCGCGGCGATCAACTGATCTGCCGCTTTTTTCAGCTTGCGCAGCGCCGAGGCTCCCTTGGGCGAGATCGGGCGCGGCACCCATTTTGGCAAGGGCAGCAAATCGTCAGGCCGCAAAGTCCCCGCACTGGTCAGCACATTGCGCGTGGCGGATTTCAAGCGGTTCTTATCCAGCCCCTGCGGATCGCCCAGCAACGCCTTAGCCAATACGTCAAAGGTCAACTCCGCCATCGCGCCGTTCAATTCGATATTGGGGCGCGTATCGAGTTTGTCTGTGAACTCTCGCATCGACGCCGTGATCAGCGGCGCAAGGTCGGACATATGACGCTTCGCAAACATCGGCGCGACGGATTTACGCTGCCGCTTCCACTGCTCCCCATGGACAGAGAGCAAGCCCTCTTTCGTGGCTGGGCCAAGGATGCGGGCGTCAATCGCGGTCTTGGTGAAGCGCTTAAAATCTTGGGACAGCACCGCGTTCATGCCTTCGGGATCGGTGATGATATGCAGCTTCTTGCCAAAGCTCGGCACGCTGACAATGGGCTGACCATACGCCATCGGCCCAAAACCCTCGATCGGATTGCGGAGGAACTTCCACGTTGCATAGGCAAAACTCTCATCCCCCGTCAGCGGTTGCGCGTGGGGCGGGATAAAGAGTGGGGTGTCGGCTTGAGAGGTAGTCATACTCTATCTACGTTGCGCAGTCCGCGTGGGATGACAAGGCGAAGTGCGCATCTGCGACGATAGTGTCGTAAAAATTCTTAAGTGAAATCATCAGCACAGGTTGACGCTCTCACACGGTCGTTTAGGGTGCGTCCATGAGCCAAGACCTGATGCAATATGAGCAAATGACCCAACTCGCCCTACGGGGGGTTGTGCGCGACGCCATTCGCCGCGTGATCCGAGAAGACGGCCTGCCCGGGGCGCATCATTTCTACATTACCTTCCTGACCCGCTACCCTGGGGTGGAGATTGACGATAGCTTGGCGGCGAAATATCCCGAAGAAATTACGATCGTGCTAGAGCATCAGTTCTGGGACTTGAATGCCTATCCCGACGAATTTGAAGTGACGCTGAAATTTGGCGGCGTGCCGAAATACCTCAAAGTGCCGTATCACGCGATCACGCGCTTTCATGATCCGTCCGTTGGCTTCGCGCTGCAATTTGATGCGGCGCCAGAAATGGACAAGACAGAGACCGCCTCCGTGACGCAGATCGCGAAAGCTGATCCCAAAACACCTGCGCCGAAGCCTGCGAAAAAGTCCGACAAAGAAAAGCCCTCCAAAGCGGCCTCTAATGAGGAACCAACAGACTCAGACGACGATCCTTCGGGCGATGATGATGGTCCAAAAGTCGTCAGCCTCGATAGCTTCCGCAAGAAATAACCTCTCACCTAAATAGAGATAATCCATGACCCAAACCCGCACAGAGACCGATAGCTTCGGCCCGCTGAAAGTTCCGGCTGACAAATATTACGGCGCGCAGACGGCGCGCTCGCTGATCAACTTTCCCATCGGTGTCGAGACCATGTCGCCCGCCATCATTCGTGCGCTCGGGATTATCAAGCGCTCGGCGGCGCTGGCGAATAAAAAGGCGAAGAACCTTGACGCAAAGACTTGCAAAGCCATCGTCGCGGCAGCGTCAGAGGTGGCCGAGGGCAAGCTAAACGACCACTTCCCCCTCTCCGTCTGGCAGACTGGGTCAGGCACGCAATCCAATATGAACACGAATGAGGTTATCTCGAACCGCGCGATCGAGATTATGGGCGGCGTAATCGGATCCAAAGACCCTGTGCATCCCAATGACCACGTCAATCGCAGCCAGTCATCTAATGATACCTTCCCAACCGCCATGCACATTGCCGCAGCCGAGGAAATCAACCATTCCCTCCTGCCTGCGCTGCAACACCTTCGCAATGCGCTGAATGACAAATCACAAGAGTTCAAAAAGATCATCAAGATCGGACGCACACACACACAAGACGCCACGCCCATCACGCTGGGGCAAGAATTTTCAGGCTATGTCGCGCAGCTTGATCTGGGCATCAAACGCGTAGAACGCGGCCTCAAAGAGCTATACCCCCTCGCCCAAGGCGGCACAGCCGTTGGCACGGGCCTCAATGCCAAGCCAGGATTCGCCAAAGCTTTCGCCGAAGAAGTCGCCGCTTATACCAAACTCCCGTTCAAAACGGCGCCTAACAAATTTGAAGCCCTCGCCGCACATGACGCCTTCGTGTCGGCCCATGGTGCGCTCAACACGGTTGCGGCGAGCCTCTTTAAGATTGCCAATGACATTCGCTTCCTCGGCTCTGGACCACGCTCTGGCCTTGGCGAATTGTCCCTGCCCGAGAACGAACCTGGTAGCTCTATCATGCCTGGCAAAGTCAACCCGACACAGTGCGAAGCCCTCACCATGGTCTGCACGCAAGTCATGGGCAATAACACGACAATGTCTATGGCCGGCAGCCAAGGGCATTTCGAACTGAACGTCTATAAACCCGTCATGGCCTATAACATGATGCAGTCTATTCAACTGCTTTCCGATAGTTGCACCGCATTTACGGATAAATGCGTCGTTGGCATTAAAGCCAATGAAGACCGCATCGCAGACCTGCTCGGCCGCTCCCTCATGCTCGTGACCGCGCTCGCCCCGACCATCGGTTATGACAACGCAACCAAAGTTGCCAAGACCGCGCATAAAAATGGCACAACCCTACGCGAAGAGGCTGTGCGCCTCGGCTTTGTCACAGAAAAAGAATTCGATAAAGTCGTCCGCCCCGAATTGATGATAAAACCGCGATAGGTATTAAAGCCAAATGACTGATAACATTATCAAATTTGGCAAGGCCAAGAAGTCCCTCGCGCGGAAGGCGAAGGAGAAAAAGGCGGCTATCAATCGGACACGGTTTGGGCAAAAGAAGTCCGCGAAGGAGCTCAAGAAGGCGCTGGCAGAAAAGCTGCAGGCAAACTTGGACGGACATAAGCTGACCCCCGAAAAAGACGATGATTAAGCGCTCTATCTCGCTCCACGGCCATCAAACATCATTGGCGCTAGAAGCTGAATTTTGGGATGTAATTGACGCCCACGTCACCGCCAGCGGCAAGAGCTTCGCGCGCTTCATCAGTGACCTAGACGACCAACGCGTCACGGGCGGCCCCGATCAAAACCTCGCGAGTTACCTACGAGTTTGGGCGCTTAAACAGGTACAGCGCAACTAATAATCTTCTGGCAATTCAAGGCGGAAGCTGTGCAGCGTATCCGGGATCACAATATATTCATACGGCAGATAGAATGAGAGGCTAAGATCGCCGCTACGAAAGCTCTCCATCGGTTGATCAAGCCCTTCTAAAATCACGCGATATTCCGGCCCTAACGCGCCAGTGACCGCGTTCACATCATCCGTGATAATTTTCACGACATCTTTGCGATACTGCGCCGGATTGACGACCGAAATCGTCACTTCGCCGTTATTGGAAATCGTCACGCGCCCTGTCTCTTCCATATCATCGACGAAGGTCACAAGCTTGCGAGACAAACCAAAAGCGTCCGCGACATCATCCGGAATTGGGGTTTTCACTTGAACCCGCGCGACGGACGTGTCGGGCCGACTGCCAAATCCTATGGCGTCTTCATAAACAACGGAGGTGAGCGGACGCACGAAATCGCCCTCATCAATAAAGGACAAGGAGATATCTTCATCCTTTTTTGCAGCGGCCACAAATTCGTCAATCGTCTCTTCAAGCTCCGTTAGGCGCTCAGCCAGGTCTCGCGCATCGCTTTCGATGTTAACTTCCAGCAGTAAGAAGTCGCCTTTGCGAGTGTAATAAACGCTGGGCGGCGACTCGACCGCGAGGCGCGTGGCGGTGACCACAATCTCGTCCATCGCGCCCACCTGCGCATAGAGGGCTGGCGCAGCCAGTGCACTCAACAGCATTGCAATGAAAAAACGTTTGATAATGATCATAGATTCCTCCCTTTATAAAAGCACCGTGCAACGCATCAGCCCACATGGCAAGGCCAGACACCTGTCACGCGAAAGCGGCTCGAAAATCAGCAAAGGCGTCCGCGAGCAGCACAAGATTTAATCAAAACCTGATGAAACCATCACAAGAGCGTCACGAATATTGCCTAAACATCGCGCGCTATTATGCCAGATTAATCGCTGGTGGGGCGGAATAGAGACGAACATGCCATTTAAGTATCGCACACGGAAACTGATTAAGCCCGAAGATTTGAACTGTCGCGGCACGCTATTTGGCGGGCGATTGCTGAGTTGGATTGACGAGGAATGTGGAATTTATTGCGCGTGTCAGATGAAACACACGCATATCATCACGAAATATATGAGCGAGATCAACTTTATCTCCCCCGCCACAAACGGCGAAGTTTTAGAAATTGGAGTGGAAACGGCAGAGATCGGACGGACGTTTTTATCCGTGCGCTGTCACGTCCGCACGATGACGGAGAAACGCGACATCATCAAAATCGACAAAGTGACTTTTGTGTCGCTGAATGCGAGTGGCAAACCCGTGCGGCATGCGCTGGCGCAATTTGCGGGCAAGCCCCCCGTCCCGACAAAACTTGATATGAAAACAGCGGACCAAGACAATCCCCTGCGGATTGTGTCGCAAACGGCCTAAGCGCCTACACGCTAGGCTTCGGCGGGGGTCTGCAACGGCCTCCATCTTTGGCTTTTTCTTCACCGCGACGAAACATCTCATCCACATCGAATGGCTCTGGCGTTTTCGACTTTTGTGACTGTTCAGCGGGAGGTGTGTCGGGTTTTGGCGCGGTGTCAGTTGGCTTATCCTGCGCCGTGGCGGCGGTCGATAAAGTCGCTGTTATCAAAAGCGCATAAATAAGTTTCATTCAAAATCCATAGCACAATTTCACGGCGAAATTAAGATGTAGTTATGCCGCGCTTATTTATGCCGCACCTGCCCTAGCAAATCGGGCGTGTTGTCTTTATGTTCTTAAAATGTCTAACCCCGATTCGTTCAGACCTGCCCCGCCGCGACCAGAGCGCCGCTCGATCAGTGAGCAAGCCATGCCGTCTGCGCCGAGAGATGGGCGCGCTATGCAAGCGGGGGATTATCTCAACGGCTTAAATCCCGAACAACGCGATGCCATACTGACCACCGAAGGGCCATTGCTGGTATTGGCGGGGGCTGGCACAGGGAAAACGCGCGTGCTCACCTGTCGCCTCGCGCATATTCTTGAGAATAAAATGGCTTATCCAAGCCAGATTTTGTCCGTGACGTTTACCAACAAAGCCGCCCGCGAAATGCGCCACCGCGTGGGCGACCTCATCGGCGGCGCGGTCGAAGGTCTACCGTGGCTTGGGACATTTCACTCGATTGCTGCCAAAATCCTGCGTATCCATGCAGAGTTGGTAGGCCTCAAGAGTAGCTTCACAATCCTCGACACAGATGACCAAATCCGCCTTCTCAAGCAGATTATCAAAGCCGCGGATATTGACGAGAAGCGCTGGACGGGGCGCTACCTCGCTAGCTTGATTGATAATTGGAAGAATAAAGGCCTGACACCCGATAAGCTGACCCACAAGGATTCGTTCAAATTTGCGGACGGCAAAGGGCAGGAGTTGTATAAGACATATCAGGAGCGCTTAAAGGTCTTGAACGCCTGTGACTTTGGCGATCTGCTGCTGCATAATTTGACGCTGTTTCTGGAGCATCCAGATGTTCTCAAACGCTACCATGCGAAATTCCGCTATCTCCTCGTGGATGAGTATCAGGACACGAATGTCTGCCAATATCTCTGGCTGCGACTGCTGGCTCAAGGGTCGCAGAATATTTGTGTTGTGGGCGATGATGATCAGTCGATCTATGGTTGGCGCGGGGCGGAAGTTGATAACATTCTGCGCTTTGAGAAAGATTTCCCCGGCGCGAAAGTCGTCAAGCTGGAGCGTAATTACCGCTCGACAGAACACATTCTAGGCGCAGCGTCAGGGCTAATCACGGCCAACCAAGACCGCCTTGGCAAAACGCTTTGGACCGAAGACTCAGGCGGTCACAAAGTGACTGTGACAGGTGTATGGGACGCGCCTGCCGAAGCCCGAATTATATCAGACGAAATTGAGAGTTGGCGGAGTAGCGGGCGCAGCTATAACGACGTTGCGATCCTCGTGCGGGCCTCTCGTCAGATGCGGAGCTTTGAGGAGCGCTTTATTCAGCTCGGTCTGCCCTACCGCGTGATCGGCGGGCCACGTTTCTTCGAACGCCTCGAAATTCGCGACGCGCATGGTTATCTGCGGGTGCTGAAATCCAATACAGACGATCTTGCGTTTGAGCGGATTGTGAATACGCCCAAGCGCGGGATCGGCGCAACAACAATACAAAAGCTACAGACAGCCGCGCGAGTGATGGGCATGAGCCTTGAAAACGCGACACGCGAATTGATCAAGACTGACGAAATTCGCGGCAAGGCCCGCACGGCCCTACGCGCTTTCCTCATGGACGTGGACCGTTGGCGCGCCGACATGCCCAATGTCAAACACACAGAACTCGCCGAACGTATTTTGGACGAGAGCGGCTACACGCAATATTGGCGCGATAATAAAGACGCGAAATCTGGCACACGCCTCGAAAACCTTAAAGAGTTGATCCAAGCTATGGCGGAGTTTGAAACGCTCGACGCCTATCTTGAACATGTCAGCCTCGTGATGGATGTGGAGAAAGGCCCACAAGAAGACGAAATCAGCCTGATGACCCTGCACTCTGCCAAGGGTCTTGAATTCCCGCTGGTCTTCCTGCCAGGCTGGGAAGAAGGCATGTTTCCGAGCCAGAAATCGATGGACGAAAATGGGCTGGTCGGGCTGGAGGAGGAACGTCGCCTCGCCTATGTCGGGATCACACGCGCGCGGGAGAATGCCAAGATTTACTTCGCTGCCAATCGACAAGTTTACGGCAGCTGGCAATCCTCCCTCCCGTCTCGTTTCGTCGACGAACTCCCGCCCCAACACGTCGAAGCCGAGAGCGAAACAGGCTATTATGATAGCAATAAAGTCGCAGACCGCGTGGCGCAGAACTTTGCAGGTAGCTTTGAAGAGGCGCGCGGAAATTACAACTCCCCAGGCTGGCAGCGCTTTAAAGCCAATCGCGACACGAATTTTGGACGTGCGCCCAGAGAAATTGAAGGCCACGCCGTCAAACGTCCTGCGAAAAATAAAGGCGCTAATTTTGAAATAGGCCAGCGTATTTTCCACCAAAAATTTGGCTATGGTAGAATAAAATCTGCGGACGGGACCAAGCTGACAGTCAGTTTTGAGAAGGCTGGCGAGAAAAAAGTTCTCGATGGATTTGTGGAGGCAGTATGATGTTTCGGGCCGCGATATTGTGCTTACTCGCCATCATCTTGAGCGGCTGTGCGAGTACGAAATTTCAAGTCTTGGAGATTAACTCACTTGCGTCAAAATCTGCGGGTAAAGGTCAATTTAGCGGCCTAGAATCTCTGGCGAAGCGTGAACGGGTCGTGAAGCCTTTTGATGATCTAGACGGAACAATCAAAGTTAAAAGCGCGACATCCGGCGAAGCGATTATTGATAGCGTGAGCAACCCACTACGCTCTGTCGAACGGGTTAACATCATGTTTTTGCACGGTATTGGCTGGGTCGAAAATCGTGAAAATGCGCCGCTTGCGAATAATTTTATTCAGGGTCTGGCGAAAGCCTATAATCTGGAAACAGACGAAAAAGCCGTCAGTTCTCTTTGCGGACGGGACCAAACGGATGAAAACGTCCAGCTCGAAAACCATATTTACATCAAACAAAAAAATCCAAAAATATACCAAACCCTTCCCGGCAGCAGCCTGAGTTTGGATCGCCTCGCCTGCATGGATCGTCAGGTGTTAAAGGTCAAAGATGACTTGGAGTATGTGATTTACCGCGTCTTCTGGGACGAGATTTTCTGGGATAGTTTGCAAGTTGCATTTGTCGGCCAAGACGACGGATTGGATGCGGAAAGCCTGCCAGCCTCTCTGCGGCGCAGCGTCAATCGAACCCTCAAAGACAAGCTTGTTAATTTCGGATTCTCTGACGCCGTGATGTATTTGGGGCCAGCGGGGGCAGAAATTCGCAATGCAACGCGCGGTGCCATGTGTTCCGCCGCCTTGGATGCCGCGGGATATTCCCTGAAAGACCAAGGCCCAGCTGTTGACTTCGAGACGATCTGCAGCACAGCGTCGCGCACCTCCATTGACGTTGATCCCTTTGCCTTCGTCACAGAGTCCCTCGGTTCAAAAGTTGCCTATGACATCATGCGAGACGCCATGACCGACGGCAAAGACACCGTCCATGACAGCATCATCCGAGGCACACAGGTCTTTATGCTGGCCAACCAAATCCCGCTGTTGAGCCTATCAGACTTGGGTGAAGGCGAGCCGTTTAGACGCTCTGACTATTCAGACAACCAGCGCCCTACCATTGTCGCGTTTTCCGAAATCAACGACTTTTTGACCTATGAGCTGGTCCCGTTTTACGAGCAGCTATACCGCAAATCACAACAGTCTCAGAGGAATACAATCAATATCGGCGATGCGGATGACCGCGAATATATCGTCGACCTTTTAGGGTTTAACATCATTGATATGCGGGTCGAATTTGCACCCGCCATGATCCCTCTGGTCAATCAATTCGTCGATCCTTTATTTGCGCATAACGGGCATGTTCGGCAGCCTGAAGTCATGGAATACATCCTGTGCGGGGCGGACGGGAAAAAGCCGAAATTTGACGGCTGTCGCGTCACGCCAGAGCGTAGCAAGAGGCCGCAAAAATGACGCAAGCTAACTTTCAACCGTATGGCCTGTTCATTCACACCCATAATGATCTCGCATTTGAATTATCAGACCAGTTGGGATTTGAAGATGAAGCGGGCGCACTAGCGGTATCTATATTTGAAGACGGCCCAGGCACGATGCATGTGCAAGCCTTGTTTGACACCGAGGCAGCCGCAGAGGCCGCGCTCGCCAATTTATCGCTGGGCGATGAGGTCGAACGCTTTATCACTCAACTTCCTGATGAAGACTGGGTGAGCTTGTCGCAATCGGGTCTGCCGCCTGTCCGCGCGGGGCGGTTCTTTATTTACGGACAGCACGACGCGGATAAAATCCCCGACGACGCGCCCTACACCGTTCGTATTGAGGCTGGCTTGGCCTTTGGCACGGGCCACCACGGCACGACCAAGGGCTGTCTGCTGATGCTGGACAATATGATCTCAGCGGAAGAAAACCCTAAGCGTGTTTTAGACCTCGGATGTGGGGCGGGTATCCTTGCGATCGCTGCCGCCAAAGCGTTCGGACGCGCTGTGCTAGCCACCGACATTGATCCTGACGCAGTGATGGTCACACAACAAAATGCAGACGTAGCAGGTGTGGCAGGCTTGATTGATGCACATATAGCAGACGGGTTCAATGCGCCCGTTTTGCGCGATCAGCAATTTGACCTAATCTTTGCCAACATCCTCGCCGGCCCGCTCATGGGCCTCGCACCCGATATTGCGCGCGCCCTCGCCCCTAATGGGAAAGTTATTTTGTCAGGCATATTGGACGAGTTATGGCCAGAGGTCAGCGCCACTTTTGAGGCACAAGGTCTGACGATCACGCCGCAACCTACGCTCTCCGGTTGGACGTCGCTACTAGGTGTGAAACCCGCATAAAAAAACCCGACAACAAAGGCCGGGTTTTCATCATTCTGTATAATCAGCTTAGATCGCGCGAACGGCGCGACGGTCGCGACGCAAATTGCGGCGGCCGATAATATTTGTTGTACCAGCTGTCTGCGGGGCACCAGAAACACGCTGTGTTCCTGCCGTAGATTGACCAGTTAGTGTTACAAACTCAGACCCTTTAAATACGGTCGTCATTTTCGTCTCCATTTATCGTGTTCAAGAATGTTTTCCTGATGGCCCCGATATGGTCAATTTCGCTGGAAAACTGAACCGTCAGTTGCGCATTGTGAGCTATGCAAAATTGCAAGGCATTGGAAAGACTCTCTTAAGACTCTCGGAACGTATAGAGAATTTTCGTATCTTTGCTCTGGCCTAACGTCGCCCGCGCTCCTACATCAAGGAGGATAATCGCTGTGAAAGAGGCTCCCATGCAACAAGATATTTCGCTGTTCCAGACCTATGATGTCAAAGGTGGGCCTGACTTTGGTCGGCGGAACTTGCCGAAACTGCGCGCGCAGTTAGCAGAGCTAGGGCTGAGCGGGTTCCTTGTACCGCATGAGGATGAATATCAGAATGAATACCTCCCCGATTGCAATGAGCGCCTGATGTGGGTGAGCGGGTTTACGGGATCTGCAGGGGCCGCGATTGTGCGCTTGCACGACGCCGTGATGTTCGTCGATGGGCGCTACACATTACAAGCCGCGCAGCAAGTGGACGACGCTTTGTTCTCCTTCGAAGCCATGGCGCAGGGCAGTCATATGGAAAGCTGGCTGAGAGCGCATGCCGAAACTGGAGAGATTTACGGATATGACCCGCGCCTGCACAGCCCCTCTGGCTTACAAAAATTAGAGGCCGCAGTTGCGTTGCGCGGTGCCGAATTGCGCGCCCTCGCCACGAACCCGATTGACGTTGCGTGGAATGACCGTCCGCCGCAACCCTTAACCCCTATCCGTGTGCAACCCCTAAAATTTGCGGGAAAGTCCCACGCTGATAAACGCGCAGAGATCGCAAAATCTATCGCGGATCAAGGCGCAGATGCAGCCCTGATCACTGCGCCCGCCTCTATTGCGTGGCTCCTCAACATTCGCGGCGGCGATGTCCAATGCACCCCCCTGCCGCTTTCAACAGCCATCATTGATAAACACGGCAAAGTCGATTTTTTTGTCGCTCCCGAAAAACTAACACCGGAGGTGCAAGCGCATTTGGGCAATGAAGTCGCGATTAAAGCCGAGGGCGAAATTGGTGCAGCCCTGGCGGCCCTCAAAGGTCAGACCGTCATCGCCGACCCTAATACGTCCTCTGCATATTACTTCACGGCGCTCAAATCTGCAGGCGCGACCGTTAAGGCCGCTCAAGACCCCGTGGCCCTGCCCAAAGCGTGCAAGAACGCAGCAGAAATCGCTGGCACGACCGCGGCTCATATTCGCGATGCGGGCGCTCTTGTGCAATTCCTCCACTGGCTCGACACAACCGCGCAGTCTGGCGAGGTTGACGAGATCGAGGCCGCCACACAGCTGGAATTGTTCCGTCATACGACCAAACAACTCCGCGACCTTAGCTTTGAGAGTATTTCTGGTGCAGGCTCTAACGGGGCCGTTGTGCATTACCGCGTGAACCAAGATACCAATCTGCGCCTCGAAAAAGGCAGCCTTTTCCTAATCGATAGCGGCGGTCAATATGATGACGGCACGACAGACGTCACCCGCACTGTGCCTATTGGCGAGCCAACGCAAGAAATGCGGGAGCGGTTTACGCTGGTCCTGAAAGGCCACATCGCGCTAGCCACTGTGCGCTTCCCCGAAGGCACGACAGGCTCGGCCCTAGATGCCCTCGCGCGACACCCGCTCTGGCAAGCGGGGCTGGATTACGATCACGGCACAGGGCACGGCGTCGGCGTCTTCCTCGGCGTTCACGAAGGCCCGCAGCGTATTTCCAAAGCGCCCAATAACGTCGCTCTGCGCCCTGGCATGATCGTGTCAAACGAGCCTGGCTATTATAAAACCGGCGAATACGGCATCCGTATCGAGAACCTCCAATACGTCACGCCCCCAGAGGACGTCGGCGGCGAGCGCAAAATGCTCGGCTTTAAGAACCTGACTTGGGCGCCGATTCACCGCGCCTTGGTCGAGGTTGATTTGCTATCCTTGTCAGAACGGGACTACCTCAACACCTACCATGCCCAAGTCTGGGAGACTGTGAGCGACCTGGTTGACGGCGACGTGCGGGACTGGCTCAAGGCCGCCTGCGCGCCGATCTAGTCCGATGTTTACCGTATCAGGATATGCCGATGTGCCAGAGGCTGATCGCGCCGCATTTGCCAAAGGCCTGCCCGAGCATACACGCCTCACACTCGCGGAGCCGGGCTGTCATTTCTTTAGCGTCAAACCACATCCGACCATTCTGGGGCGATATATCGTCAATGAAGCCTTTGATGACGAGGCCGCCTATAAAGCGCATATCAAACGCGCCAACCGATCCGAATGGGCCAAGATTTCGCGCAATATCAAGCGCAGTTACTAGCGCTTCGGCATCGTCAAATTACGGCCGTCTGACAGATAAAGATCATCATATCGGACTCCGCCATTTCCGTAGGGCGCGTTGGTTGGACCAGTGTTAGAAATCGCGATAAAATGCGTCAGAGCCGCCTCATTTCTCAACCAAAAAGCCGCACCTGCGAACACTTGTGTCTGGGTTTCAAATTCACCGCCCTTCATAAACAGATCAAAGCTCTGCCCACCTTGCTCCGCTGCGGCGTTGTCAATCACGGCCCACACCTCATACCACCTGTCTGGCGTAAGTGGCGCGGCGTCTTCCCCCGTCAGAGGGGTCTGAATTCGCGCATAGCTCTTATGGCCCGTCGATACCATCAGCGTGCCATTATTGCGCGTCCCATCGCTCTCGGCCTTATCCGTGACGCGTATCATCGGCTCGAAAGCGTCATAAGCCAAGACGGGAATGTCAGATGGCGGCGAGCCGGATAGTCCAAAGGATTGGTTGTTCGGAAAGGCTTCAACATTAAACCGCGCATATAATGTTGCCTGCGAACCGAAGGGAATTGGCTTTGGTAGCGCCTTAAACCCTAAGGCTTTGCGGTTACCCACTACACCATTGGCCGCAGGTTTTCGCAGCATATAACGGTTCCCCTCTGCGGCGTAAATCTTTGAGATTTGGGGGTTTGGGATATAAGGCACAGTCTCGTTTTGGGCGTCTATATTGGTCCAGCCTTGCAGTGTGGGTGACGCCTCAAAATCATCAATCACGTGCCATCTTGGATATGACGCACAGGACATGAGTGCAAGGGCGACCAAAATGCCCAATGTCCAGCCACCCAAAGTCTGCGTCCACCGCGTCATCATTCACCCAATGAGTTGCAACCATTCATCCTCGGTCAGAGTTTTCACGCCAAGCTCTGTCGCCTTTTTCAGCTTCGACCCCGCCCCTGGCCCCGCCACCAAAATGTCCGTCTTCGCCGACACACTCCCAGACACTTTCGCCCCCAAAGACTGCGCCCGCGCCTTCGCCTCATCCCGAGAAAACCGCTCAAGCTTCCCTGTAAACACGACTGTTTTGCCAGTTATGGGGCTGTTAGAGGCAGGGACCTCGGCATCTTTAACTGTGATCTGCATCAATAAACGCACGACGATCGCGCGATTATTCTCCGACCCAAAAAATCCAAGCAACGCATCGACTTGGCCAGGCCCGACACCGTCAATGCTCATCAATTCGGCGTAGGCATCGGTTCCAATTTTCGCGGACTCCATCGCCGCTTCAAATTTATGCCAAGTCAGGTAATGCTTTGCGATCAGGCTCGCATTACCCTGCCCGATATGTCGGATTCCGAGCGCATAAAGGAAGCGATCGAAGTCAATCTCTCGACGCGCATTGATGGCCTCTCGTAGGTTGGTAGCTGACGTTTCGCCAAAGCCCTCTAGCTGTGCAATCGCATCAAAATTGAGGGTGAAAATATCTGCAGGCTCTTTAATCCAAGCTTTTTCGTAAAACAGCTCGATCTGTTTTGCTCCCAAGCCGTCAATATCAAGGGCGCGGCGTGACACGAAATGCTTAAGACTTTCAATCGCTTGGGCGGGACAACTCAGGCCATTGGTATAACGGCGCACAACATCGACACGGCCTGTTTTCTCGTCCACATCCCGCACCGCCTCCGCGCCGCAGACGGGGCATTCATGTGGGAGGTGGTAGTCACTGGTGCGGCCGCTCGTATCGCCGACTACGCGAAGGACTTGCGGGATCACGTCGCCTGCGCGTTGGATTTCCACGCTATCGCCCACGCGCACTTTCAGTCGGTTTATCTCGTCTTCATTGTGGAGCGTAGCGTTAGAGACGACAACACCGCCCACCGTGATCGGAGTCAGGCGCGCGACAGGGGTCAACGCGCCCGTTCGGCCGACCTGCACATCGATCGCCTCTAGTGTGGTTATCGCTTTTTCGGCGGGGAATTTATGTGCAATCGCCCAGCGTGGCGCGCGCGAGACGAAGCCAAGGCGCGCCTGCAGTTCCAGATCGTTGACTTTATACACCACCCCGTCAATGTCGTAGCCAAGCGCCGCGCGTTTCGCCTCAATTTCGTGATAATGCGCGATCATCTGGGCGGGCGTTGCGTGACATTTCATTTCTGCATTTGTCGCGAAACCCCAATCAGAAAACCGCTCGACAGCTCCCATTTGCGTATCGCTGATGTCGGCTGAAACCTCGCCCCATGTATAGGCGAAAAACTTGAGCGGGCGGCTGGCAGTGACGTTGGGGTCAATCTGGCGCAGACTGCCCGCCGCTGCGTTGCGAGGGTTTTTATAGGCGTCTTTGCCGGCCGCGAGTTGGGCCTCGTTCATTGTATCAAAATCGGCATGGTCGATATAGACCTCCCCGCGGACTTCCAACACATCTGGCCAGCCAGAACCTGTGAGCGTTTTGGGGATGTTGTCTACAGTGCGCAGATTGGCCGTCACGTCCTCGCCGACCTTCCCGTCCCCACGCGTCGCCCCGCTGACCAGTTGACCATTCACGTAGCGCAGCGCCGCCGACAGACCGTCGATCTTAGGCTCCGCCGTAAAGGCCATAGGCGCATCATCTGGCAAGTTGAGAAATCGTCTGACCCGCGCGACAAACTCTACCACATCGTCATCTGTAAATGCGTTATCGAGGGAGAGCATGGCAACCGTGTGCGCGATTTTGCCAAATTTGCCAGAGGGCTTGGCACCAACAGATTGTGTTGGGCTGTCTTTAGACATGAGGTGCGGGTGAGCCGCTTCCAACTCACGTAATTCAGTCCTCAACGCATCATATTCTGCGTCTGATAAGGCTGGATTATCGTCTTGATAATAGAGCGCATCGGCGGACCTGATCTCTTGAATGAGGTATTTCAGACGCTTTTTAATATCTGCGTCACTCACGACGCCATCAACTGACGTGCAGCCGCCCTCGCCTCAGATGTGATAGTTTCGCCCGCCAACATACGAGCGATTTCCTCCTCGCGCGCATCGGCGGCGATGGCGTGGACGTGGGTTGTTGTTGTCTCGCCTGTGGAGCTTTTCTCGATCCGAAATTGGTGATGGGCGCTGGCGGCGACTTGCGGGCTGTGCGTCACCACGAAGACCTGCGCCGCATCCGCGAGGCGGGCCAAGCGCTTGCCAACCGCATCCGCAACGGCACCGCCGACACCTTGATCGACCTCATCAAAAACCATGACGGCTTGGTTTTGTGCCGCTAGCGCGACCTTAATCGCTAGAGCAAAACGCGCTAATTCTCCGCCAGACGCTATTTTTTCTAGTGGACCAAGCGGCGTGCCGGGGTTGGTCGAAACCTTGAACCGCACATCGTCTACCCCGCGATAGCTTTCTGGTGACGGGCTAATATCTGTGACGAATTGTGCGCGTTCCATTTTTAGCGGGGGCAGTTCTTTCGCCGTCGATGCGTCCAGAGTCTTCGCCGCTTTTTGGCGAGCTTTGGTCAAAGCACTCGCGGATTTATCATAAGCAAGCTTTGCAACCTCAGCCCTTTTGCGGGTTACGGAAATATCCATTTCGACAGTCTCAATCGCAGCGATCTCTGCTGCAAAACTTGCCCGTCGCTCGATCAACGTCGCGACATCGCAGTCATATTTCCGCGCTGCAGCCTTCAGTGCAAAGAGCCGCTTCTCCGTCTCGTCTAAGCGTCCCGGTTCCACATCAAAAGTCTGTGCCGCTTTGTCGACCGCGTCTCGCGCCTCTTGCGTCTCGAGTAAAGCCCGCTCCAGTGCCTCAGCAGCAGAGGTCAAGGATTTGCTAGCGGCCGCATCACCTTCCCCAAATTTATGACGCAGGCGTTCGATCCCCGCGAGGGCGGATGACAGACGTTGCTCGAAAGCGCCGTCCTCACCGAGCGCGTCTTGCGCAGCTTCCAACTCTGACAAAGCCCCCTCCGCGCCCTGCAGAAATTTGCGCTCCGCCGCGAGGGTTTCCTCTTCCCCTGCGCGAGGATCGAGGCGATCAAGTTCTGCAATGGCGTGTTCTAAAAACTCCCGATCCTCGGAGGCTTTGGCCTGCAAGGTCAGAAGCGCGTCTAGCTCTTTTTGAGTTGTCCGCCGCGCGGCATACGCCTCGGCACAATCTGCTAATAATTTTGTATACCCACCGAACTGGTCTAGCATATCAATATGGGTTAAGGGATCAAGCAAACCACGCCCGTCATGCTGCCCGTGAACTTCCAGCAAAGTTGCGCCGATATCTGATAGTAATTTCACACTGACGGGACTGTCATTGATGAAGGCGCGGCTGCGCCCATCTGTGCCGACTGTACGGCGTAGGGTTAAGCCTTCCAGCGGGTCAGATTCAATGTCTTGTTCCGCTAGCTTGGCCCAAACAGGATTATGAGGCTCTAGCGTGAAAGTGGCGGAACATTGCGCTTTGTCAGTCCCGGCTCCGCACCAAGCCTCGGTCAGACCGCGCGCCTGTCGCCATGCCGAGCGCGTCAAGCAAGATCGACTTACCCGCCCCCGTCTCGCCTGTCAGGGCTGTTAGGCCTTGCGCGAATTCAAGGTCCAGTTTTTCAATCAGAACGACGTTGCGAACGGATAGCCCTATTAACATGGCGGCTTAAAGAATACGCTCTTTGAGGCGCGACCAATATCCGCGATCTCGCGGCTTCGCCACTTCCTCGTTCAAATCCACCCCATAATTAGACAGTAGTTTGTAGCTGTCTTCATACCATTCACTATCAGGATAGTTATAACCCAAAACGGAGCCAACAAGCTTCGCCTCGTTGATAATGCCCAGCGACACATAACTCTCGACTAAGCGGTGCAAAGCTTCTTCGGTTTGGGAGGTTGTCTCGTAGTTTTTGATAACATTTTTAAATCTACCAATGGCCGCAAGTTGTTGATTTTCCTTGAGATAATAACGACCAATGCTCATCTCTTTACCTGCTAAATGATCGTGAGTCAGTTCGAGTTTTAGGCGAGCATCCCGCGCATAATCACTATCTGGATAGCGGCGAACCACTTGTTGCAACGCGTTTTCAGCGTTCACTGTCGTCGCTTGGTCCCGACCCACATCATAGATTTGGTCGTAATAATTAATCGCAATCAAGTAATAGGCGTATGGCGTACTGTCATTGCCGGGATGCAGACCAATAAAGCGCTGCGCAGTTGCAATGCTCTCGTCATAATCAGTCGAGCGGTAAGACGCGTATGCGCTCATCAACATAGAGCGACGCGCCCATTTAGAGAATGGATGCTGCCGTTCTACCTCTTGGAAAAATAGGTTCGCGCGTTTCCAATCGCCTTGATCCATGCGGTCAACCGCTTGATTGTAAATTAGTTCAGCGGGGCGTTCGACATAGGCCAGCTTCTCTTTTTTATCACCGCCGCCTAGAACAGAGCAGCCTGTCACGGCTACCGCAAGGCCCAGTATCGCTAAGGCACGCATGGAACGCGACATGATTTGACGCAAATTTGGCTTCGGAGACATAAAAAACCCGCTAGAAATCGATTCTTATGGCGCATGCCATAACTCGACAGGCTTGTAGACCAATCACAGCTAAAGGCAAAGTGAGAAAAAAGTTAGTCTGCAGGTCGAATTAACAGCTACTCCGCGACTTGCAGTTCGGGCGTGATGTCATGCGGCGTGTCTCCGCTTGGCATAGACGTAAAGACCCAAGCCTCTGGATCACCGTAAAGCGCCATGAGGAGGTCATGATTTAGTCCATGCCCAGATTTTTGTGTCGTCACGCGACCTAAAATCGGTCCGCCAAGATAGAGATCCCCCAAAAGATCTAACGCCTTGTGGCGCACAAATTCATCCTCAAATCGCAAACCGCCGGGATTAAGAACATCGGCACCGTCTACAACGACGGCATTATCATATGATCCGCCTTTTGATAGCCCTGCCGCTTGCAGAGCTGCAACTTCGTGCAAACGCGCAAATGTGCGAGCCGATGCGAGGCGATCACGAAAACCACGTACATCGGGTACAACTTCCACCTGTTGAAACCCAATGGCAGCGTCAGGAAATTCAATCGACACATCTAATTCAAGACGCTCGCATGGTTCAATCCGGGCGAAAGCATCGCCAGAGCGGACTTCGACGGGCTTGATAACCTTAACATAGCGACGCGGTGCCTCTTGGCGCTCAACCCCGACTTGCTCAATCAATTTCAGGAAAGGCTCCGATGATCCGTCCAACGCAGGCAGTTCTCGTCCGTCAATATCGATGCGAAGATTATCAATCCCCGCAGCAGATAATGCCGCCATTAAATGCTCAATCGTTGCCACTTCAACACCCGCAGCATTGGCGAGTGTCGTGCAATTTTTAACGCCCGTTACTGCATCGGGACGTACTATGATTTGGTTATTCCGATCTATTACATCCGTCCGCACAAAGCGCAGGCCATAGCCGATAGGCGCAGGGTGCATGACCATGCGTGTGTGGTTACCGCCATGCAGTTCAATCCCAGCGCAGACGGCTGGCGCTCTTAGCGTAGATTGTCGTTTTACATTGGCCACAATAGATTTCCTCAACAACTAAACTACTCATGACCTTTTGAGTTGCAAGAAACGCTCAGTGTCAGTCTGTTACACTTCCTGATGAATAGGTAATGTGGCGGACAGATGACGGTCATAAAAAAGGCCCGCCTCACAAAGTGAACGGGCCTAATTAATGATATAATTCAGTAATTTATCTAGCGATTTTGACGTCGCAGAAAGCTTGGAATTTCGAGTTCGTCTTCCATGTCATCACCAAACAAATCACCAGAGGCGACCTGCTTTTGCTGCGTACGGGCGACCTGCGGTGCGGGTGCAGGCTTGGCCTTACGACGACCAAAGAAACCGAACGGATTGCGCGCAGCAGGTTCTTTCGCTGGCTCTGGAATAGCGGGCGCAGGTGCGGGAGCCGGAGCAGAACGCGCTTCGGGTTGCGGCGCTTGCGTTTGTTGCGGCGCTTGCACTTGCGGCGGGTAAGGCTTCGGCGCAACATAAGGCGGAGGCGTTTGCACAACAGGCGGAGCGTTCATCGCAACAGGCTCAGCCTCTTGCTCAAATTCGTAGGCATCGAATGCGGCGCGCGCTTCGGCTTCCGCGCGTTGCGCCGCCTCGGCAGCCCGCTCATGCACGCCAAGTTCAACGACGTTTTCAGAGGCCGTTGTCTGCGAAAACGGCTGCGGCTTAATTTCAGCGCGGACAGCCGCATCAACGCCTGTCGCGACAACTGACACGCGAATGATTCCATCTAAGTCATTATCCAGCGCGGAGCCAACAATGATATTGGCGTCTTCGTCGACTTGTGAGCGTATTAGGCTCGCGGCTTCGTCAACTTCGTAAAGTGTCAGGTCGCGACCGCCTGTGATATTGATCAAAACGCCCTTGGCCCCCTTGAGAGATACATCGTCCAGCAATGGGTTATTAATAGCGGCTTCGGCAGCTTCAACAGCGCGGCGTTCGCCAGTGGCTTCGCCCATACCCATCATTGCTTTGCCCATTTCGTCCATCACAGTGCGGACGTCATTAAAATCAAGATTGATCAAACCAGGCACGACCATCAAATCTGTCACGCCGCGAACACCTGAATACAGCACCTCATCGGCCATGGAAAACGCATCTGCCATTGTCGTCTGTTCTGTCGCAACACGGAAGAGGTTTTGGTTCGGGATTGTAATCATTGTGTCGACACAAGAGTAAAGGTTTTCAATACCTTGCTCTGCCAACTTCATGCGGCGTGAGCCTTCAAACATGAATGGCTTTGTGACGATACCAACTGTCAAAATACCGCGTTCGCGGGCTGCGCGAGCGATGACTGGGGCCGCACCTGTGCCTGTACCGCCGCCCATGCCAGCCGCGACGAAAAGCATATGTGCCCCGTCCAGATGCTCCATAATTTCAGCAAGGTTTTCTTCGGCAGACTGCTCACCAACTTCGGGACGCATGCCAGCGCCAAGACCTTGTGTGATCGCACTGCCCATTTGGACGCGGCGTTCCGATGACGATAATGCTAGCGCTTGCGCGTCTGTGTTGGCAACCACAAATTCAACGCCGTCTAAACCAGCGGCGATCATATTATTGACCGCATTCCCCCCTGCACCACCGACGCCGATAACGACGATCCGTGGCTTGAGTTCAACAGACTTTGGCAAGGATAGATTGATTGGCATGGTGACACCCGATTTTTATGGTCAATGATTTATGAATCAAAGTCGGCGAAAACTCTTAAAGGGTGATTAACCAAGTCGTTAATAATGGAGATTTTAGATTAAATTTTCACATCCGTTGGAAATGACGGCTTTAGAAGTTTTCTCGCAACCATTGCAGCGAGCGCCCCAGCGCATTCCCGGAATAGCGTTGTTCGCGATAGGCGCGTCCTGATAAATCTGGCGGCCCGTCAATCGCCTCGTCCGTATGCTCAAATGCTTGTTTTAGAAGTCCTGTGGCAACAGCAAAGTCGGGCTGCCCTAATACATCAGACAATCCGAACACGCCGTGGGGTTGTCCGATTCGGACTCGTTTCGACAAAACCAATTCGGCCAATTCTCGCACACCGTTCAACCTTGCGCCGCCGCCCGTTAGCACGATTTGCCGTCCCGAATAATTCTCAAGCCCCGCTTTGTAGATGCGGTCCCGCAAAAGCTCGAACGTCTCTTCCATGCGCGAGCGAACGATTTTTGTTACGACGGAGCGCGGCTCGTGGTGCAACTCGTCCTGCGCGGCGATGGGTGGACACGGGACAGAGACGAATTCATCATCCGCACCGTGGAGGCAAGAGCCGTAAATCGTCTTAATCCGTTCGAGCCGCCTCAAAGGGGGTCGAGAGGCCGCGCGCCAAATCTGTCGTCACATTCCGCCCGCCAACACCTAACGCATCGACATGCACCAATGCATTGTCGCGGAAGACAGCTGCGGAAGTGATGCCAGAGCCAAGATCAATCAATGTCACACCCAAATCGCGCTCATCTTCGGTCAGCACAGCCATACCCGCCGCATAGGGCGATGCCGTTACAGAGCGGATATTCAGATGACATCGCTCGATACAATGCGCGAGATTTCGCAGCGGACCTATGCCGCCCAGCACAAAGTGCATCTGCACGCCGAGTTGCTGCCCAAACATGCCACGCGGATCCTTGATCCCGTCTTCATCATCGACTTGCCATGTGAGCGGGATCGCGTGGAGAATGGCGTGATCAGGCTGCGCCAGTTCTGACAGCGAGGAATTCAGGACACGTTTGAGATCGCGATCCGCCACCGCGCCGCTCGCAAATTCTGTCTGCACATTCATATGGGTCGAGTGCATGGAGCGTAGCGCGACATTGACGAAGACGTCTTGCACGGTCACACCAGCCGCCTTTTCGGCTTTCTCAACCGCTGTGCGAATACCCGATTCTGCCGCCTCGAGGTCAATAACCGCGCCGCCTTTCAGGCCCGCACTGACACCAAATCCTGAGCCGATTAAGCGCACACCCAGACCTGGCTCTTCGCGACCGATCAGGCACACTGTCTTACTCGAACCGATGTCGAGGACGGCCACTGTTTCAGGCTTTCGTGATGTCACCCCCGTTAACATATGGCGTTAGGCGTCCTGTTCTAATTTGGGGGCTAGAGTTAAACGATCACCAAGACGCATATCAATCACACTGATTTCCCGATCAAGAATCTGCTCTTGGTTTTGTAGCTGCGTCAGGCGGAACAGTGCGATGTGGCGATCTTTTACCGGCAGCTTTACAACCGTTCCACTTGTCAGGTGTAAGTCCCAGCGACCGTCGCGCAAGTAAGTCATGCTCTCGGTGCGTGCCCAAAGATTTGGGAAGTCTTGCAACTCTTGATGAAAGTCCGCTGCATGGCGCGGAGCATCATCGCCGATGATAACTTTCATCCCAGCGGGCATGTTCGGCGCGTCTTCTAATGACGAGACTACAGACCCATCCGCACTGACCAATGCAAACTTTCCGTCCCGCTGCCACAGCGCATAAGGTTCCACCTCAACAAGCTGCACCACTACGCGATTTGGCCAGAGGCGACGCACAACTGCGCGGTCCACCCAAGCGAGGCTTTCTGTATTTTCCTGCGCGGCCTTTAGGTCTGCACCAAAGAAGTAATCGCCAGGGTAAATACCGATCACCGCGCGGACATCCCGTTCATTCAAACGCCCCTCGCCCATCACGTCAATCTGCTCGACCACAAAGCCCATCGCCATCAGACGCTCTTGTTTAAAATCAGCGACGCCTTGTTTGACCTGCGGCAGAAATCCACCGATCCAAAGCGCGAAGTAAACGACGAGCAGCAATAGCGCCAAGACCGAGGCTGTGAATTTCACAAACCCGCGACGCGTATGCCCCGCCGCACGCACCTGTGCCGAGGCCCAATTCCGCGCGCCGCGCAGTCCGGGCTTAAGGGGGCTAACCCGACGAACGGGACCAGTTTTGTAAGTGTTGCGTTTTTTTACCGCGGCCATGAAGCATCCTCAACCATCCAGCGACAAAGCTGGTCAAACGTCATTCCAACATACGCGGCCTGTTCAGGCACAAGCGACGTCGGAGTCATTCCAGGTTGAGTATTGAGTTCAAGCATTACGATTTTGTTTACCACATTCGATTCTGTGCAATTTTTATCATTAAATCTGAAGTCAGAGCGGGATACGCCCTTGCAGCCGAGGGCTTCATGCGCCTCGACTGCCCATTTCAGGCACAAATCCCGCACATAATTGGGAATATCAGCGGGGCATTGATGACGCGCAGCGCCCTCTCCGTATTTCGCGTCATAGTCATACCAGCCAGATTCGCTCTCGGCCGCGATGATTTCAGTGACGCAGAGCGCACGATCTCCTTGCACGGATACAGTCAGTTCGCGTCCTGGGATATATTGTTCAACAACGACTTGGTCGCCCATCTCTGTGTCCGCCGCAATCGCCGCGCGCTGGTCTGCGTCATCGCCGTTTATAATATAGACGGATTTGGATGACCCTTGTCCATTTGGTTTGACCACATAAGGCGGGTCAATCGGATGAGATTTTGATACTGCCATACGGTCATACAGCCCGCCCTCAGGCACGGTAATCCCAACGGCTTTCAACACATGTTTCGCGCGATGTTTATCCATCGCCAGCGCCGATGCCATAACGCCAGAATGTGTATAAGGTTTGCTGAACATATCCAGCACGCCCTGCACCCGACCATCCTCGCCCCAATCCCCGTGAAGCGCGTTAAAAATAATGTCGGGTTGTGCGAATGATAGCTGTTCCCAGAGCAAATGGGTCACGTCGATTTCCGTGACTTCAAAGCCTTCATTGCGCAGTGCAATCGCACAGGCCGTGCCAGAGATCAGAGAGACCTCACGCTCCGAACTCATCCCGCCCATCAAAACGGCTACATGTTTCATGCTCGCTCTCCGATGCGTTTAACTTCCCAATCCAGATCAACTCCCTCGCTCGCTTTCACTTTTTCGCGGATCGTTTCGCCGAGCTGCTCCAAGTCTGCCGCACTCGCATTGTCGGCATTGATCATGAAATTGCAGTGTTTTTCGCTCATCTGTGCGCCGCCCACACGGAAACCGCGTCCGCCAGCAGCGTCAATTACTTGCCACGCGCCGCGCCCTCCCGACTGTCTCTGATCGGGGTTTTTGAACGTGCTACCGCCTGTCTTTTCTCGGATAGGCTGGCTCTCTTCACGACGCGCGGTGATCTCGTCCATGCGGGATTGGATCGCTGCGGGTTCATCTGCTGTCCCTTCATACGTCGCAGACACAAAGATCAAATCCTCGGGGGCCGCGCAATGCCGATAGGTATAGCCAAGTTCCGCAAGAGACATAACGCAACGCCGCCCGCGACGGTCCAGCGCCACAGCTTCTACCAAAACGTCTTTAGTTTCAGTACCGTAGCACCCTGCGTTCATTCGCAATGCTCCGCCGATAGTACCAGGAATACCCGCGTAAAACTCCAAGCCAGCTATCCCTGCTTTGGCCGCCACCTTGGCAACTTTGTTATCAAGCGCTGCTGCGCCCGCCGTGACTCGCAAACCGTCCGTTGTTACCTGCCCAAAAGCTGGGCCAAGCCGCACAACCACCCCTTTGACACCGCCGTCCCGCACCAAGGCATTGCTCGCCACACCGAGAATGGTCACAGGAATGTCTGCGGGCGTCGAGGACAGGAAATGCGCGAGGTCCGCTTCGTCCTTTGGCATAAACAACGCCTCCGCAGGGCCGCCAACCCGCAACCATGTATAAGGCGCAAGCGGCACATTTGCGGACAGCTTACCGCGAACGGATGGGAGGCGGCCGATCAAGCTCATACGGCTTCGAGAGCCTTCGCCAAGTCCGCGGCCCAATAGGTGATGTCCCCCGCGCCGAGGCAGACGATGAGGTCGTCTTTTTCCAAATGCGGTTTGAGGTCTGCGGCGAGTGACGTTTTGCTGGTGAGCGACGCGGATTTATGCCCGTGCGACGTCAGGCTCTTGACGAGCGATGGCGCGCTGAAACCCTCAATGGGCGTTTCACCAGCAGCGTAAACATCTGCAATATAAACATAATCAGCATCGTTAAAACAGGTCGAGAAGTCTTCGAACAAATCCCGCAAGCGCGAGTATCTATGCGGTTGCATCACTGCATGGACACGACCCGTGCAGACCTGTCGTGCCGCTTGGAGAACAGCGGCGATCTCGACGGGATGGTGGCCATAATCATCGATAATATCAATGCCTTGCCAATTCCCAACGTGCGTAAAGCGACGCTTCACGCCGCCAAAACTATCAAGCCCAGCGCGCACTTCCGCCTCGCTTAATCCCAATTCGCGGGAGACCGCAATCGCGGAGAGGACATTTTGCGTGTTGTGCTTGCCAGCCATGGGCAGGAACAGTCCCTTCCAAGTATCTTCCACACCATCAATATTGCTGAAGACCACATCAAAGCGGGTGCCACCTGTTTCAGGATGCAAATTCTCTGCCCGCACGTCAGCTTGCGGGTTGAAACCGTAAGTCACAATGCGGCGATCCGTGACACGACTGACCAGCGCTTGAACTTCGGGATGGTCGATACACAACACGCCAAAGCCGTAAAATGGGAGGTTCTCGATGAAGTTATCAAAAGCCGCACGAAGCGTATCGAACTCGCCGTAATGCTCCATATGCTCGGGATCAATATTGGTAACAACAGCAACAGTTGGGAATAGTTTAAGGAACGACCCATCGGACTCGTCGGCCTCGACCACCATCCATTCGCCCATGCCGAGTTTGGCATTGGAGCCATAAGCATTAATAATCCCGCCATTGATCACCGTCGGGTCAAGCCCGCCGCCCTCGAGGAGCGCTGCAATCATCGTGGTTGTCGTTGTCTTGCCGTGCGTGCCGCCCACCGCGATGGCTGATTTCAACCGCATGAGTTCTGCCAGCATCTCTGCACGTCGAACGACGGGAATTGATTTCGCCCGTGCCTCGACCAGCTCCGTATTATCGGGCTTGATCGCAGATGACATGACGATCGCAGCGGCTCCGTCGATTTGGCCTTTTTTCTGACCAATGAAAATCGTCGCGCCGCGCGCTTTTAGGCGCTCGGTATTGGCGCTCTCGCGCATGTCGGAACCCTGGACGGCATAGCCCAAATTCAGCAGCACTTCGGCGATCCCAGACATGCCAATGCCGCCGATCCCGATAAAGTGGATTGGGCCTATATCGAATGGCACTTGGGTCGCTTGCGCGCGTTGTAACTCTGATTTCGTCAATGGTTTGCCCTTATGCGGCTGCGTTGATGACCAAATGAGCGAGGGCCTCTGCCGCGTCCTGACGCCCTGCGGCACGGGCAGCAGCGGCGGCGGTCGTGAGCCAAGTCGAATCATTTAATCGTCCCTCCAGAGTAGTTTTCACACGCTCTGGCGTAAACTCGGATTCTGTCAGAATATCGGCAGCATTAAGCCGCGCGAGTGACTTTGCATTGGCCGTTTGATGATCATCCATCGCAATGCCCAATGGCACCAGCAGTGACGGCTTCCCCATAACAGCGATTTCCGACACGGACAGAGCCCCCGCCCGCCCGACAACGAAATGCGCGGCCGCCAAGTGGTCTTCGATATTGGAAAAGAATGTTTCGCACGTCGCCGTGACGCCAGCCTCTTTGTAAATCACTTTTGCCGCGTCTTGGTATTCTGGGCGGGTCTGTTGAATAACGTGCAGCTTCGCTCGCATTTTGGGCGGTAGCAATGCAATCGCCGCAGGCATAGTTTCGGAAATAATTTTCGCCCCAAGGCTCCCCCCACAATCAGCAGATTGATACGATCTGTGGGCGCTTGGTAAGTCGTGGGTATAGCGTCAATGATCTGCTGCCGTAGCGGGTTGCCTATGGTCGTGATATTGGCGCCCTTCGGACATTTCGCGAGATCAGCAAAACCGCAAGCCACGTGCAAAGCCTTGGCAGCAAAGACACGGTTGACGCGCCCCAGCACGGCATTTTGTTCATGAATGATCGTCGGAATGTTCAGGCTCTGCGCCGCACGCATGGCGGGGAAAGCGGGGTAGCCACCGAAGCCGATAACGACGTCTGGCTGCCACTCGCGGATAAATAGTTTGGCCGCCCTCACGCCCGCCGCTAATTGCATGACGCCGCTAATGGCAGCGACGGGTCTGCGGGGGAGATTGAGGCGGCTTTGACTTGAATGATGGGATCTGCGGGAATTTTACCCGTATGCTTTTGTCCCCGCGCATCGGTCATCATGGCAATGTCCCAACCGCGAGCTTTCAAGGTTTCGGCCAGCGCTTGCGCCGGGAACATATGCCCGCCTGTGCCGCCCGCTGCCAGGAGTAGTCTCGGCATAGCCTTAGCGTCCGTAGGCGTATGCGCCGGGGCGCCGGCGCGTGAAGGCCAAGATCAAACCCGCTGCAAAACAGAGCGCGAGCATAGACGATCCACCGTAAGATAAGAACGGCAGGGTCATGCCTTTGGAGGGTGCCATATTCAAGTTCACGAATAAATTGATGATCATTTGCATCCCGATCATCGTAGCCAATCCCGCTGTTGCTAGCTGGCAAAAATAGTCATTGAGGCGCAAAGCATTGGAGAAAGCGCGGGCTACAAATGTCGCGAGCATGATGATGAGTAGCGCAGAGATCAGGAAACCAAATTCCTCCACCGTCACTGCAAAAATAAAGTCTGTGTGACCATCTGGCAGACTATATTTCACATCGCCGCCACCTGGCCCCCGCCCAAAAAAGCCGCCACTACTTATGGCTTCCAGCGCTTTGTCAGTCTGGTAGCTATCGGCGGTGTTCGGGGACATGAAGGCCTCAACGCGCGAACGCACATGCGGCAAGGCTGTGTAAGCCGCAACAGCGCCGAGGACAGACACGCCTAGCATAAACAGCACCCAACCGAGTGACAATCCCGCAAAGAAAAACACCGCCGCAAAACATAGCGTCAGCAGAAAGCTCTGCCCAAAATCTGGCTGCGTAATCAATAGCGCGATCAGGCCAAGATAGACGGCAAATACAATCGGCACAGCCGGCACACGCGGCTCCCGCTTTTTGACCGAGAACATCCATGCTGCAAACACGATAAAGGCGGGCTTAGCAAACTCCGAGGGTTGCAAAGACAGTGGCCCAAGGCGCACCCAACGTACCGCGCCTTTGACCTCAAACCCAATGATCGGGAGGACAACCATCACGCCTATGGACCCGAGCAAGGCCAAGACACCAATGCGCCGAGCATTGCGCACATCCATAAGTGACAGAAAGATTGCGCCGCCCAATCCCATCGCAACAAAAACGAGGTGGCGATATAGAAAGAAGAAAGGATTAGCATAGTCCAGCCGCGCCGCCGCCGCTGGCGATGAAGCCATAGACAGAATCAAGCCTGCGCCAAGCAAGCAGATCAGCAGCGTCAACTGCACTTGGTCAATACTCCGCCACCACTCCCCTAACAGGGTGCGCTCTGATCGGGATGACATGGTTTGAACGACCATTAGGCGGCGCTTTCTGTGTTCGCTTTCTTGGCTTTTTCCGCCTCGAACAGACGAATCAGCGTTTCAACTGACTCTCGGAATGCCTGCCCGCGTCTTTCGAAATCCTTAAATTGATCAAATGAAGCGCAGGCTGGCGACAGCAGCACAATCGGATTGGGTTGATCGCTTTGCAGCGCATCACGCGCGGCGCACATGACGGCCATATCAAGCTGCCCTGAGACTTTGAAATTAACAGATGCTTTTTTTAGAACTTTTGAGAATTTTGGCGCTGACTTGCCGACCAAATAAGCCTTGCTCACGCGCGGCATGAGGTCGAGCAAGGGTGTGATCCCACCCTCTTTCTCGACGCCGCCCGCGATCCAATAGATATTATCATAACTCGCGAGCGCCTGCCGTGCGGCGTCAGCATTGGTCGCCTTGCTATCATTGACGAAGCGAACTTTGCCGACTTGACCAATCGTTTCCATGCGGTGTGCTAGCCCTGGGAAGCTTTGAATGGCATCGCCGATTGCTTTATCCGGCAGACCAAGCGATTGCACAGCCGCAAAGGCGGCGGCAGCATTTTGCCAATTATGCAGGCCTTCCAACGTCTTCGCTTTCCGCAGGTCACAGACCTTCATCGCCCGCTTGCCCAAATTACTATGCAGCGTCCCGTCCAGCACAGACACGCCGTGCCCAAGGGAGCGGCGCGCGGAAATTGGTACAATGCGGCGACCATTCTTCGCTTTCAACATAGAGCAGAGTTCCGTGCCGTAATCATCGTCGACCCCGATCACGACCGTGTCGGCATCTGTCTGGTTCGCAAATATGTTCTGTTTAGCGAGGCCGTAATCTTCGAGCGTGCCATGACGATCCAGATGATCTGGCGAGAGATTGAGGAAAACGGCGGCATTGGCACGAAGCGATTGTGTACGCTCTAGCTGATAGCTTGATAGCTCGATCACGTAGTATGTGCCAGCATGCATACGGTCGAGATCAAGGACACCCCGGCCAATATTCCCGCCGATCTGCGCATCTTTCCCACAAGCTTTCAGAATATGCCCAATTAGGGACGTTGTTGTTGATTTGCCGTTTGTTCCTGTAATCGCAACAATCTTCGGACGCGCGGCTTCAGGGCGCGCAGCGACTTCGCGGGCAAAGATTTCGATGTCGCAGATGATCGGCGTGTTCGAGGCTTTCGCCCGCTCTGCGCTCCAGTGCGGTTTGGGTAAATTATCTGGCACACCGGGGGATAGGACGAGCGCATCAAAGGCGTCCCAATCTGCCGCCGTCAGATCAACTATGGACACGCCCGCCTTGGCCGCTTCGTCCCGCCCTGCGCTGCGATCATCCCAAGCCGACACCATTGCGCCGCCAGCCTGTAGCGAGAGCGCAGCCGACACGCCCGTTCGCCCCAGCCCGAAGACCGCGATGTTCTGCCCTTTGAATGTCTCAGCTTTGATCATAAATCTAACGCAATTTCAGAGTTGATAGTCCGATCAAGGCGAGGATAATCGCGATGATCCAGAAGCGAATAACGATGGTGGGTTCAGCCCAGCCTTTTTTCTCGAAGTGATGGTGGATGGGCGCCATGCGGAAGACGCGCTTCCCTGTGAGCTTAAAACTAGCGACTTGCACGATGACCGATACGGCCTCCAAGACAAACAGCCCGCCAATAATTGCCAGCACAATTTCGTGCTTAATCGCGACAGCCGTTGACCCCAATGCGCCGCCCAAAGCCAGTGACCCTGTGTCGCCCATAAACACCATAGCGGGCGGGGCATTATACCAAAGGAAGCCGAGGCTCGCGCCAATGATCGCACCGAGGAAAATACAAATCTCCGCACTGCCCGGCACAAATGGCACACCGAGATAGCCTGAAAACACGGCGTTTCCAACGAGGTAAGCGATGAAAGCGAGACTCATACAGGCGATCATAACAGGCACAATCGCAAGGCCGTCCAATCCGTCCGTGAGGTTCACAGCGTTCGATGCACCAACAATCACGAACATGCCGAAAGGAATAAAGAAAACCCCTAAGTTGAGCGTGAAATCTTTGATAAACGGAATAGCGAGGCCAGTCTGGAAGTTATCTGCGGTTTGCGGGAACGCATTGGTCAGCACCCAGCAGGCGACTGCCGCAATACCGAATTCCAGCACTAATTTAATCTTACCGCTAAAGCCCTTCGGGTTCTGCCGAGAGACTTTTAGATAATCATCATAAAACCCAATCAATCCATAACCCGCCGTGACCAACACGACCGTCCAGAGAAACGGATTGGTGAGGTCTGCCCATAGCAGTGTCGAAATCATGACAGAGAGGAGGATCAATAACCCGCCCATCGTCGGCGTGCCAGCTTTTTGGATAATGTGGCCTTCGGGACCGTCTTCGCGAATTGGCTGCCCCTTCCCCTGTTTGGAGCGTAGCAAATTAATCATGCGCGGGCCGAGAATGAACGCCACCAACATGGATGTCATTAACGCGCCGCCCACCCGAAAGGTGATGTAATTAAATAAATTAAATATCTGAAAATCATCAGCATATCGCGTGAGCCATTCGTAAAGCATTAGGCAGTTTCCCCTGTGAGCGCAGTGACGACTTTCCCCAATCCCATGGAGTTGGACGCCTTGATCAAAACGACATCGCCGTCTTGTAATTCTTGTTTGAGAGCGGACAGCGCTTCGGACCAATCATTGGCCCAGCTGCTGCGCATCGCTTGCGGCAAAGCCCCCTTTAGCGCGCGCATGGTTTCGCCAACTGTGATGACGCGTGCAACGCCTGCTGCTTCGAGTGGTTCGGTGAGACGTGCGTGCATAGCCAACTCATCTGCGCCGAGTTCAAACATATCGCCCAAGACTGCCAGCTTCCGACCCGGCTTGAGCGACAACACATTGATGGCGGCTCGCATAGAGGTTGGGTTGGCGTTATAGCTTTCATCGATGATCGTGATCGATTTACCGTCGACTGTCACAGAATGAACTGCGCCGCGGCCCGCTTCGGCGCGAACAGAACGCAGTGCCATAGCGGCCTTGCGAAGATCGACACCCGCTGCGTGGGCGACTGCCATACAGGCCGCACCGTTTTCAATCCAATGTTCGCCCGGCACTAGCAAAGTGACATCAATCTGCTGCTGATTAATTCGCAGGCGTGTATTGCTGCCGTGTTCGTGGGTCTGCGCAGTGACAATAACAACATCGCAATCATCCGCACGGCCAAAGGTGATGACACGTTTGCCGAGCTGATCTGCGCGCGCTTTAATTTGCGGCGTATAGGCGTTGTCCGCATTGAGGATCAGCACGCCGCCCTCCGTCAAACCTTCCATGATCTCGGACTTTGCATCTGCGATAGCTTCGACATTTTTAAAGTGCGCCAAGTGCGCGGGCGCGACTGTCGTGATCAACGCGATATTAGGTTGAAGCAGAGCGGAGAGATCAGATAATTCGCCTGCATGATTCATACCTGCTTCGAAAATACCGAAACGCGTATCTTCTGACATCCGCGCCATTGTGAGCGGAACGCCCCAATGATTATTATATGATTTCAATGACTTGTGTGTATTTTCGAATTTATAAAACATGACCGCTAGCGCTTCTTTGACGGAGGTTTTCCCGACACTGCCTGTCACGGCAATGCGCAAAGCATCTGAAGCCTCACATCGCGCTCGGCCCATATCCCGAAGTGCTTGGAGTGTGTCGTCAACGCGAATATGCGGGGCATCTGTGGCGATTTCAGAGAGCGTTCCCGCCGCACCATTACTTATGGCGCCCGCGATAAATTCATGGCCATCGCGCACATCTTTGAGCGGCACGAACAAATCGCCTTTCTCCAGTGACCGGCTATCAATCGACACGCCTGTGACGTCAAAGTCAGCAGACGCCTTACCGCCAGTCGCAGTCGCAATCGCCGCCGATGTCCATAGCGGCTTAGTCATGCTTGCCTGCCTTCAAAGCCTTACGGACTTCTTCAACATCGGAAAAGGGTATAATTTGATCGCCAATTATCTGCCCGCGCTCATGCCCCTTGCCTGCCACGACCAGGCAGTCTTGAGGCCCAAGCCGCGCGATACCCTCAGCAATCGCTGCCGCCCGATCGCCAATTTCAGTTGCGTCAGGACAGCCAACTAGAACGGCCTTACGAATACTTGATGCGTCTTCTGTGCGCGGGTTGTCATCCGTCACAATAACCTCATCCGCGAGTTTTGCTGCAACGCGACCCATCTTGGCCCGCTTGTCAGGATCACGATCCCCGCCGCACCCAAAGACAATCACAATCTTGCCCATCGTGTGAGGCCGCACAGAACGTAGCAGTTTGTCCAAACCGTCTTCAGTGTGCGCAAAATCAACAAATATCGGCGCACCGTCTTTCGTCTGCCCTGCCCGCTCCATTCGACCCGCGACACCCGTCAGCGCTTCCAGCCCCGCGAGCGCTTCATCTTTAGAAACACCTGTGACCATCGCCAGCGCGAGGGCCGCCACAGCATTGAGCGCCTGAAACTCTCCCGCCAGCGGCAGTTCAACCGTGTGGCGTTCGCCGTGAATAATCAGTGTCATCATCTGACTGGCGGCGCGCGGCATAAGCTCATCAATGCGAATATCTGCGCCCGACCAGCCGATCTGTGTGACCGTCTGCCCGCGCGCTCTACACATCTCCACCAGTTTCTGTCCGTATTCATCATTCGTATTAATCACAACAGGCGCATTTGCGGGGGTCAGCTCTGTGAATAATCGCGCTTTTGCATTGAAGTAATGCGTCATCGTCGGGTGGTAGTCGAAATGATCTTGCGTCAGATTAGAAAACCCTGCCGCAGTCACTTTTACCGCGTCCAATCGATATTGCATCAAGCCGTGAGAGCTAGCCTCCATGGCGGCGTGGGTCACGCCCTCTTCAGCTAATTCATCGAGGGTTTTGTGCAGCGAGAGTGCATCTGGCGTTGTGTGAGTCAGGGGGCGGTAGCCGCTGGGCGCCTCGATACCAAGCGTCCCGAAACACGCTGCCGACTTCCCAGCATGCGCCCAAATTTGACGCAGAAATTCCACCGTCGAGCTTTTGCCGTTCGTTCCAGTCATAGCCACGATCGTGGCAGGTTGGCGCGAAAAAAGTGTGGCGCAAAGCTTGGCATATTCCAAGCGAGGCTCGTCAGACGTAATGACAGGCACGCTCGCTTCCACTCCAGTGGTCGTGAGGATTGCAACGGCACCTTTTTCAATCGCACTATCGATGAACTTGCGTCCGTCCAACACTGTCCCTGGCAGAGCAGCAAAAATCATGCCCGGCTGAACTTGGCGACTATCGCAAGTCACGCCTGTCACGGGGCTCATATCGTAAATGCCGAAAAGGCTATTGAGTGTGTGTTGCGTGATCACCGCAGCGCCTCCCGCTGTAGACGCCCTGTCTCGCTGTCTATTACGTTGGCAGTCTCGACTATGTCTCGCGCGCCAGGTAGCATCGGGCCGATCCGCGCAATGACTTGGCCCGCCGTCGGGGCCGCGTTCCAGCCCGCCGTCGCATAACCATATGTACCCTCAATCGCTTGCGGCTCGTCGAGCGTCACGATCATGGCGTAGCGGGGATCTGAATGCGGAAAGGCCGCGACAAATGACGTCACCAACCGCTTTTGATCATAGCCGCCATTGGCGGGCTTCTCCGCTGTACCGGTTTTTCCCATCACACCAAAGCCAGGAATATTAGCCTTACGCCCCGTCCCCTCAGTCACAACCTGGCGCATCATATGGCGGAGAGCATCTGACGTCTCTTGTCGAAAGACGCGCTTCGTTTCGACGGGGTTGAGCGCATCGCGGCGCAGAACTGTGGGTGCAACATACAAACCGTCATTGAGCAAAGCGCCGATAGCGGCTGTCAGCGATAGCGGACTAACCGCCAAACCATGTCCATAAGACACAGTCACCGTTGCCATTTCGCCCCAACGCCGCTGCACCTGCGGACGCGCACTTTCAGCTAGCTCAACAGGCACACGATCTAGCAGACCTAGATTGCGTAAGTGCGCTTTCTGGCTGTCTGCACCGATACGTTGCGCCAACATAGCAGTGCCGCGATTAGAGCTTTCCGCCAAGACGCCCGCCATATTCAGCGGCACATCTGAAGGATGATCGTCACGGATATATTTATTTAAAACGCGATAAGGCTTTTGCACAGGAAACAACTCGGTTTGATTAGCAACACCGTCTTCTAGCGCCATCGCCATCGTTAGAGGCTTAAAGACTGAACCCAAGTCATAGGTCGACATTGAGGCGTGATTAAAGCGAGTTTCGGGCGATGTTGCGCCCGGGTTATTCGGGTCGAAATTCGGCACAGATACCAGCGCAATTAACTCGCCCGACTTGATGTCCATAACAACGGCCGCACCAGAGTCCGCGCTAAATTTATCGACGGATTTTTGCAGCTCGTCTGCCACAGCAAATTGCACACGCATGTCAAGGGCGAGCGCGACATCTGGCGCATTGTCGCCCTTGAGGCGATCTTCGAAAGCGCGCTCACTGCCCGCCACACCGATCATGTCAACATCTGTGAAACCAATATAATGACTGGCCAACTGACCGCGCGGATAGACGCGCTTGGGTTCTGAACGGAAATCAAGACCTGGCATGCCTAGCTCAAAAACAGCCTGACGTTCTTTCGGTGTCAAGCCACGCTCCAGCCAGACAAAAGCGCGATCTGTATCCAGTTTCGCCTCCAACTCTCTCACATTTAAGTTCGGACGGATCGCGGCCAGCGATTGAGCGGTTTCTCGCGGGTTCCACACACGGCGCGGCTCGGCATAAAGCGAGTAGGTCGTAAGCGTGGTCGCCAGCAACTCCCCATTACGGTCCGTCATATCCGCACGAACCTTCGTGATCGCTTGCGGTAGAAATTTGCGATGATCTTGCGGCGACAATAAAGCGATTTCAGCGAGGCGCAACAATACAATCCCGAGCATGAACAAGAACGCCACAACGCCGATCCGAATACGGATGCGCCCTTCACTGACAGCCAGAAATTCGTCGTCTTGAACCGTCATACGCCGCGTGTCAGAAAAACTCTGCGGCGCGGCTTGTGGTGCAACATGAACAGGTTGGCGAGATTTATAGGCACGGCGTATCATTGCGCGGCCTCCACATTCTCGCCCTCTGCGACGACCTCGCGCAAAGGAAACAATTCCGAAATATCTGACAAGTCACGCGTTTGCTCTGGCACTATTGGAGCAAGCCCGAGCGCTTTAGCACTTAAGTCAGACAAGCGCTCTGGCCCTGACAGAAAGGCCAACTCAGCCTCCAAAACTTTGATAGCTGCCGTTTCTTGCGCAATAGACCGCTCTAGCTGCCGCACGTCGTTCTTTGCGTTTTGGGCGCGCGTTTTCACATAATAAAGTGACACGGTCATCGCGACCCCGATCGCAAATAACAGAACCCATGACAGGCGTTTGGCCGCGCGGCGCTGATCAACATACCGCACGCTCATAGCCGCGCCTCCAACCCAGCCAGAGTTGGTAGGCGATCATTCGCGGCCATATCGCTCGCCTCCATCGGTGCCGCGTCCGTGCGAACAGCCAAACGTAATTTGGCAGAGCGAGACCTTGCATTGTCAGCGATTTCAGTTTTGCTTGGCTTGGTCACAGATCTCTTCGGCAGATCAAATGTCGGCGCTGAGCCTGTCCGAATAATCTCTGGCGCATAGCGCGACCCTCCCTCAATCTCTCCAGACCGTTCACGGAAAAATTGCTTAACGATGCGATCTTCAAGAGAATGAAACGTCACAACTACCAAACGCCCGCCAGGCTTGAGAATGTTTTCGGCGGCGCAAAGCGCACGATATAACTCCCCCAATTCGTCATTGATGAAAATACGAAGCGCTTGAAAGGCACGAGTGGCGGGATGCGTTTTACCGCGTCGACCAATCGCCCCTTCGATAATATCGGCGAGTTGCGTAGTGGTCGCAATCGCGCCAGCCTCCCGCGCGGTTTGAATATGATTGGCAATATGGCGAGCGCGCTTTTCTTCGCCGTAGGTTTGGAAAATGCGGGTGAGTTCTTCTACGGATAAATGCGCCACCGCGTCTGCGGCTGTCGGGCCAGTTTGCCCCATACGCATATCCAGCGGCCCCTCGCGCATGAATGAAAAACCGCGCTCGGCTTGGTCAAGCTGCATGGAGGAGACACCAATATCGAGCACAACTGCATCAACAGGTGGCAAATCAATCTGGTCCATTTTGGAGAACGGAGTCTCGATTAAGCGGAAACGACCCTCATATTTAGTCGTCAGACTTTCTGCCCGCGGCGCGACATTTGGATCACGATCCAGCCCGATGACATTGCAAACTGCTGCGTTCAAAATAGCCTCACTATAACCGCCATTCCCGAATGTGCCGTCGACGCAGACCTCACCGTCTTGCATCGCAAGAGCGGTCAGGACTTCGGGGAGCATGACGGGATAATGCTTCACTTGAGCCCTCCCGATGGCAAAGACCCGTCTGGCACTGACACTGGGCGAAGACGATGACGATTTTCACGCGCCAACTTTCGGATATTCTCCGTGCGCTCGGCATGCGCTTTAGGCGACCAAATTTCGAACCGACGCCCCAAGCCGACGAATGTCACCTTGCCGTTTAAGCCCGCATATTCATGGAGATCTTTGGGAAGGGAAACGCGGCCACCACTATCGAATGGCAAGCGACGACTTTCAGCAAAAATTGCACGTTGCAACGCGATGCGGCCTTCGTCGTAATAATCAAGAGTTTCGAGGGAGCGCTGATATTCTTTGAGAAGATCGATCCCGCCACCTTCGAGATAGGCCCCGTCAAAGCTGGGCCAGACGATGATACCGTCAAACTCGCTGCCAGCAACGACGGACCGAAAATCCGCAGGCACGGATACCCGCCCCTTCGCATCCAGTGCGTTCGTCGCGCTCGACAAAAACATAGTAGTCCCCTCAAAGTAGCGCCCTTCACTACCCTAATTATGGGATAGCATGGGATTTTATGGGACACAATGCCTATTTATAGGAAATTTACCATAATCTTGCAGGAGGGTATGGCGGAAGTACGGCTGTGGATAACTCTCTATTTTTGTTTAATAACAGTGACTTAACATGGGATTAAGCTTGAGGATGAAATCGGGGATCAAAAATTCGCGTATTGGGACAGCCTGCCCCACTTGAGAATTCATTGATTCAAGATGAAGCCTCTAATCGTGAGCCATCATTGAAATTGGCGACAACACTATTTTTATCAATTTTTGCTAATTTAAAAGCATGGATGTTCTGCTGATACTCTGTTGTATATTTTTGGGTCTCACGATCGGTGGGATGGATTTACTAAGTCGGGTCGAGATACCATTTGGTATAGGTATGGAAACAAACACTGAGACGGTTCTGCTCTGTTTTTTTACCCTACTGGCTATGCCCTGCATTCTTATTGACCCCACGATATTGGGGCAGGAAAGCAAAACCTCTCTTGAGTTCTCTATCGTTCAAAATATTGATTATGAGCGGATGTTTATATTGTTCCTATCGATCATTGTTGGGATGCTGGGGCGCGAGCCATTCTTAGATTGGTTTACCCAAGGCACAGAAGCTAAGCCTCACTATGACAGTCAATCATCACGGCTCTCCCCTGAGAGCTATGAAGAATTTAGTCGCCGCCGACACAAAGAGCGTTGGGACTCAAGTTCATATAGTCGCGATTATGGCAACTCTGACGAATATGAAGGCACGAAGCGCTCTTCACAATCGCGTCAAAAAACTAAGCCGCGCCAAACTCTGTCTGAGCGCGACGTGTCTCTTAAAGCATTGGGACTGGTTGACCCTTCCAGCCGGACAGAGATCAAAGCGGCATACCGCAATCTAGTGAAGCGCTATCACCCCGATAAATTGATGTCTAAAGGCGTATCCGTTCAAGCGCTCAAGATGGCTCAAGAACGAATGAAGCAGATCAATGCCGCTTACGCATATCTGTATAAGTAGTCGCATAAAAGTGTCAGAGGGTCTGTAAGCCGGGTTCTGTTCTCACCAAAGTGAGAGGCGATCATTCATCTTGGACGGTCATTGCTGACAGTCTCTAGCAACCAACCCGGACGACCACGATGTAGCGCGCAGCGTCGTCCCTATTTGGTTTTGCTCCGGATGGGGTTTACCTTGCCGCCGCACTTGCGATTGGCGCGGTGCGCTCTTACCGCACCCTTTCAGCTTTTCCCTCGCGAACGAGGGTAGTTTTCTTTCTGTGGCACTGTCCCTGAACCGACGCGAGTCGATCCGCCGGACGTTATCCGGCATCCTGCATACATGGGAGCCCGGACTTTCCTCGGAGCGTGTGTGTTACCACATATGCCCCGCGATCGCCCGACCCTCTGACACTACGCTTAAAGCGCCTCTAGCCAGCAAATGTCAAAAGAAAGTTCAAAACCAAGACACAAAAAAGCCTCTGACGATGTCAGAGGCTGAAAAGTTAAATTTGTGATTTAGGCGGCGCGCTTCATATCTTGGCGCGTGTATTTGCCTTCCTCAATCATATCAATGATTTTACGGTTGAAGGCTTCCAAATCTTCCGGCGAACGGCTTGTGATGAGGCCATCACTCGTGACAACGTCTTTATCGTGCCAGTTGGCGCCTGCATTCTTTAGGTCGGTCTTAATTGACGCGTATGAGGTGACGTCACGACCTTTGAGAATATCCGCTTCAGCTAATAACCATGGACCATGGCAGATTGCGGCGATGATTTTGTTATTATCATCAAATTCTTTCACCAATTTGACCGCCTCTTTGCTCGTGCGCAATTTGTCGGGATTGGCTAGTCCGCCTGGAATAATGAGCGCGTCATAATCCGATACCTTGGCCTGCTCAAACGTCATGTCTGGCGTGATTGATCGGTCGTCGCCTTCTCCAGCTGAGATGGGGTCCGTATCAAATGAAGCGAGGTGAACTGTTGCACCCTGTTTTGACAATCGGTCATAGGGCGAAAATAGTTCGTCTTTCTGAAAACCGTTTGTTGCAATGAATAGAATGTTTTTATTGTTTAAATTTGTCATAAATTTAACTCCGTAGTTTCTAATGAAACCGCGGCTCCGCATGATCTGCGAAACTATTTTTTATCGCGATGCCCGCGGCAGATAAACTATCTCTAAGCGTGGGCGTCTTACTATATCAATGCACGAACCTCTATATTCGTTCCGAGAAAACAATTATAATTCATAGGCTTGTATGAATTTTAAAAAGTAATCAGCTAACAAGCGCCTTTACGATTTCCATCGTCATAACATCAACAACCCCGTCAACTTGATCTTGGCGATAGCGACGCTGCAGCGCTGTGACAATCGCCGTTGTCCGCGCATCCATAATGCCCGTCACACGCGCCCCGTAGCCGATATGCGCTAGCCCACTTTGCAGGATTGAAACGCCGCGATCCCGCTCGCCGGCCGTGAATAATATCCGTCGATCATCCTCAACCGAGGGATAAGCCCCTAGCCCTGCCGCCGCCAGTCCTGCCCAAGGGAAATGCTCTCCTGGATCATCTTTACGCTCTGGCGCAATATCAGAATGTCCCAGCAGGGTCAGTGAACCATGCCGCGCCATGACCGCCTTTGACAAAGCGATGACAGCATTGATTTGCACATCAGGATAAGGCGGCAGGCTTCCGTCCTCCAGCGGCACATTATGACCACCATTGACGATCTCGATCCCAATGCTTGCAGAATTGATATTCGTTTCGCCCGCCCATTCAGACACGCCCGCATGCCAAGCGCGGTTCTCCTCATCCACGAGTTGAAAAATGCGCCCATCCGTCTCGACCATATAATGCGCACTAACCTTGGCATCAGCATCGCACATGCGAGCCAGGGCCGCCTCCCCGCTTTCCATACCTGTATAGTGCAGGATCAGGAGGCTGATCGGCAGCGTTCGCGCGTCAAAGTTCGGGCTGGGAGTTTGGGTGATTTTCATAGAGGGTATTTTTCTGCCATAAGGCGGAGGCCTTTTTTCATAATATCTCGCAAGACACCCTCGTCGATATCGCTCAGCCGTTTGATGTAAAGGCAAGACTTCCCCATTTTATGCTTGCCGAGCCGAGCCAACTCATCCTCGAAATCTTGATAGCCAGGCATAATGTAGATGGAAATATTCTGCACACGATTAGCAAAACCGAGGCGGAAGAAATCGCCCTCTCGTCCGCTGTCATATTTGTAATGGTAATCACCGAAACCCACGATGCCATTTGCTAATTTGCTGCCCCAAATGCGCGGCTCCCACCCCGATATATCGCGCATCATCTCTAGGATTTTACGGCAGTCAGCTTGGCGGCTCTCTGGAGAAATTTGGTTTAAATAATCCGCGACTTTTAAGTCGTTGGGTTGCGTCTTGTTCGCCATTTAATCCTCCATGACAACGGGCAATGACTGCCTTCGTGCGATAATGTAGACACAGGGCAAGATCAGGGCAGCGCCAAGATAGTAACGCAAATAGATCGTTTCTTTCAAGATGACGACACCCAAGATGCAAGCGAAGACTGTCGTCATGAGCGTGAGCGGCACGACTTGGCTAACCTCGTATCGGCGCACAATATTGAAATACTGACCATGCGCAAAAAGCGTAATAAACACGGCAGCATAGCCTGCTGCCATCAAAAGCGGCCATTTCGAGCTTTGCCAAATCTCAGCATGCCCACTCTCAAAGACAAGTGAAATTGGCCCCGCGAAAATAAAGATCATGACGGCCATCCAAAAGACGTATTGCCGCCAGTCAACATCGCCCACAAACTTCATCAAAACCGACCCCACGGCTAGGGATAGATAGGCGCAGATAATCCACACTAGGCCAATATCAAAGGCCACATCATCTGTCTCGTAAATCATGACGATCACACCAATTAGCGCACCAATGATGGCGAGACCACGCACTTTGCCGATGCGTTCTTTGAGGAACACGATCGATAACAAGGTCGCAAAAGGGATCAGCATTTGCGAGACAATCGATCCGCCTGACGCGGGGGCTGTCTGCAACCCTGTATAGAGAAAGCCCAGATGGATCGGCCCGACACAGGCGCAAACGACCATCATAATGGGCCATCCTTGCGGAAGCTTTCGAAACAGAAACGGAAACATGAAACACAAGACAATGACGCTTCATACAAACGCTAGCATGAATGGCGGCACAGGCGATGACCCTAGTACCCACGCGCTGACGACGAAATTACCGCCCCAAAACAGGCAGCATAGCATAAGAGTGATAAAGTCCAGCGTCCGCATGTAGGGGGCATATCAACCCCCTTTCCGCATGCAAGGAAAAACAATGTGGGTGAGCGCAGAGGCCTATTTCCGCAAACTTGGCAAAGTCGTGGCCGATGCTTCTTGGCGGCGCTCTTGTTGGCGTCGCTCTTGTGGCACGCCGCGTGTTCTATAATTCGCCCATTTGGATACATTTTCCTCTGTATGCGACTTGCGATCACCGCAAAGCTTGATGAATTCAGATGTCTTATCCAATACTTTGAAGAAATCGCGTTCCGATAACTTTGATTCCGCCTGAATTTCGTCAAGTTTTTGAATGGCGTCCATGTAAATCGCTTGGGCCTTCTTCTCGTTCTTTAGCTCTTTTTGTTTTTCCGCAATACTGAGCTTGATCGAGACAATATCGCCTGTGATGGCAAATTGTTTAGGCGAGAAAGTAGTGGACGCCTGCTTTGTCAAACATGCACACCCTTTATCATCGCTAGCACCGCCGCTAAAATGAATGTCGTGAATAGTCAGACCACTACGGCATGTATTAAAGACTGCCTCTTCTGCCTCGGAGATGTTATAATCCTGCATCGCTGACGCTTTGCTTTTGGCCGACATATAAATAAATGTTGGTGCCGCGACGGCGAAAATGATCACTTTTGTGAAAAAATTACCCATGAAATCCCCCAATTCGGGGAATGTGATAAGCGCTTGACTAAAATATTTCGCTAAAGTTTGAGGTCAATGAAGCGTAAACATTCACGCATTAAGCTAGTCGTCGACAGACCAACCATCTGGCGTGCGGTGAGCGTCGATAATGGGAGCCGTCACCATTTTCACGCGGACCATTTTGTTCCATGTTCAGATCCATGCCGTGAAATTGCGCTTCCATATCGCGCCGCGCTGCTTCAAATTGTGCCTTAGGGCCGAAAGGTCGCCCTAAAATTTTAGCGCGCACCCAAAATACGCAAAATGCTAAAAAGCCCAACAAAGCGATGCCCGCGACGGCGAACAACGCGAAAGCGGCAGAAAAGGCCAGCATGAAAATGCCGCCGACTGCCGCGACAGCAAGAAAAAATACGCGCGTGAGCTGACCCAAAAGGCCGCCACGATTGCCAGGAAGTCGATATGTATTACTCATAAAGCCAATGTCGGGATTAAAGCCCGCGGCGTCAAGAGCTTCTGTATGTCAAATCGGTCACATTCATTTGAGCGATAACGGCGCCCTCGCCTTCGCTCTTTGCGCGCAAATTTCAGCGTAAGCCCGATTAATCATTGCCATTTTATGGTTTGCGAGCCCTGCGAGTTCCGCCGGCAAGCCCCGCGCCATCAAACGGTCGGGATGATTGGCCGCAGCTTGGCGGTGATAAGCACGGCGCAAATCCGCGTCTGAAATGTCCTCATCTACGCCGAGAATCAAATAGGGATCAGTGGACGCCTGCCCTGTGTGAGTCGCGCGGATGCGCTCAAATTCTCGCTCTGAAAAGCCAAAAATATCACTGACCGTCAGCAGAAATGTCGCTTCGTCATCTGTGACGATGCCGTCAGCCAGCGCGATATGAAACAGCCCGTCCAGCACGTCTTCCAAGACAGCAGGTTGCGCGCGATACCGCTTAGCAACCACACGGGCATAATGCTCGTAACCGCGTGTTGTCTGCCGCGCGAGATCAAAGAACCGCCCGACAGCGGCCTCTGTTTGCGCGTCAGGACGGAAGACTTGCTTAAACGCGGCAACGTCTTCTTGGCGCACTTGCCCGTCCGCTTTGGCCATTTTCGCCCCCAGCGCAACCAGCGCTGCGACCAGACCGGCTTGTTCGATGGGGCCAGCCTCACCGTTCGGATCGGGGCGCATTGGCGGGCCAAATAACCGCGCCCCCGCCCCCATTAGCGATTGCCAAAAATTCATAACCCGCGACTAGACCGAAACAACCGTTCAGATCAATTATTCATATCGACCAAATGGCCAAGTTATACGGAGCCTAGTTATGACGTCGATGTGTGATCGCTCACGATCAGCCAATCATCCCCAGCCTTTCGCATCACCAGTGTAAATAACCCCGTAGGCGCATCCTCCGCCCGTGTCAGGGTGAAGCGTCCAAAAACAACAGCCGCGGTGGGCGAGATAACGCTGACTTCACGGTCTGAAAACGATAACTGACCCATCGTTGCACGGTCGGGATAGCCGCTTTGATAGCGCTCCATCGTCGTGACCCAACCGCGCGTGACGCGATCATTGCTCGCAAATCGCAGCTTCGGACTCTTTATGTAGTCCTGCATGAACCCCTCAATATCCCCAGAATTCCACGCCGCGACTTGACCATCCATTGTCGCGATGATCTCCGTTTCCAGTTTATCGGCATCAAAGGAAGGGACCTCTGCCCTGAAATTTCCAGCCAAATACCCGATCACAGCACCGAGCAATAAGCCCAACACCATAAAAATAATAAGATTACGAGGTGAACGCATAGAAAGAGCCTTTTAAAATAATTTGAGCATTGCACTTAAATACAAATTCCGAGCCGTAGCGCAAAGCTTGTAAAATGGCCAGTCACAGCTTTTGAACGCAAGTGATTCGGTTGAGGTCGGCGAAATTATGAAAAAAAATGACAATTTGGCCTAAAATGACAAGATTGGAGCGTCAAAAGCGTCAAGCCTACACGTTTAAAGGTTGCTAACACACTCATGCGGGGCATCGGGGGCTAGGAAAATTTCCTTAAGCTAGGCCGAATTAAGGACTGGAAAGCGGGGCGCTTCCGGTCCTTTTTTGTTGTCAAAACACAATCTACGCAGCGACCGATACATCGCGGTGGTGCAGGCCTAAGACCCGGCTGACTGCGATTGGTAATTCCGCTTTATTAAGTGTGTAAAGATGAAACTCTCTCACGCCGCGCGCGCGCAACTCTGCCGTCAATTCAGACGCCAATGTCGCCGTGAGTAGCTGCCGTGTCGAGGCATCATTGTCTGTACCCTCAAATAATTCCGCATACCAGTCAGGGACAGCTACACCGCACATATCCGCCATACGCTTTAACCCGTGAAAGTTAGGCTGTAGCATAATGCCAGGCACAATCGGGATCGTAATGCCCGCATCCAGCGCGCGGTCTTGAAAGTCGCAAAACGTGTCGGATGAGAAGAAAAATTGCGTGATAGCACGGGAGGCACCAGCATCAACCTTACGCTTGAGATTGTCCAATTCGACATCCCAGCTCGCACTCTCTGGATGACGTTCGGGATAGGCACTCACGGAAATTTCGAAGTCAGCGACCTTTTTTAAGCCCGCTACCAAGTCAGAGCTATAAGCATAGCCCCCAGAGGTTGGGCGATAGGCTTCTCCAATTCCATCAGGCGAGTCGCCACGCAAAGCGACGATGTGGCGAACACCCGCTGCCCAGAACCCGCGAGCGACCTCGTCAATTTCGTCCTGCGTTGCATTAACACACGTCAAATGCGCAGCGGGTGCGAGTGGTGTTTCTTTGACAATCCGCGCAACGGTCGCGTGTGTCGGCTCTTGTGTTGTGCCGCCTGCCCCATAAGTGACCGACACAAAATCGGGATTGAGCCCTTTAAGGCGCTGGATGGTTGACCATAATTGCTTTTCCATTTTGGGGGTCTTGGGTGGGAAAAACTCGAAACTCACCCGAACGTCAGACGCAGCTTTGGAGGTTAGACCAGCGGCCGCATTTGCAATTACCCCTGTTGGAAGCGTGATCACAGGCTTTCTAATGGGCGAAATCATGCGATATTCCGATCATTCTGAGATGCTGTTTTGATGCCTTTCCAGATTTTGACCGCAGGGATGTTCGCTCCGCGCGACTCAATCGTTTTAACACCATCCAGCGTTAGGCCCGCTTCTTCAAATAACTGCGCAATTTCGGAGTCAGAGAAACCCAGCCGCCGATGGGCATAATTGGCGCGGAAACTCTCTTCTTGATGCGCTGTAAAATCAATAATGAGCATCGCGCCGTTGTCGTCCAACAGACGTGCGGCCTCATGCACAGCCTCTTGCGGATCGTCCAGATAGTGTAAAACTTGATGCATCGTAACCAGATTGGCCGAATGTGCCGCAATGGGCGTGGCATGCAGATCCCCTTGACGCACTTGCAAATGCCGCGTTTCATCCGACAGCAAAGCATGACGCGCAATTTTCAACATATCAGAGCTGCTATCAACACCCACGCCGCGCGCAACACGGTCAGCGAACAGTTCGAGCATGCGCCCCGTGCCAGTGCCGAGGTCAACGATCAACTCAAATGGCCCCTCGCCTGCGGCATTTAAAATGGCGCGCTCTATGTCGGCTTGCGGCAAATATTCATTGCCGAGCTGACTGCGGTCATTGGCGACCTCAGCGAAAAAGGCTTCCGCCAGTTTTGAGCGCTCTTGACGCACATCTTCTAGTCGTTTGCGATCTGCGGCTAGGGTCGGATCATCCTGCGGTAGCGTCGCCAGCGTTGTCGCGACCAGCGCGGATAAGGCGACATTATTGCGGCGCAATCGAGAAAAGACCCAACTGCCCTCCCGCAAGCGCTCGATTAATCCTGCACCTTCTAAGGATTTGATGTATTGTGTCACGCGTGGCTGCGATAGGCCAAGTATCTGAACAAGCTCACTCACGGTAAGCTCACCCTGACTGAGTAGCGCTAATATACGGAGGCGATCCGTGTGGCCGAGTGTTTTAAGCGCGAGTGCAAACTGTTCCATGCACCCTGCATAGCAGGTTCTTAAAATAAGTATATAAAAAAATGCTTATATTGTTATTTAACAGAATTCTGCGGCACGAAGTTCGCCAATAATCGGAGATATTCTACCTGATAACTATTGCTATTTTCAGTCACTTCCCAACTATTGATCGGCCAACCATCATTGAAATCAGCATAAGACTTAGCGGGAGGTTGGTTGGCAGGCGGGCTCGCAATCGGGCGCCGACAGAGGGCGTTACCGTAATCTCCGCATGTGCCAGACGCACAACAGGCATCACGGGCGTAGCTATCATTTGGCCCGCCCACAAGGAAACCCGGTGCCGGGCCGTAGGTCGATGACCTCACACTATCATAGTCAGAAGAACCGTCTTTAAACCATGCGTGGTAAAAACTATCGACGGAATTTTCGGCGCCAAAGCTGCCCATATTCGACAGATAAGTTTTGGCATTGGGGTTTACGCCGTGAAGATAATTGACATATCCCAGCGCTGCAGCGACCAAAGGCTCCTGATTGCGAGCCGTGGTTCCCATGCGTAAAGCCTGCGTATAGACCAGCCCGCGCCGCGCCTTAGTCGCATTACTCCCCCACCAATACCCATCAACGTAAGACCGATAAGCGTCTTGATTTTGAGTATGAGCAGGTAGGCCATTATGAGGCTTATACGATATTACGCGAGTAGTCATGCATCACTCGCCGCGCGAATTGCGCTGTCGGTTTGGCGTCTCGCACAAACGCAAGCATATCGAAGGCCATACTGCCCTCAAACCCATTTGGCGTATCTGCCGCCATCGGCCTGACGTCATTATAGAGCGCTTCGACTATTGAGGCAAAGTGAGCGTCTGAAGTCATCACCGCCATGCGCGATGCCGCAATAAGTTTCTTTTTGGCAAGACGGTCAGTTTCCACCTCTTGTTGCCCTGCCCCAATATCGATCGAGCCATTGGCTTCGGTATTGTTGTAGAACTTCACATTCGGGTTCGTCTCTGCCCACTTCCAAGCCCTCATCGCTCGGCTGCGATAGGTTTTAGTCCTGTTCACTCTAGCGCGGGTCAGAACGTGGTCTGCAAGAGCGAATGTGCCTGCTGCTGTATAACTTGCAGCAGTCGTTGCAGGGCCATACAGGCTTGGCCCCTTGGCAGATGACGGCGGCGAAGCCTCTGCGCGATCCAGAATTGACAACATAGAGCCGTCTTCGTTTTGCATCCGCGCGAGCCAATCCAGCCCCCACATCGCCTCGTCCAAGACATCGGGGATGCCGTTGCCGCTCTCAGGAATTCCGAAATCATCGCCCCATGCGCTGGGATTATCTGCATACATCGATAGCAGCGCTGCGACATATTCCGCTGTCCAAATCGTATATTGGCTATAATCCCCCGCATCATACCAGCCGCCGTGCAAGTCCCGCTCCGTATTGCGGTCATTCGGGCGATTGTAAAGGCGGGCGCGCTTATCCTGCATATGACTCGCCGCGTCCGCATAACCCCTGCCCGCATAGCCCCTGCCCGCGTATTTAGGGCGTTTTTCAAAGCCTGCGCGTTGCAGATAGAACGTCCGAAATGCGGCTTTAAACGCAGGTAAATACACGTCATCTGCTATGCGAAAGGCATAGCTCTGCGCGCCTGTGTCCATATCTTTGATAACGAAATCACCACTTGCTGTGACTGCAGAGAAATCAAACCACCAGACTTTATCGCCAGAATCTCGGTCCGTCTTGCCGCCATTCCAAGCCCTTGGTGCGCCCTCAAATACGAGCTTCCCTGTGCTTTGTTCAAACACGCCAAAGCGCTTGCCAGGGGTGGATTTGCGGCGGGAATCGTAGCCTTTGACGGGTTGCTTGATCACCGCCACTTTTTCGGCTCGCGGCAAATAGCCGAATTGATCCACGAGTATAAGCGGTGTTGCAGTCGTGTCACTCTGAGCCGATGCTTTCGCACTCGGCTGACACGCCAGCAAGCCTAGTAACAAAAGACATAAAAAAAGACGCATCATCATGCGTCTTTCTATGCAGATTTCAGGCCATGCCGCAAATACACATGCCTACCGATCAAACTTCACGAATTTCAACTTCTTCGGCATATCAGCATCAGGACCGAGACGGCGTTTCTTGTCTTCGATATATTCTTGGAAGTTGCCCTCAAACCATTCCACATGGCTATCGCCTTCATAGGCCAAGATGTGCGTCGCAACACGGTCGAGGAAAAAGCGATCATGGGAGATTACCACGGCACAACCTGGGAATTTCTCCAAAGCCACTTCGAGTGACGCCAGTGTCTCGCGGTCCAGATCATTGGTCGGTTCATCGAGGAGAAGCAGGTTCGCAGGCTTTGTCAGCATCTTGGCGAGGTTCACACGATTGCGCTCACCACCCGATAGCTGCCCAACATTTTTCTGCTGGTCCGTGCCTTTAAAATTGAACGCTCCGACATAGGCGCGGGAGGGCACTTCCCGTTTGCCCATTTGAATGATGTCCAGCCCGTCAGAGATAGCTTCCCAGATGTTCTTGGAGTTATCCAGCGCGTCACGGTTCTGATCGACATAACCAAGTTCAACCGTTTCGCCGACTTTGAACGTGCCTTCATCGGGCTGCTCATCACCTGTAATCATCTTAAATAAAGTCGTCTTACCCGCACCGTTGGGGCCAATAACACCGACAATACCACCGCGCGGTAGTTTGAAAGATAGGTCTTTAATCAATAACTTATCGCCAAAACCTTTACTAACATTATTGCACTCCACAACGACGCCGCCCAGACGCTCACCCATCGGGATGCGGATGTCAGCATGTGAGACGACTTCTTTATCGGCTTCATCGCGTAAGTTTTCGTAGGCGCTAATCCGAGCCTTGGATTTCGTCTGGCGCGCTTTGGGGTTAGAGCGGATCCACTCTAACTCTTTCTTCAAAGCTTTCGTTTTAGAGTCAGATTCTCGGCCCTCTTGCTCCATACGCTTGGCTTTCGCGCCCAGCCATGATGAGTAATTACCCTCATGCGGATAGGTCCGCCCACGATCCACTTCGAGCGTCCAATTTGTGATATTGTCGAGGAAGTAACGGTCATGGGTAATCAGGATGATCGCGCCATTATATTTGACTAGATAATTCTCTAGCCAAGACACAGTCTCCGCGTCCAAATGGTTGGTCGGTTCATCGAGCAGGAGCAAGTCTGGTTTGGACAGCAAGAGTTGACACAACGCCACGCGCCGCGCCTCGCCGCCGGACAGATTATCAACAGGGCTGTCTTTGGGCGGGCAACGCAAGGCCTGCATCGCCATTTCGATCTTGCTATCAATGTCCCATGCATCACGGCCATCGACTTGCTCTTGGAGCTTCGTCATCTCTTCCATAAGTTCGTCTGTGTATTCTTCAGCCATTTTCATGGCGACAGCGTTATAGGCGTCAAAAATCTGCTTATCTTCGCAGCCCGAAATCACATTGCCCCAGACATCTTTGGATTTATCAAGTCGCGGTTCCTGCGGGAGGTAGCCCACTTTGGTGCCTTCGACCGCCCAATGCTCACCCGTCACTTCGGTGTCTACACCTGCCATGACTTTCATCAAAGTCGATTTACCCGCGCCGTTCACGCCGATCAGGCCGATTTTGGCGTCGGGATAAAAGGACAGGTGGACGTTATCGAGAATAGTCTTGTTACCGAATTTCTTCGTCAGACCTTGCATATGATAGCAGAATTGGCGAGCCATTTGGGCGCTCCGAAAGTAAGGGTGATGGGTTGACTTATTTCAGGGCGCGATATGCGGTGCGAGCGGGCAATATGCAAGCCCGAAGCGCGAGATTTTAGCAGGGAGACTTACTTGCGCGGGATCGCAATCGGCACGCAAGGACCGCCATTATACCCTGGAATTTCACCTGGTGGGCAAGAGATGGGCGGCGGCGGCATGTAAACCGGTGGCTCTGGTTCAGGCGCAGGCGGAATATAGACGGGCGGTTCTGGTGCAGGTGGCACGTAAACGGGCGGTTCTGGCTCTGGCATTGGTTCTGGCACAGTCACGACAGGCGGGGGTGGCGGCGCGGGGGGCAAGCAATCGGCTGTCTGGCAGATCGTTTGCTGCTTATAGGTCACGGACGGGATCGCATACAATTCGGTTACGTAACCACATGGCTGCATTGTGACGCCACACGGCGCAGGCGGCACGACGACACTGTCGCCGTAACGCAGAATCCGCTGGGTTGGATGCGCAGGCGCTCATAACAGTTGCGACGAAGCAAAAACTCGCCAATTTTAAGAATGTGTGTGATGTCCGCTTAGTCATATCCGAATCTCTATGTGCCCCAACAATAGTCGCTATTCACAAAATTGTCTCACTATAGCGTTAAAACCTTGCTAACGCGTATTCCGTGTAATCCGCAGGTGATCACGCGCCGCTACTTGACTCTCTTCTCGCCCTGCCCGACCACACATTTATGAAAATCGCAACGTGGAATATCAACTCAGTCAAAGCCCGCATGCATGCATTGACAGCGTGGCTGGAAAAAGAGCAGCCAGACATTTTGTGCCTGCAAGAGATCAAAACAGTCGACGATGGGTTCCCCCGTATGGAGATCGAAGCCATGGGCTATAATCTCGCTGTGCATGGGCAGAAAAGCTATAACGGTGTGGCGATCCTCTCCAAAAGCCCCATTGATGAAGTCGTCATTGGCTTGCCCGGCGAGCCCGAGGATGAGCAGGCGCGCTACCTCGAAGTTGTGGTCAATACAAATACGGGCGCGGTTCGCGTTGCCTCGATCTACCTCCCCAACGGCAATCCCGTTGACGGGGGCAATAGCGAGAAATATCTCTATAAATTGCGCTGGCTAGATCGACTGCGCCGTCGCGCACTGGACCTATTAGCGCTCGAAGAACCACTCATATTGGCGGGTGACTACAACGTCATTCCAACCAAAGGTGATACGCATGATCCGACGGCGTGGTGGGGCGACGCCTTGTTTCGGCAAGAGACATTAGACGCCTTTCACGCCCTCCGTCACACAGGGCTCTATGATCTTTTTGATCTGTTTGACGGGCGCGACGGGCAATATACATTTTGGGATTATCAGGGCGGGGCTTGGCCAAATAATTACGGCATCCGCATTGATCACCTCCTCTGCTCCGCGCAAGCGATTGATCACGCAACAGGTATCGTGATCGATAAAATGGTGCGCGACGGCGAGAAGCCCTCAGACCACGTACCTGTCATTGGACGTTTTGATTTGTGAGTCTGCTCGCCAAAATCCTGATCGGAGTAGTCCTCGCGCTCGTCATCGCAGTCTTCGGATTTGGCTGGCACATCAAGACGGTCTATGCAGGATTTGTTGCCAGCACGGATAGCGGCGACGCCCTCTTCCCACCCGAAATTCTGGCAGACTATGGCCGACAAATTCAAGACGAGCTGATCCGCCAAGACGTGCAAGTCGCGATTATTTCTCGCTCGGGTCAGAAGCGCGAGAAACTCCCCGACGGTGTCATGTTCACCCATAGTGCGTTCTTCCGTCGCGCAGAAGACGGCAGCTACGCCGTCTACAATCTATATCACGGGGAAGACAATCGCCTGATTTCGTCGCTGAAAACGGACACGCCCGCTGACTTCTTACGCTTGCTCCAAGAAAAAGACGCTGGCATTTTGATCCCAAATAAAACCACACAGTTAGAGCTGTATGACTTTTTGGAGAGTCCAGAATACGCCGCCGTCCACACGCGCGACTATTCCCTCATTTCCAATCCGTTTGATTTGCGCTGGCAAAATTGTAACGAGTTTATGCTCTACGCCGTGGCCGCGATGTTCTGGGATACGACTGATCGCGAAGCCATCCGTCAAAGATTGATAACGACGATAGAACCGACAGAGCTAAAGGCCTCTCTGATCCGTCGCCATATCGGCCCCAAAGTCGATGAGCGCCTGATCATGGCCGATCACGGCGACAAAATCATCACCACAACCTTCGGCACGCTTACACAATTATTCGAGCGCGAAGGACGGTTGCAAGAGAGTTATGTGTTGGCGTTTGAGGGGTAAGGCTTCGGCTTTAACACTGCATCGATGACGTCATAAACCGCGCCGATTTCATCCAAGATTTTCTGCGTCGGCTCTGGCTTCGTCAAGGGCTCAAACATCGACCCCGCTTCATATCGATTAGGCGTCTCCACCACGATCAACAACTGCCCCTGCATAAAGCCAAATCGAATTTGACTGCCGTTAACCGACCTTTCCAAATCCACCAGCTTCTGCATGAAGTCTGGCGTCAATAGGTATCGCGCCTCGACTTGATCCGTGCTGTACGCTTCAAAAATACGCTCAAACACGGGATCGACGAGCCCGACCCGTTTCATATCCCCGCGCGTTTTGCGCTGTAAAAAACCCTTATCCCTCAGCACCACAGTCTTGCCAAGAAACTTACGCGGAAAGGTAATAGTCATCATTTGACCGCGCATTACAGTGTTATAAGAGTTTTTGCCGCGTCGTTCTAAATGGACTTCGAGTGACCTGAATTGTGCGCCGTGCGCCTCGCCTTGCATCTCGTCTTCAAAGGATGCCCGAGAGCCTGCGTTTTTGTCCCCCGTCACAAATCCGCCCGGCAACAGTCCCAAATGACTCCACAAAGTCAGCTGCGGAATGTCTGACACCTCAGCGCTAAACCGCCAGCCAATGTAGCGACAAATGCCGCCAACGATATTGTCCTTCGTCAAGGCCTTAATCTTGCGTGTCTGCCAATGATAAACGCCTGCTATCCCGGCTCCCTGCGCCCATGAGGATTGGAATGAAGAAATGCACATTCATAATCGCCAAAACGACAATTATGATAACCGCGAGAGCTGCGATTGCCCCGCCATAGAGTTGTGTCTTTCTAACGGCTTCTCGACGCGACCCATCCCGCGCCGCCAGAAGCGGGAATATCTCGGTATGATAGAACGCAGAGACGCCCTTCAACTCAGGGTGATGTTCATTAAATTGATGCAAATTCTACCCCAGCCCGTTTAGCGCTTCCTGCAATTTCTCTACCTCTGAAGCATAGCCAGCGCGGCGCTCTTTTTGCAAGTTCACGACCTTTTCAGGGGCTTTGTCGGTGAAGGCAGGGTTTGAGAGTTTTTTGTCGATCTTCTCGATCTCGCTCCGCGCTTTCTCGATTTCTTTCTCCAGTCGCGCTCGCTCTGCTGACAGATCGATCAAGCCTTCCAGCGGGATCGCGTAATTCACACTGTCCACTACGGTCTGCAACGCGCCCTGCGGCGCTTCGCTGGCCAGATCAACACGTTCCACCCGCGCCATGGGCGAAAGTTGCGGCGCATAAGTCGCCAACCGTGGATCGAGTGCGTCTGCTAGCATAAGCAGCGGCGCTTTCTTGCTCGGCGGGATGTTCATGTCGGCACGGACAGAACGAATGTTTGTGATCAGAGTTTGCAGCCAATCAACCTCCGCACATGCCTGATCGTTGATCAAATTATTGCCGAGCTGCGGCCACTCGGATACGATCAAATGTGTCTCGCGCGACGCCGCCGTTTTTGCCCAAAGCTCTTCCGTGATAAACGGCATGAAGGGGTGGAGCAGTTTTAAGATTTGGTCCAGCACCCACGCAAATGTCGCGCGCGTCTCGTCTTTCGTTGCGCCGTCTTCGCCCGACAACAACGGCTTGGAGAGCTCCAAATACCAAGAGCAGAACGTATCCCACACGAATTTATAGGCCGCATCAGCCGCGTCGTTAAAGCGGTAAGCCTCAATGCAGCGGGTCATGTCTTGGGCGGCCTTGGCGGTCCCGGAAATGATCCATTGGTTGATCGGCGTCGTTACGGACTCGGGCGCGAAATCAGGGTCAACGGCGCAATCATTCATCTGTCCGAAATTAGCAGCCGACCAGAGCTTTGTCCCGAAATTGCGGTAGCCCGCGATACGGTCCACAGACAGCCGAATATTCCGCCCCTGCCCCGCCATGCTCGCAAGCGTGAAACGAAGCGCATCCGCACCGTAGGGTTCAAACCCGTCAGGATATTGCTTGCGGGTCGCTTTCTCGATCTGCGGGGCTTTCTCTGGATTTTTCAGGCCGCGCGTGCGTTTCGCGACAAGGTCTTCAATCGAAACACCGTCGATCAAGTCGAGCGGATCAAGCGTATTGCCGATGGATTTCGACATTTTTTTACCCGCCTCATCTAGGACAAGCGCGTGGATATAGACGTCCTTGAACGGCACTTCGTCCATGAAATGCAACCCCTGCATCATCATCCGCGCCACCCAGAAGAAGATGATGTCAAAGGCGGTCACGAGGACGGAGGTCGGATAGAAGCGTTCAAGCTCCTCGGTGTTTTCGGGCCACCCGAGCGTGGAAAACGGCCAGAGACCAGAGGAGAACCATGTGTCTAGGACGTCGGGATCGCGCCAAACGCCAACACCATATTCCCACTCTTTTTCGGGTTTATCCGAATATTCATCTGGCATCCAAAATGCCATCGCATCGTTCACATCATCAAAAATTCTAACCTCATACCCAGAGCCAATCGCTTCCAAATAGTATTCTTTCATTTGAAGCCGTGCTTCGTGTTCACTTGAAGCAACAAAAACTTTTAATCGCTCAGCAAAACGATTGTTTGAACCTTCATTTCTTAAAACTTGTTGCCCACCAAATTCATCAACCACTGGCCCGTAATATGCCGGAATCCGGTGCCCCCACCATAACTGACGCGAGATACACCAAGGCTGGATTTCTTTCATCCAATGGTCATATGTCTTTTTCCAGTTCTCTGGAATAAAACGCGTCGAGCCGTCATCGACTTTCGCCATGGCAGCTTCCGCGAGTTTATCCGCCGCGACGAACCATTGATCGGTCAGCATCGGTTCAATCACCACACCAGATCGATCACCATAGGGTTGCATAATTTTCTTGTCTTCGACGCGGATAAGCAGGCCTTCGGCATCTATATCTGCGACCACAGCTTTGCGGGCCTCAAAGCGATCCATCCCGACATATTTGGCGGGCATGATCTCAGACTCGATCATCTCGCCGCGCGTCCCCATCAGGGAGTACATTGGTATGTCATTGCGTTTGGCGACTTCGTAATCGTTAAAATCATGCGCGCCTGTGATCTTGACCGCGCCAGAGCCGAAATCCATATCGGGATATTCATCTGTAATAATCGGGATCAGGCGGTCGGCGAGCGGGAGGCGCACCATCTTGCCCACAATCGGCTTATAGCGCTCATCATCTGGATGCACCGCCACCGCCCCATCGCCAAGCATGGTTTCGGGACGCGTCGTCGCGATAGAAATGTAATCGCGTTCTTCCGTGAGGGTGACGTTTCCGTCCTCGTCTTTCTCGACATAGGTATAAGTCTCGCCGCCTTCCAGCGGATATTTGAAGTGCCAGAAATGGCCGTCCTTCTCGATATTCTCGACTTCCAGATCGGAAATCGCAGTTTGAAAATGCGGGTCCCAGTTGACGAGGCGTTTATCGCGGTAGATCAGGCCAGCCTCATACATCTCGACAAAAGCCTTCGTCACGGCCTCCGCCATTTTGTCTTTGGGATTGTCTGGGTCGCCCAGCGTAAACTTCTCTCGCGACCAATCGCAGGATGAACCGAGCCGTCTAAGTTGTTGATTAATATGCCCGCCGCTCTCCGCTTTCCACGCCCAAACGTGGTTGAGGAAGTCTTCGCGACTCATGTTTTTGCGCGCTTTACCCTCGGCGGCGAGTTTCCGCTCCACCACCATTTGCGTCGCGATACCCGCATGATCCGTGCCGGGCTGCCACAGCACAGCCTTGCCCGTCATGCGGTGATAGCGCACGAGGATGTCTTGGATCGTGTTGTTGACCGCGTGACCCATATGCAAGCTGCCCGTCACATTGGGCGGCGGGATGACGATAGAGAAATTGTCGTCCTTTGTATCGGTCGGGCGAGCGGCGCGGGGTTTGAAATGCCCCGCCTCTTCCCACATTTTATAGAGGCGCTGCTCTGCCTCTTTGGGATTAAAGTTTTTCTCTAACATGCGACGATCCAAATATGACGTGGCCCAAATCACTTGGGCCTAAAACAACAAAGCCCCGCCCCTCACTATTTCCCGCAAGAAAAGAAGAGGCGAGGTTATTTATGTGTCTTTAACGCGCAAATGCGCAGATTTAAAGAGGCTTATTCGACCCGTAGAGCGAGGCCGACATTTCGCAGATTACTTGCCTGACGCGATGCGTTTGACTTCTTTGGTCACAGCGCGCTCCACAATGCCTTTGAGGTTGGCATCGAGCCAATCTTTAAGCATGGGGCGCAGCGCTTCCATCACGAGATCGCCGATCCGGTCGCCGCGCTCAGCCGTCACGGCTTGCTCCTCTACCACGCGGTTGAGCGAGGCAAATACATCGGCGGTCGCCGTTTCGGTCACATCATCCATGATGGTGTCTTTTTTCGCAGTTCTAGCCATCTTGGCAGTCTCCTTTGGGGTGGATTCATTTGTTAAAGTTGTAGGGGTTACGTCAGTCGCGTCTGGTGCACCGGAAACCGTATCTTGCGCAGCAAAAGCGGCACCTGTCGCGGCAACAGCACCAAAAGCTGCGACGTTTGTTAGATTTGCTTTACCGAAACCCGCGCCGCCGCCAGCCGCATCTTCTGCCGCAGCAGCAATGTCCGATAGGCTTGGCGAAGCCTCATTAAGCGCCGTATTTTCAAGCTCCATCGCAGCGACGCTATCGACATCTGGGAGCGGTGCATCATGCGCACTCAACTCATCTTCGAGTGTCATATCCAAAATTTCATCTAGAATGTCATCGCCAGCGTCTTCAGAGTCATCCAGTTCTGGAATTTCCAGCGCCGCATCGTCTAGCATCATATCATCGGCAGCCTCGTCATCTGACAAGTCAGCCATCAGTGATTTGACCAAATCCAAATCGGCTTCGTCTTCATTGTCGCTGGGGGCATCCTGTTCAGCTTCGTCATCTGTAACCAATTCGGCCAACGCTTCGAAATCGTTGTCTTCGAGCGGGTCAGCGGAATTTTCAGCGTCCGATGTATCATTATTATCGCCGGCCATATCGGCGAGTAACTCGTCAATATCCAGTGCATCGCTGTCGCGCGACGCTTCAACCTGATCCCCCCCGCGAGAGCCGCAGCACCCGCCGCTGCAATACCGCCGCCAGCCAGCACAGAGGCAAAGGCATGATCGTGGGGAGCCGCATCTAAATCTGCGTCAGAAGCGTCATCCACCAAATCCAGCGTCTCTAACTCGACGTCCAAGTCCAATGTCTCTGTCAGCTCTTGAAGTTGCGGATCATCGGCGACCCCCATCTCCATATCGACAAGGTCTAAAGCCGAAAGATCATCCACCACATCGTCTTGAGCCGCCATTTCTGGGGTGTCGGGATCTGATAAAATATCGAGGGGTGAAGGAATATCTGCGGCTGTCTCAATCTCGACACCCTCGTCTTCAGCTTCAGGAATTTCCAGATCAACGACGTCGCTATACGAATCACTCTCTTCGAGATCAAACGGCATATCGAGCGCGATCGCCTCTTCCTTGCCAGCTGCAATTGCACCCGCCGCCAATTCGCTCAATGGCATGTCTGTTGTGGCGTCGGCAAGCTGTAAATCTGTAGAGGCTTGAAAAGACTGGGGTTCAACTAAGCTCTCTAAACCTACGGAATCGCTAGTGTCTTGAACAATGTCTTCGGGTGAAGCGAGCGCAGTTGTATCGTCATCCGCAATGATTTTGCGGATGGATGCCAGGATGTCTTCCATGCTGGGTTCGGCTGCATCTGCCATTTCGTTTTGTGTCCCCGGAGTCTGTTCCGACATATACTATCACCACCACTGAGGGGCCCCCGCCCGCGTTCTATTAAGATAGGGTTAAGACAACACGTGTGGCTTGTCTAGGGAGTGCCGCGCTCAATTCAGAGGGGAACACAATTATTCTGTGAGTTGTCTGAAATGGAGCGAAGACCGTTCCCACTAGGGATCAATGATCAACTCTCGCGGAGGCTGTGACGGCGGCTGAATTGGCTCGGTCACAATCTCTGGCAATGGCACATCACGGAGGGCATGATACTCACCCTCTTGACCCGTGACTGTATCAGCGGCGTCTTTGAGGAGCTTTACTGGCTTTACCTCTGCCTTGCTCAGTGTTTCAGGAACCGTATCAAGCTTTGTTGCGCGACCAAGCGTTGCGACACCACCAGCGACATCATTCACAATATCGGGAATTTGACGCCCGATCTTTTGCGCAGCCTCTGGCACAAAACGGTCAATATTTCGATCAAAGCCTCGGTAGCGCACAGCCTCAAAATTCTGAACAGCGTCATATGTCTCAACAGGCAGCGCAATCCCGTCCGCATCAAAGACACCCAGGATTGAGAGCAGTTGATAGGTCACGCTATCCACATCACGTTCTGCGTTGATCAGCGCCAGCTTCGCATTGAGGACTTCTTGTTCAGCGTTTAGCACATCTAGCTGCGTCCGTGTACCAACAGTTAGCTCCAACTCCACGCCCTCAAATGCGACTTCCGCCGCGTCTAATTGTTGTTGGCTCGTGATGAAGACACGCTTGGCCGCTTCAAGTTGCGCCCATATTTGCGTGACCGTCTGATCGACTGCGAGTTCTGTATCACGTGTTTCAAACGCCAGACGCGTCTTGGCGTGCTTTGCCTGACGCACGCGAGAACGATTAAGGCCGCCAGAGAAAATAGGCACGCTGATTTGTGCCGTCAGCGAGGCTTGATCTGTTTCTTCAATGCCGAGGAGTTGACCGCGTTGCGCAGACAAAGTGCCGTTCAGCGAGATTGTCGGACGACCATTCGATTTCGCCACATCAATCGCTGCGCGACCCGCCTCTTCATTAAAATAAGACGCAAGAAGCTGCGGATTATTATCCCGAGCGAGAGCGATGGCTGTTGGCAGATCGTTCGGCAAAGCAAAATCTGGCACGGGTTGTAGGTCAACAGGCATACGACCAACAATCCGCTTATAGGTCGCACGGCTGATCTGCAGTTGCGCCTCTGCTTGCGCCAGTCCAGCTTCCGATGCTGCGAGGCGGGATTGTGATTGCGCAATGTCCGTGCGTGATACCCTCACCCACATCAAACCGCGCATTGGCGGCCGTTAGCTGCGAGGTCAGAACGCGGACGTTATTGCGACGAATATTGGCCGCCTGTTCATCGCGTAGCACATCGACATAGGCCTCGGCAGCGCTGACGAAAATACTATTTTCAGTCGCGCGTAGGCTTTCACGCGCGGCCAAGATACCTGACTTCGCTTGACGTTTCAGGGCTTTGACGCGCCCGCCTTGATAAAGCGGTTGAATAACTTGGACTTGACCTGCCAAGGGATCGCTGCCTCTCCAACCGCCCCCAGGGGGTGCAAAGAAGCTGCCAGGTGTCTCAGGCGTCCGAACCTCGGTCCGCGCGTAACTACCTGACGCTGTGGCGGACAGGCGACCTTGCGCGCGGGCTTGAATATAAGTCTCGTCCGTCTCGCGCAGTCGCGCCCGCTCGGCCTGCAAACGTGGGTTCTTGTTGTAAACAGATATCAGCGTGTCTTGCAGCGTCTCCGCACTGGCGATCTGCGCGAAAGACAGCGGCGCAACGATAATTGCAGCAGAGAGAAGCCACCGCATTGATGCAGATTGAAGTTTCGGCAAAAGGGTCACGCAGGCATCCTCATTTTCATCATCGACCAAATGGCCCTCAAGATTGCCCCTGTCATAGTCTGTCTCTATTAACAGCCACTTACTCTATATACGCGCAACCGTCGCCATCAGTGCGCTAAAACGTAAATGCGGGCTCTGGCGCAAATCCTGGCAAATAGGGCGCTGACGTATCGAATAAGATACGCTCGCCCAGCACGTCGCCGCTTTTTTGAAACAGAGTTGCATGACCGATTGGGCCTTTTTGGACGATTGTCACCAAACGCCCGTCATTCGCGAGTTGATCCACCCACGCTTTTGGCACCTCGTGGACAGCACCATTAAAGATGATCACGTTAAACGGGCCGTGTTCGGCCGCACCAGACTTTAGGTGGCCTTGAACCACGGCGGCATTGACGACATTTGACTCGACCAACAACTCTGTTGCACGGGCCACGGCCTCTTCACTCGTCTCCACTCCCACAACTGTATCAGCGAGGTGGGAGAGGATCGCGGTGGAGTAGCCGCGCGCACACGCCAAGTCGAGGACGATATCCGTCGGCTCTATTTCTGCGGCTTGCACCATCTTGGCTAGATCACGCGGGCGCAGCATCACACGACCATCGTCCAGAGTAATATGCGAGTCGCCATACGCTAGCGCGACTTTCGCATTCGGCACAAAGGCCTCGCGCTTGACCCGGCGGAACGCTGCCAGCACTGGCACGTCCGTCACATCGCTTGTGCGGATTTGGCTCTCGACCATATGGTCGCGTGCATTAGAGAAGTCGAACATGGTATATTCTGTCCCGATAGGCTAAATTCTATCGCCCTATAACCCTTGCCCGCACGCGCTGGCAATGGCGGAATATGCATATTTGATATGCGTAGCGCATAATTGCCGTTGCAAGCCGCCCCTGCGCGGCCTATAGAGCGCGGCCTAACAGCGCTTTGGCTCGGTACCATGGCGGAGTGGTGACGCACCGGATTGCAAATCCGTGAACCCCGGTTCGATTCCGGGTGGTACCTCCAAGCGCTTTAAAAATGCCCGCCCTCGCCCCACCACGGCGAGATCGCGGGCTTTTTGCTTTACAGAGCCACCCCGTTTCGGCACGAAGACGGAATGGAACTCTACCCCCATATCGTCAGCGTTTTGGCGGGCTATTTGCTCGGCAGTATTCCCTTCGGCTTGCTGCTGGCGAAGGCGGCGGGGCTGGGGGATATTCGCCAGATTGGCTCAGGCAATATCGGCACAACAAATGTGTTACGCACTGGCCGCAAAGACATTGCGCTGCTGACGCTATTGCTAGACGCGTTGAAGGCTGGGGCTGCGGGATTGATCGCCGCGCATTTTTTCGGCCAACCCTTTGGCTACATCGCTGCCGCTGCCGCCCTGTTTGGACACTGCTATCCCGTCTGGCTCAAATTTAAAGGCGGCAAAGGTGTGGCGACATTTTTTGGTGGTTTGCTCGCCTTGGCCTGGCCTGCTGGGATTGCCGCGGCTCTAACGTGGCTAGCGACAGCACTCATCACCAAATATTCATCCCTCTCTGCGTTGCTCGCAGCAGGAATCGCACCGATTGTGGCTTATGTGTTTGTAGGATTGACCGCATTTCTTATGGTCGCCTTTATGAGCTGCGTAATTTATTGGCGGCATCGCGATAATATCCGGCGCCTTCTGCGGGGTGAAGAGAGCAAGATCGGCGCTAAATCGTAATGCAAATCCGAGAACTGAGCTTTGCGGAGCGGCGAGATTGGATTCGCCTGATCCGCACGCAAAATGTTGGGCCCGTTGCGTTTCGCGACCTCCTCGCCCGCTACCGCACAGCGTCCGCCGCCATTGACGCCCTACCCTCTATCATCCGCCGTAAAGCCATCAAGGTCCCCACACCCGCGCAAGTCGAGGCCGAAATGGCAGCGTCTGAGGACATGGGCATCCAGATGATCGCGGCGTGTGAGCCAGACTTCCCGAAATATCTTCGTGCCGTTGACCCTGCCCCGCCACTGATTTCAGTTTTAGGCGACATGAGTGTTCTGCATAAACCCTGCGTCGCGATTATCGGCTCTCGCAACGCATCTGCGCTAGGATTGAAATTCGCAGCCTCCATGGCGCGGGATTTGGGGCAAGCGGGATATACCGTGATTTCAGGCCTCGCGCGCGGAATTGATGCATCCGCTCACGCAGCCTGTCTCGACACTGGTACAGCTGCCGTTTTGGGCGGAGGGGTCGATCATATCTATCCAAGGCAGAACCACGACCTCTACCATGATATAGCCCGTCAAGGTGCTTTGGTCAGCGAAAGCCCGCTCGGATACCGCGCCACAGCTCGTGATTTCCCACGTCGCAACCGTATCATTTCTGGACTATCGCTAGGCGTCGTCGTGATTGAAGCCGCCGAACGCTCTGGCACGCTGATCACCGCGCGCTATGCATTGGAGCAAAACCGCGAGGTCATGGCCGCGCCCGGGTCTCCGCTTGATCCGCGCACAAAGGGCTGCAACCGATTGATCCGTGAAGGCGCGGCCCTGATCGAGACCGCAGAAGACGTGATCCGAATTTTGCGTGACCTACGCCCCTCTATCGTGATGGAAAGCGATGACAGCTATGCCGCGCCAGAATTTGATTTCGAAGCGGCTGAGGCAGACATATCCCGCGCCGCAGAAATCGTGCGTAACTTGCTTTCCACAACTCCGACCCCGCGCGACGATATTATCCGCGCGAGTGGTTATCCCGCGGCCATCGTCAATGCAGCACTGTTGGAAATGGATTTAAACGGCGACGTCCTGGTCGAACCAGATGGGCGCGTCGCCCTCAACCCGAGCGTCTAAGCCGCCCGCGCGAGCTGCGCCTGTCTCACAATGTCTATGTCAGTCGCGAGTTCAATCAAACCTGCACTCGTCGATAAGCGCGCCATTTGTTCTAGAAAATCGAGGACATACTCTTCTATGTCTTGCTGAGATTTACTCTGTGAGTTTTGGATTTGCAGTGCGGTCATTTGTTACCAGCCTTATGTGTCATCTCCCAAACTCTACTTATAGTAGTTATAATATAAAACTCGCCTGTCAATGATTTGGTTGCATCATTAGGAAATTCACATGCAACTTATATAAGCGCAGTCACCCAAACACAGCCCTATTTAACAAGTCATGTTGACAAGCCAGAGGCGCTGCCCCAAATGAGCGCCCGAATGAACGGAGCAATTCCGTCTTATTTTACTCGCCCGAATGGCCCCTATTATGAATCTCGTTATCGTCGAATCACCGGCTAAAGCTAAAACCATCGAAAAATATTTAGGCAAAGATTACAAGGTCTTAGCTAGCTTTGGTCATGTGCGTGACTTACCATCTAAGAACGGCTCTGTTGATCCAGACAACAAATTTGCGATGAGTTGGAGCGTTGATACGCAATCAAAAAAACGTATCAAAGACATCGAAAACGCGCTCGAAAAAGCCGACAAACTTATTCTCGCGACCGACCCGGATCGTGAAGGGGAAGCAATTTCTTGGCACTTACTCGAAGTCCTTTCAAAGAAAAAAGCGTTCAAAGACATGCCTGTCGAACGCGTTGTTTTTAACGCGATCACGAAAAAATCTGTCACGGAAGCGATCGCAAAGCCGCGCCAACTCGATCAAGAATTGGTCGATGCCTATTTGGCCCGCCGTGCGCTGGACTATCTCGTGGGCTTTACGCTCTCGCCTGTTTTGTGGCGCAAGCTGCCGGGTGCGCGGTCTGCGGGTCGTGTGCAGTCTGTCGCGCTTCGCCTGATTTGTGAGCGCGAGACAGAAATCGAGAAGTTCGAGAACCGCGAATATTGGTCACTCGGCGCGTCGATCGCTAATCCGAAGGGCAGCAACTTCCCTGCGCGCTTAGTTTCCCTTCAGGGCGAAAAGCTCGATAAATTCTCACTGGCGAATGAGGCCGATGCGAAAGCCGCAGAAGCCGCTGTCAACGCAGCAACACTCTCTGTCGTCTCTGTCGAGGCCAAACCCCTCACCCGCAATCCGCAAGCGCCGTTTATGACATCGACCCTGCAGCAAGAAGCCAGCCGCAAACTCGGCTTCTCCGCAACGCAGACAATGCGCACCGCGCAGCAGCTTTATGAAGGCGTCGATATTGGCGGCGAAACGACAGGCCTGATCACCTATATGCGAACGGACGGTATCTCTATGGTCGGCGAAGCGATCAGTGATTGTCGCGCGACGATTGGCAATGAATTTGGCGATAAATACCTGCCAGGACAACACCGCGAATACAAATCCAAGGCTAAAAACGCACAAGAGGCCCATGAGGCGATCCGCCCGACAAGTTTTGCCCGTACGCCTGATAGCCTAAAAATCTCTGGCGATATGAAGAAGCTCTACGACTTGATCTGGAAGCGCGCCATGGCCTCCCAAATGGAATCTGCCAAGTTGGAACGGACAACGATTGAAATGACGGATGATGCCAACACAGTCGGCCTCCGCGCCACGGGACAAGTCGTGCGCTTTGACGGTTTCCTCAAGCTTTACGAGGAAACTGCGCCTGCCAATGCTGAAGACGACGATGATAACGCCACACTGGCCCCCGTCGTCAAAGGCGACAAAGTGACGGCGGATGACGTCGCGATTGAACAGCATTTCACACAGCCCCCACCACGTTATTCCGAAGCCAGCCTTGTCAAGCGCATGGAAGAATTGGGCATTGGCCGCCCATCAACTTACGCGTCGATCCTCAAGGTCTTGCAGGATCGCGGCTATGTTACGCTAGACAAGCGCCGCTTTACGCCCGTCGACAAGGGCCGCCTCCTGACAGCTTTCTTGGAGAATTTCTTCGGGAAGTATGTGGAGTATAATTACACCGCCGATCTGGAAGAACGCCTCGATAAAGTCTCAGCTGGCGATTTGGACTACCTCACTTTGCTTGAGAATTTCTGGAAAGAGTTTTCAGCGAGTATCGATGAAACCAAAGACTTGCGCGTGACTCACGTGCTGGACGCGCTCAATGATGCCCTGCGTCCGCTTGTGTTTCCCGACAAAGAAGACGGCTCTGACCCACGCAAATGCACGAGTTGCGAAGACGGACAACTCTCGCTCAAGCTCGGTAAATACGGCGCCTTTGTCGGCTGCTCAAACTATCCAGAGTGCAAATTCACACGGCCTTTCGGGGGCGATGAAAGCATGGACGCGCAGGCTGAAGACAAAATCCTCGGCGAACATCCCGAAACTGGCAAAGACATTGTCCTCAAGACAGGCCGCTTTGGCCCCTATGTCGAGATGGAAACTGAGAAAAAGCCTAAGCGCACCAGCCTGCCAAAGACTTGGGACTATCACACGATGGATCTCGAAAAAGGTCTGCGCTTGATCAACCTGCCTCGCAAAATCGGCTCCCATCCCGAGGATGGCAACCAGATCGCGGCGGCGCTCGGACGGTTCGGCCCCTATATCAAACACAACACGACCTATGTCAGCCTCAAAGATCCAGAGGAAATGTTCACACTCGGTATGAACGAAGCCGTATCTCGAATTGCAGATAAGCGCGCCAATCCCGGGCGGGGTCGCGGCGGCACGGTCCTCAAAGATCTCGGCAAACATCCGACAACAGAGAAACCCATCGCGATCATGGAAGGCCGCTACGGCGCTTACGTCAAATACGAAAAGATCAATGCGACCATCCCCAAAGGCCAAGACCCTAAAGATGTGAATATCGATATGGCATTAGAATACATCGCCGAAAAAGAAGCGAAATCGCCAAAGAAAAAACCCGCTGCGAAAAAGAAAACAGCGGCGAAGAAAAAAACGGTTACGAAGAAAAAGCCTGCCGCGAAAAAAACTGCGGCAAAAAAGAAACCAACGGCAGAGGCTTAGCGTTATAACTATATGACACTTACCCGCGACGACATATTGAAAGCCGTTCGCGGCCAGCCAGACCGTTTTGATAACAAAGGCTTAGCCCGCACTCTTGGAGTCAAAGGCGAAGCGCGGCGAGAGCTGCGCGGCCTGTTGCGGGAGTTAGAAGGCGACGGCCTGATCATCAAATCTAAGAATAAAACATATCGCGAGGCGGACGCTCTACCCGGCGTGATGGTCATTCAGGTCACGGAAAATGATGACGGTGATTTGTTCGGCACGCCCGAAACTTTCAAAGGCGACGGCGCCCCGCCCCGCTTGCTAATGCGCGAAGGCAGCACGGCTTCCAAAGGCAAAGGTCGGGGCAAAAGCCAAGACCAAGCCTCGCTAACAGTCGGGTCACGCGCCCTATGCCGCATCAAACAACGCGAAGATGGGCAGTTGATTGCAACTGTCATGAAAGTCCTCGGCGAAGGGCCGTCCAAACATCTTGGCGTCCTTTACAAAGGCGGACGCGGTTGGCGTATCCAGCCCGTGTCCAAGAAAGCGCGCCACGACTATAAGCCTGTTAAAGTGCCCGCTACATCCGAAGAAGGCGACCTCGTTTTCTTTCGCTCGACCCGCAAGAATAAAGGCGATGACCGCCTTGCCGATATTGTCGAGACTGTGGGGAGCGCAGTGGGCGGTAAATCCGCATCGCTGATCTCGCTCTATGAAAATGAAATCCCCTTAGGTTTCTCAGACGAAGTGATCGCGGAAGCGAAAGCGCTTACACTTCCTGAAATTGGTGGCCCGCGTGAAGACCTGCGCAAGCTGCCGCTGATCACGATTGATCCTGTTGACGCCAAAGATTTTGACGACGCAATATTTGCTCGTCCCGACGACAATCCAAAGAACCAAGGCGGCTGGATTTGCTGGGTTGCCATTGCAGACGTCGCTGCTTTCGTGACACCGGGGTCTGAACTTGATAAAGCGGCGCGCGAGAAGGGTAATTCCGTGTATCTGCCTGACCGCGTGGAACCGATGCTACCACACGAGCTATCATCTGATCTCTGTTCTCTTCGCCCGCATGAAGACCGCGCCTGCATGGCTGTGCGCATGGTCTATGATAAGCACGGCGTAAAACGTAAGCACAGCTTCAAGCGCGGCATCATGCGCTCTCACGCGCGCCTCACTTACGCTCAAGCGCAAGCGGGATTTGACGGTAAACCCGGGCCAGAGGCAGAGCCCGTGATTGATATTCTCCAAAATGTCTACGGCGCCTATATGGCCCTTAAAAAAGCCCGATCAAACCGTGAGCCACTTGCGATTGAGCTGCCAGAGCGTCGCGTCAATGTGAACGACAAAGGCGAAGTCACCTCTATCACGATCCGCGAGCGCTTTGACGCGCACAAGCTGATCGAAGAATTTATGGTCCAAGCCAATGTGGCGGCGGCCGAAGCGCTGGATGCTAAGAATGTGCAATCTATTGTCCGCTTGCACGAGCCGCCCGATCGGATGAAACTGCAAGGCCTGACAGATTTCCTACCCGCGCTTGATCTGAAATTCTCGCTTGGTGAACGGGCAACCCCAGCGCGGTTCAATAAATTGCTAGAGCAGGCAAAGGTCAAAGACCTCGAAGAAACCGTGGGCATGGCGGTCCTGCGCAGTCAGAGCCAAGCCGTTTATTCAGCTGGCAAAGGCGGGCATTTCGGGTTGAACCTAACGCATTATGCGCATTTTACGTCGCCCATTCGTCGCTATGCGGACCTGATCGTTCATCGCGCCTTGATTGCCCTCTTTGACTTAGGCGAGGACGGCACGACGAAGGAAGAATTATCCCCCCTCAAAGAGACGGCAGAGCATATCTCTTCCACCGAGCGCCGCGCGATGACGGCGGAACGCGATGCCACCGACCGCTACGTCGCAGCCTTCCTTGAGAAAAAAGTGGGCGCAGAATTTGACGCGCGGATCACGGGCACGACAAAATTCGGCCTATTTATTACTCTAACCGAAACGGGGGCTGACGGCCTCATCCCTGCCCGCTCTCTTGGGCGTGAATATTTTGCGTTCGACGAAAAAACCAAATCTCTTATTGGTGTGGAAAGTGGTGACACTTACCGCTTTGGGCGCTTGGTCAAAGTCAAGCTACTTGAGGCGACGCCAGTCACGGGCGGCCTTATTTTCGAAATGGTGTCAAAGCCCGAAGCGGGTAAGCCCCCCAAAGGCCGAAGCTCTCGCAGCGGGGGACCAGGCCGTCACAAATCCAAAGGCGCGAAGCATAAGCGCAAGCGCAAGTCCTAATGCGGCCCAACTCCAAAGACCCGATCCGGGATAGCGGTCCAGTCCTTGTCGGGAAAATGAAAATCACGGATCAAGAGCGGGCAAAGCGCAAAGAACTCTCCCATGCCCCCCGTCCAAAAATCGCCTCAACAATAGTCCTGACTTGCGGCCCTAAAGATAATCCGAAAATCCTGATGGGGCAGAGATCGAGCAAGCACGACTTCATGCCGAGCGTTTATGTTTTCCCAGGTGGTCGCGTGGACCGCGCGGATAGCTACGCCCCCTTTATAGGCGATTTATCGGCGCGCACGGAACGTATCTTAGAGGCCGCAAATTCCCCGCGTAAATCTCGCGCGATTGTCCTCGCCGCGATCCGAGAAACGTGGGAAGAGACGGGACTTCTACTAGGTCGAGCTGCCCCGCAATCTCGCAATATCAACCATGCGTCTTACGATGCGTTCCGCAATAAAGGCATCTTGCCAGACCTCACTGGCGTCGAAGTCTTTGGCCGCGCGGTAACACCGCCCCATCGCCACAAGCGATTCGACGCGTGGTTTTTCATCAAGCATCTGGGCAATGTCCCGCCACCCACAATCACGGATAGTCATGAGTTGCTCAATGTCGGCTGGTTCACACTGGGCCAGATCAAGCGAGAATTGGAATTACAACGCGCCACAACCATGATGATCCGTGTGTTAGAGGACTTCTTAGCCGCAGACCGTCTTCCCAATGACATCTTCTACTCCCGCGCCCTTCACGGCGAGTTTCAAATGACGCGCTTTCCTGAATAGGCGTGTTGACAGCGGGGCCGTCATGGCCTAATCGCGCGCTTCGAATTCAACTAAAAAAGGGCCTGAGCCATGGCGAAGCCAACAACTATTAAAATCCGCCTCAACTCGACAGCAGGCACTGGTTACTTCTACGTGACCAAAAAGAACTCCCGCACAATGACTGAGAAAATGGTCAAAAAGAAATATGATCCCGTCGCGCGTAAGCACGTCGAGTTCAAAGAAGGCAAGATCAAGTAGATCAGCCTCCAGACTTTCAAAAGCCGTTTCGTGATAATCACGGAGCGGCTTTTTTTATGTCTACTCTCTGGAATAGCGGCTCTAGAACCCGCCTACGCTCTGAACGATCCCTCTAAGCCGCTTTGCGGTTTGCGCTGGCTGGAAGGACTTTGTTGCGGCCGGCTTGTTTGGCGCGGTAGAGGGCATCGTCGGCGCGTTTAAAAACATCGCGGAGGTTCTCGCCTGGTTGGACTTGGGCGACGCCTGCGCTGGTCGTGATGATCAGGGACTGGCCATCAACGTAGATGGGGGAGCCCGCGATGAGCCCTCGCACGCGGTCAGCGGCCTTGAGCGCATCGGCTTCCTCGGTATTGGGCATAGCGATCATAAATTCCTCGCCGCCGTAACGCGAGACAATGTCGACAGCCCGCATGTTGGAGACCAACCGTGCGGCGACTTCTTTCAAGATCACATCGCCCATTGGGTGCCCCAAGATATCGTTGACCCGTTTGAAGTGATCAATGTCAAAGACCATGATCGAAAACGGCGTGTCGCGCGTGTCCAATTCGTCCAGCAAAGGCTCAATCGCGCGATCAAAATAGCGACGATTTCCGAGGCCTGTCAGACTATCAGCGACCACCATTTCGAGGTTTTCGTTAAAGTTATCGCGCAGGCTGTCAGCGTAGAATTTCCGCCGCATCAGTGTTGTCACCCGCGCCTTTAACTCCTGAATTTCGATCGGGCGCATCAGCGTGTCGTTAATGCCAATATCGTAAGCGCGCACAAAACGCGTTTCGTCATCAGGATCGCCCACAACGAGGATCGGAATATCACGTGTCTTCTCAGAGAAGCGTAAGCTCGCGCAAACACGCAATCCGTCAAACCCGCTTGATACAAGCGACACGATAATCAAATCCATGCCCGTCTTGGCAAGGCGAAGTGCTTTCACAGGGTCGCCTTCGACCAACACTTTGTGCTTGTCTTCCAGAGGGTTCATCATTTTCTTGGCGTGTTTCTCGTGATCCTCAATGAGAAGAATACGCCCAGGTCGGCTCTCGATCTGCTCTAGCAAAGTTCGTGAATTGGAAGCTGTATGACCCGTATGACTCAGCAGCTGATCGGTTGTCATTTTCAGACGCAATAGCGAGCGCACCCGCGCCATCAGGTTAAAATCATCAATCGGCTTGGTGATAAAATCATCCGCGCCGGCTTCTAGCCCGCGAATTCGGTCTTTTGTTTCCTCAAGCGCAGTCACCATTACAACGGGCACATGCCATGTATCAGGATTGTTTTTGATCCGCTGACAAGCCTCGAAGCCGTTAATGCCGGGCATCATCGCATCCATCAAGATCAGGTCGAGACGTTCCTTACTCGCAATTTCTAACGCTTCGTGGCCCGACCGTGCGGTCAAGACGTCGTAATACTCGGCTTGCAGCTTGACCTGCAATAAATGCAGATTAGGCGCGAGATCATCAACAACGAGGATGCGGGCGGACACGGCGTGACCTCTCTACGCGATTTCGACGAATTTTCTCACAGTCGCCAAGAAGGACGACACAGTAATCGGCTTGGCGATATAGGCCTCACACCCGCCGTCGCGGATACGTTTCTCATCGCCTTTCATGGCAAAGGCCGTGACAGCGACAACGGGAATACCCGCGAGCGCTTTATCGTCCTTGAGCCATTTTGTGACTTCAAGTCCAGAAACTTCTGGCAGCTGAATATCCATGAGAATGAGATCAGGCTTAAAGGCGCGCGCGATAGAGATGGCTTTCAACCCCTCTCGCGTCTGGCGCGTTTCATAGCCATGCGCGTCAAGCAGGTCAGCGAACAATTTCATGTTCAACTCGTTATCTTCAACAATGAGGACTTTTTTCGGCATGATTTTTAGCATATTCCCAATTCACCAACGCTGACGTGACGCTCCGGCCACTTTCTTGTTTTGATGTCCACTCTATGACAGAATATCATTAATCATCCGTGTGTTCGTCATATACAATGGGTTAACCATCTTCTATAGATACAATCAGAACATAACAGGAACAATATAAGGAAGTGTGAATCCGTTGGTAGCCCTTTCAACGTCGTGTTTATGCCGTGATTGCGGCAATAATATGGGGATTTTGGCCCCTGCAACTGCGTCCGCCTGCGCGAGGTGCGGCTCTACTCGGATACTGTCCCATCCTGAACTGGGTGAGCTGTCGATTGCCCATGTTGATTGCGATGCTTTTTATTGCTCGATTGAGAAACGCGACAATCCAGCGATTCGTGACAAGCCTGTTGTCGTCGGCGGTGGACGCAGAGGCGTGGTATCGGCCGCCTGTTACCACGCCCGCATTTATGGGGTGCGGAGCGCTATGCCGATGTTCAAGGCGCTCAAGCTCTGTCCTGATGCGGTTGTCGTCAAAGGCAGCATGGATAAATACGCTTATGAAGGGGGGCGTATCCGCGAGCATATGAAAGCCCTGACGCCGCTGGTCGAACCGCTGTCAATCGATGAAGCGTTCTTGGACCTGACTGGGACAGAGCGATTGCACGGCATGACCCCTGCGCAATCCCTAATCGGTCTGCAGAAGCGTATATTGGACGATGTTGGCGTAACGGTCTCGGTCGGGTTGTCTTACAATAAATTCCTCGCCAAGACCGCCAGCGATCTCGATAAGCCCCACGGCTTTGCAGTGCTGGACCGTGCAGATGCGCTGGAGTTTTTAGCGGATAAGCCAGTTGGCTTTATCTACGGTATCGGGCAAAGCTTTGCGGCAAAGCTGCAGAAACAAGGCCTGCGCACAATATCAGACGTGCGTAAGGTATCGGACAAAGATATGGCGAGGCGCTTTGGCGATCATGGCCTGCATCTGGCACGGCTAGCGCGCGCCGAAGATCATCGCCGCGTCAATCCGACCAGCGAACGCAAATCCGTTTCCGCAGAAACCACGTTCAACGCCGATATTTCCGATCTTGAAACCTTGAAAGATAAGCTTTGGCAAGTCTGCCTGAAGACTGCAGATCGGTCCAAGGCGAAAGACATTGCCGGGCGGGTTGTCACGCTAAAGCTCAAGGACAAGAATTTCAAATCGATCACGCGGCGGCGGACACTGGCGCAGCCCGTCCAACTCGCCGATACGATCTTCCACGCCCTTGAACCCTTACTGGAAAGCGAGGCACAAGGCATGGCGTATCGCTTGATTGGCGCAGGCATTTCAGGATTGGAAGCCCCTGTTGGTGATAGCGCGGACTTGCTCGACCCAAAATCTGCTAAGCGCGGTATCGCCGAACGTGCATCAGACAAAGCCCGCGCGCGCTTCGGCCCTGATGCCATCACAACAGGTCGCGGGCTTCGCCTCAAACTCAGTAAAACGCCGAAGGATGTGGAGAACTTGCCAGGGAAAATTAGGGAGGACTAGGCCTTGCGCGGAGCAAAGCGGGACGGTCTGCCCCGCTCGATCCATGCGACAATCGCGGTCAGCAATCCGAAAGCAAACAAAGCGGATAAGCCAAGTCCCACGCCCTCTGGCTGCGTCGATGGATCGAACGTCCCCGCCTGCACTTGCAATCCTGGCCAGACGATGACGGCAAATTGCAAGGCTCCCATGAAACCAAACAACACCCATAGCGCCACCGTATAGCGCATAGACCGCGCAATGGTTACGCGCTTCCAAAACCAGAACCCCGCTAGCAGCAGTCCCATTTCCAGCGCAAATGCGAGCAAGGGATAGTCCCAAAAACTGAGGCCGAGCGCCACATCGCTACCCGGATAAAGCAGAAGATCAGGCCGATGGACAATGAAGTCCAACACCCAATGCGAAAAGACGAGCGCTGCGATAATCCAAAATCCGCGCCACCCCGCGCTAGGTTTAAGCAGCTTGAACCCTAGCCCGCAGATTGCTGCAATTAGGAGCGACGTTACTAAGCTATGTGAATACGGGATATGGAATACAGGCGCGCCGCCTACCATCGTGCCCTGCCCCTCTAAGCCGAAAATCGCCAGTACAGAGAAAACAATATCAATCGCTTGGACAGCCAAGAAGCCCTGCCAGAGCGCCACTATCGGGACACCGTGTCCGCGTTGCGTGTCCCAAACCGCTGGTCCGTAATGCCCCATGAACATAATTGCGCCCCTCTCTTATAGCTACTCCGTCGCGAAGCGCTCGAAGTAATTGTAAATATCTGCTTCGCTACGGCTGGCGGCATTTCGCCATGTCGGCGCTGTATCAAGGTTTAACACCTCACCGTCACTATCAGTAATAATGACCGTTGGCGTGCCCACAATAGCGTCCAAGCCGAAGCTACGCGCGACGTCTAAGTTCTGGTTCTTCTGCCCCACATCGACAAAAACGAGTTGATAGTTGTCATTGATCAACGTCTGGAAGCGCGGACGATCCAGATGACCTGCCAGTGCGCGACTATCATGGCACCAATTCGCGCCCATAGCGATGATCGTCTTTTGACCTCGCGCGCGTGCCGTGGCTTGCGCCGCCGCAACATCAGACTTCGCATCGCGTGTCGCATCATATGAACACAGATCACCCTCTGGCGCGTTTGCGCAATAATCCACTGCATCCGCAGGGGTTGCACAACTGCTAAGACATAAGAGACCCGCCGCCAGAATTATAGAAAATCTCAACATAGGCCCGACTAGCACAACAATCCCTTGCGTGGAAAGCGCGTCCATCGCAATACGCTCTCATGTCTATTTTCAACATCTTCCGTCGTCGCAAAAAACACAGCATCGTTCGCGCGTCGCAGCCGCCCATCATTCCACAGGCACCGAAGGTTCACCCTGCCACATCGGATAATTCGATGGAGCTGAAAGTGCGGCGCTACTTTCACAATACGCAAGGGTTTCAGTGCTACACGACGTGGTTCACGCATTGGGGAGGCTGGGTCAGTGCGGGACATTGCGTCACAGAAGCCAATGACCACCTCCCAGATTTTGTCGTTGGCGAAACAACAAGTTGGCCCGATGGGTTGGACGCCGCCCTCGCAGGTTGCCGCCTCCCTGACCAACGGTCGAGCGCACCTGTCATTGGCCGAGATGTCATCCTCTACGGCTTCCCCGCTGGCTCCCGCACGATGGAGCGCCGAACAGGGCGCGTCTATTTCGAACGCGGCGCAGGCACTTGGATAGCACATATCTTCGAACCTGATGAGCCAGTCGTGACAGGTATGAGCGGCGGTCCCGTCGTCGATGCCAAGACGCAGGAACCGCTCGGCATCATTATTACGCGCAACAGCCCCGCAGACTTGAACAATGACCGCGATCCAGACGAGAGCGCAGACTTTATCGCGCTATCGGCTGTGTGGGACGCCTTGAACCCAAAGATGGTCTAGATCAACGCCATCACAATCATACCGATCAGACAAAGAGTCGAAAGCGTAAAAATCCCAAATCTTAGCATAACAGCGCCCGAACTGACTTGCACAAGGCTGTGCAGCACCCGCAGCACGACATAGGCACAGCCGAGATAAAACACCCACCGGCCCGTCTGTTCCGTCAAGTAGAAATAGAACATTAGCGCATAGAAAATCGTCGGCTGTTCCATCAGGTGATTGTAGTTATGCGCCGCCGCTTGCACATTTTGCGGCAGTTGCGACTTCCAAGCCCCGTCTGGCGACTTCGCCGTATCTGGCGCGATCTTTGCCTTTTGCATCGCCGGAATTCGGCGCGCATACATCAAAATCCATATAAGTAGCGTCCAGATAATGAGTGCTAACACTGGATGTAAAAAACCAATAGCTGACATAGTGTTCTCCCCTTTTATAGCGACCACTATGCACAAAAAGAAAAAGGCGCACACCCCTAAAGATGCACGCCGATCCATTCCGTTCCCGCAGCGTGGACCGCGGTAGGAAATGAGGTTAGCCGCGAGGGCTTAGGCCATATTGATGTTTTCAACAGCGGCACGACCCGTGCGCTCATTGATCGCTGTGTTGAACTCGACTTTGTCGCCTTCGTTCAAGCCAGCCAGACCCGCTTTTTGCAAAGCTGTGATATGGACGAACACGTCGCCAGATCCGTCTTCAGCTGCGATAAAACCGAAGCCTTTTGTTGTGTTAAAGAATTTGACCGTGCCGGCCTTCATTTCGTCTGACATAGAATTTCCTTCTGTCAATTTGTGCAGCTCCCAACATGGGGGCCGCGGGGGTATTCGAAGACAGTAAAAAATTCTGCAGTCTGTCAGGCGTGAGATGTGCGCGCCGCAAGCGTGAGCCGGATTGTCTGGCTGTAATCGATAGGAGGCATATGGCGTGGCTGAACTTGAATAGCAAGGGTAGTTTTCACCGTGCGACCATAGAACCCCGCCGCAAAGTTATTAAAAATCCGGCCTACGCCACCAACAAGTCGGGCTTTAAATACGCCTCGATCATGATACGAAGCCGCGCGGAAATGTTCTGTGGCAGCGCCCGTCTTAGGCTGTCCTCTGACAGATGATAGACGTTATCTACGAACGGGATCGGCGTCGTGATGTTTAGCCAGACCGAGTAATCTTTGAATTCTCGTGCAGGAATAATGCGGTCTGTGTGGAGCAATATGGACTCGACCAAATCGTCTGACCCCACAGCCTCGTAGTAGCGACGCACAATGTCTGTCGGCCCTTCTGTTATGGCAAGCGCCTGTGTATCATTGGCAAATACGCGCCCCGTCAGCCCTAACTCCTGACAGACTTTGATACTTTTCTCCGACAGTTGGAAAGATTTCTCTGGTGTCATCGCCGATGTGCAAGTGGAGGTGTAAATCAGTTGGGATATGGACATACGCCTAGCCTACGGGGACGGCGTTGATAAACCCTTCCCAAGCATAGTTAACGCGCCCTCGCCCATAAAAAACGCGCCAACGTCCATAACAGACGCGGCGCGGTTTTAAGCTTAGCAAGCGCTGATCAGATCAGCCCTCAAAAGCGGTTTGGCTTAGGCCATTTTGATCTGATCAACAGATGATTTGCCGGAGCGCTCATCAATCGCAGTATCAAACATAACTTTGTCGCCTTCTTGCAGACCATCAATGCCAGCGCGTTGCAGAGCTGTGACATGCACAAACACGTCGTCGCCGCTTTCTGGCTGAATAAAGCCGAAGCCTTTTGAGGAATTGAAGAATTTAACAATACCTGTTTTCATATCTGACATGGGTATTTCCTTTCACGTCATAAAATGCCGAGGCCCCAGAGTGGCGCCGCGTGCGTTAGTCGATGTCGGGAAGAGTAAAATACATAGTCACCGCCGCGCTGGCCCCTTTTGGACAGGGAAACACAGAGGTCAGTAAGCCAGATTGTTCGGCCTTAAATCGATAAAGGACATGTGGGCGTTGTCGGGCGGGAAAGCAAGGGTTTATTGTGGTAATCGTTGCTGGGCATCGATTGGCCAATACGCCGCCAAGCGAATAGCTTATTATCATAAAAACGCATACGGGCATACCGCCTCCGTCTAGGAACGGGGCATATAGGACAGTCCGCAGGATCGACATCCACGACGGACACCGAAGAATAAAAATGTTTCTCGCAGATACAATCCCGCGGCGGCGCTTTGTGATCCGGCGGCCTACTTTTGGTATGAGACAACCTCTGCGGGCCGCTACGCGGCATAAAAGCAATCTCAACAGGCTCCGCGGGAAAAGGTACACGAATGAAGGTCGTCAAACCCAGTTCGCTTCTCCGCACCGTCCCCTCAAGCAGCAAGTGACGTCTTACCTGTCCAATTTTGAGAAGAACGAGAGTTTTGTATCATTGGGATTGGGGGCGTGGATGAGGCTGGTTGTTTTGGAGAAAGTTAAGGGAAATGCGTGATTGGAAACGGGGATAGACTAAAAAGTTTTCTGAAAAAGTTAGCCGAAGACTCCAAAAGAAATTAAAGGTTCTCTTCTATTTCAATCGACCACCCTGGCTTAAGTTGATTAGTCAGTGCTAGCACTCCCGCTAAGGCCCAGCTAAGCCCAATGATGTTTCGACATATATTATCAAACTCGCGAATACGATGTTCCATATTATCCAAATTGTAGGTGAACTTTTGGATTGAGTGCTTATCTTTATTTGAAGGTGAAAATTTTAAGACCTCTACAACACGCCTATCTGGAAACAATTCTGCCGCCCCATGAGCAAGTGCGTTTCGGTCATCAATAGCGGCTTCAAAACTAGCAGTAGCCCACTCAATTCTTTCAATAATTTTATTGTCACCAGCATTTTCAAGGCACGCTTGTTTAAATGCAGCCAGCTTCTTTCCTACCAGAAAACTAAACTTTGTCCCTTCAAACCGACCAGACCTTTCCATCGCACTCAAAAGATCACCCATAGCAAATTCTGCCTCAGCAAAAGATGAAACGGCGCTTCCACGAAGGCTTTAGAAATGAAGTCTCAATTCCTCAGCATCAGGATGATCGGGGATTGAAATTCGCACGGGAAGTTATGTCCTACTCCCCAGCCTTCAAATATATCTGCCCGCCCAAGTCCTTAAACTTCTCTGACATCTCATCCATCCCCTCTTGAGCCTCAACAGGATAAAGCGCCGCTTTCTCATTCGCACTCAAGCCGTCCGCATATTCCCGGACTTCGCGGGTGATCTCCATGGAACAGAATTTGGGGCCGCACATGGAGCAGAAATGTGCTACTTTATGCGCGTCTTTGGGCAGGGTTTGGTCGTGATAGTCTTTGGCCGTTTCGGGGTCGAGGGAGAGGTTGAACTGGTCTTCCCAACGGAACTCGAACCGTGCGCGAGATAGCGCGTCATCGCGGATTTGCGCGGCGGGATGCCCCTTGGCGAGGTCTGCCGCGTGAGCCGCGAGTTTATAGGTGATCACGCCGACTTTCACATCGTCGCGGTCGGGCAAGCCCAAATGCTCCTTCGGCGTCACGTAGCAAAGCATGGACGTCCCGAACCAGCCGATCATCGCCGCACCAATCCCGCTTGTGATGTGGTCATAGCCGGGCGCAATATCCGTTGTCAGCGGGCCGAGCGTGTAAAACGGCGCTTCGTGACATTCCTTTAGCTGCTTATCCATGTTCACTTTGATCTTGTTCATCGGCACATGACCTGGCCCTTCGATCATGACTTGGCAGCCCTTGGCCCAAGCGATTTTGGTCAGCTCGCCGAGAGTCTCTAGCTCGGCAAATTGCGCGCGGTCATTGGCGTCGGCCACCGCGCCGGGGCGTAGGCCGTCACCGAGGGAGAACGTCACGTCATAGGCCCGCATGATGTCGCAAATATCCTCGAAATGCGTGTAGAGAAAGCTCTCCTCATGACGCGCGAGCATCCACTTCGCCATGATCGAGCCACCGCGGCTAACAATGCCGCACACACGGTTGGCCGTCAGGTGGATATAGGCGAGGCGCACGCCCGCATGGATGGTGAAATAATCCACCCCCTGCTCGCACTGCTCGATCAGGGTATCGCGGTAAATCTCCCATGTCAGGTCTTCGGCGACGCCGTTCACTTTTTCCAGCGCTTGGTAGATCGGCACAGTCCCGATCGGCACGGGCGCATTGCGGATGATCCATTCGCGGGTGTTGTGGATGTTGCGGCCTGTCGAGAGGTCCATGACGTTATCCGCGCCCCAACGGGTCGCCCAGACCATTTTGTCGACCTCTTCCTCAACGGAAGACGCGACGGCGGAGTTACCGATATTGGCATTGATTTTGACGAGGAAGTTTCGGCCAATGATCTGCGGCTCTAGCTCGGGGTGGTTGATATTAGCGGGGACAACGGCGCGACCTGCAGCGATTTCTGCGCGCACGAATTCTGGCGTGACGAAGGCGGGGATGGACGCGCCAAAGCTCTCGCCCGCCGCGACGCGGGCCTCTGCGCCCTTGACCATTTGCTTGCGGCCGAGATTTTCACGTTCGGCAATATAGATCATTTCCTTGGTGATGATGCCCGCTTTGGCGAATTCATACTGGGTCACAAGCTCTCCAGCTTTCCCGCGTAATGGCTTGTTTTTGATCGGGAATTCTCGCGCCAAGTGGCGACCTTTGGCACCGCCATTGTCTTCGGGTTTGACATCGCGGCCTTTATAGAATTCGACGCCGCCGCGCTCTAGTACCCAATCCGTGCGCGGGCGCGCGAGGCCTTTTTCCACATCAATCTTCACCTTATCATCTGAATATGGACCAGAGGTATCGTAGACAGGCACATCAGGTTCATTCGCGCTGTCGTGCAAATGCACCAAGCGGTGCGGCACGCGGAGGCTCGGGTCCGCGTCAGGCGCCGTGTAAACTTTGGACGAATTCGGTAGGCCGCCTTGCGTCACTACGGGGGTCTGAAATTCACTTTGGTCAATGGGCTTGTTCATGGGATTAGTCCTTTTTGATGTTTCGTAGAAGCCAAGCTTCATCAGCAGATAAAAATCGTGAGATTGCTGTAATGGCGGTTGACCAACTGAGCTTTTCCACTTCTAGGTCGGTCGTCTTAGTAGAATTGAATAATCCAAAAAAATCTTCGTTGGCTGAGTATGAATACAATGAGTTGCAACAGTTCCGTCGGGCGACGGGCATAGATGTAAGAATACGAAAGGCTCTCGAACGATGCTCATGCCGGCGGGGCAGCTGTCCAAACCTGCGGTTTCAAGGCGAGCTTGCTCTGCTGCTTCCTTAGCCCAATTATAAGATTCGAAAATATTAATGAGTTGGCGGGCCGAACTGACCTCGCCCTCTTGTCGGGTCGACATATCAGCGCCTTGGATAGAATAAGTATGGCTCACCGCCCGCTCTCCCCAAACCGCAACAACGCGCTGGTCGTGCTGCCGTCCGCAGCGGTCGTCACCAGATAAAGGCGATCATATTCATACGCCTCGACAATCGGGTCGCCGCCCTCCCCGCCGAGGAGTTCGGTTAGCTCGCCCGTTGTATTACTATGCCCGACCACGAGGTGGCGCCCTCCCGCCGCTTGCAGCTTCGCCGACATAGCTGGCAAGTCGGATGGGTCGTAAATTTCAATCTCTAAGCCAAGACGATCAGCCAGCGGGGCAGCCGTATCGCGGGTGCGGGTGTAATCGCTGCTGTGGATGCGGGTGATCTTGGCATCAATCAGCATGTCAGCCAGCAAGTCTGCCCGCGCCGCACCTGCTTCGGTCAAAGCAGGATCATCTTTGGCAGTTGTTTTTTCTGCATGGCGGACAAGGAAGACTTCGAGTGGTGCTTGCGTCGTCGCCACTGCAGGGTCAGACGTTTCGACGATAGGTTCACACGCTGCCAATATTAGCACGCCCAGCAAAGCACAGGCTCCGCCAAGAATACGCGCAGATATTATCTGCCGATGGGTCATCATCCGTCCTTCCGCCCGTCTTAACGGGATCAAGTTTGCGGACCCCTGTCGGGATCATAAGGGTGCGTCTCAACCATTATGATGTGAAGCTGATGTAAGACCATTTGCTTGCGCTCATGGCACCTGTATTATTTTTGATCAGCGATCAAAAATTTCAGCTCCGCTGAAACACATAGGTGCCCCTCGGAATGAAAACTATGCCGCGCCTTTGCCCTGCGCACAAGAGACAAAGCAACGCGGTCCGCGACATAACTGCATAAATGATGACATTCGGACCAAGCTCTAACGCTTCTTTTACATTTGCTCGCTATGCGTCAGCGATTGTGTGGGACTGAATAAATAATAAAAATGAATGGTTCCCATGGTTTATCAAATTTACTTTTCCGGACACGTATGCAGAGAGAGTGCGGCAGAACCTGTGGCAGGTGATGCCATGACTGCGGTCAAAATTTGCAAGATGTATGACGTGACGGGCCTTACCCTATTTAGCGAAGGTAGCTTTATGACTGTCATCGAAGGTCCGCGAACTGCCGTGACGGCAATCTATGAATTTTACCGCACGGATGGTCGCATGTCAGATGTGAAGGTCATGGTGTCGCGCGAAAGTGATACGCGGGAGTTTAATGATTTCCGTATCGGGTTTCGCCATTGGGATTTTTCAGATGCCTGCTCCGGGGCGTTTCAGTTAAATGAGCGCAGCTTGATGAGCAGCTTACCCACGAACCCTTCGACAGAATTGCGGGTCTTGACCAATACATTTGCCCGCGTGACTGCACTGCAAGTCTGCGCGGCTTAGCGACAGAAATTACCTGTCTTCGGCAAGTTATCGATAAAGCTTGCAATATCTGATTTCAGCGAAGAATCCCCGTCGAAATGGCGGGACAGGAATTGGACAGCCTCGGTGTGGTTCATGCCGTCATAAATTTTCAGCTTTGCATTACCGCCACTTGCTTCAATTTTCTCCGCCAGCATCTCTGCATTTTTGCGTCCAACGGTCGTGTCATCCGCGCCGTTGATTAGGAACATGGCGGGCAATGGTTGATCCGCATGGGCCAGCGGAGCGTCCTCGCCTTGGAAACGGCCTGGGAAAATTGTGGGGTAAGGGGGATCTTTTAGCTCATAAGCGCCCGTGGGTGCGGCCAAGCTAATCACGCCCGCAACACGCTCGCATGTTGCGAGATTTTCCGCCGCCATAAAGCGCGGGTCCATGATGGCCATGAGCGCGTTATAAGCCCCCGCGCTGTGACCGATAACGACAATAGGACGGTCTGGGTTTTGCACGGCGGCGTAAGCAATGGCTTTGGCCGTATCTTCGATCATGCCGGGATATTTCGTTTGCGGATAGAGACGGTAATTCGGCACAGCGATGTCGTAGCCGTCTTTTGTAAACCCATCGGCGAGGAACTTATAGATGTCCTTCGATCCCTCTTGCCAACTGCCCCCGTGAACAAAGACCAGCATGGGAGCGTCGGGCTTAGGCGTGTCAGCCTTATAAAGATCAAGCTTCTGACGCTCCAAAGGGCCGTAGCTTACATCCTTCGCTTTGGAAAAGCTTGAGGACGGCGTGATTGTATTGAGCAAGGTCACAGGTGCGCAAGCGGCAACTGCGAATATAAGACCCATTGCTCCGCCCAAGGTGAGAGCCAGTTTTTTACGATGTTTCATGACTATCCTACGCGCCAGATGGAAAAGCAGTTCCCTCTGTGTCGCGCGGCATAGATTTAGTCAAATGTCGAATAGGCGTTTTGCGGCCCGTCCCCGCGACGATAGACCAGCGTGCCAACCATTTTATCGTGAAGCGATTGGCTCTTTTCCGTCCAGAAAACCATCAAATACGGGATATAAAGCGGCACAAGACCTGACAGTATTTTACCAAAATTACGTCCTAATGCTCGGCCGAAACCGAGACGGTCACCGTTCATATCCACCACTCGCGTGCCTGTCATGATCTTCCCTAGCGTGCCTTGCCAATGAGAGGCTTCCATCACAACGCCGTAGAAAAACGCGAACAGTGCCATCCATATAAAGAATGTCCCTTTGCCGTCACTCGACTCCATCGTCACGCTGCCGCTTTTGACTTGGATCGTCACGAAGACCATGGCGATGATCGATAGAAAAATCAGGTCGATCATGCCAGACACAAACCGCAAGAGCTTTACAGGCTGACTGGACGCGACGCGATTGCTGGAAAATCCATTGCCGATAATTTCTGAATAATTATCCAGATCGGGTGCAACTGCTGCAGGGGCGGTGCTGCTTTGATAGGCGGCGGGTGCTGTGGCAGTCATTTGGGGTTGATAGGCCTGCGGCGCACCAAAAGTCGTCCGCCGTGCGTGCGGAAGTTGTGACGGTTTTCGGCCGAAAGTCGCTCTCGCTTGAGGTGCTGGCATAGTTTTATTCGTCCCTGTTCAGAGACAAATCTATGATAAAAACACCAATGTCGCGTAAACCAACAGGGTTAAACCGCGTTAACGTCTAACAGCAACTACTCTCGCGTTGGCTCGGGTCAGTCGTGATCTTGGGCGCGCCCTTTTTCGTTTCCTGCGGGTCGCGCCGACGAACGCCGCAATCTTCCGCAGGCCACTCAATGCGCTCAGTTACGGGAACGCTCGGCTCGACCATGTAGAACATATCGGCGTAGGGTTCGCGTTGCAGAAGGTTGTATGTTTTCTCGCACACCGCAGACCGTTCGCCGCGAATAAACACATGGCCATCATCGTCTTTGACGTGAGAAAACGGACCTTTATAGATCACGGCTTTGTTAGTTTCGAGGCACTCACCCTGCTTCCCTTTATAGGCCAGGTAAGTCGCAGACCGGTATTCAATACCTTCGACGATCTGCCACGGCTCGTCCTCGAATTTATCGACGTGGATACCGTGAAAGCCCGCCTCTTCCAGCGCTTTAATAAAGCCCATTTCCGTCAGCGCACCAGAGATACAACCCGACCATAGTCGCGCATCTTTCTTGAGTTCTTCGGGGCTATCCTCGTCAGAAATAATATCAGACACCGCGACGCGGCCACCAACTTTCAACACGCGAAACATCTCGGCAAAAAGCTGTTTCTTCTTGGAGTCGCTCACGAGGTTTAATACGCAGTTTGACACAATGACATCGACGGAATTATCCGCAATCATCGTCATTTCGTTTTTCAGACGCAGAATTTCCGCCTCCATCGCTTCCATGCCAGCGGCGTCTTTAACGGGGTTTTTGGCGAGCCATTCATTCAGGACATCCAAGTCCAGCTTCAAGTCTTCGATATGGCCGCGCTTAAATTCAACATTGGCATAACCGACACGCTCCGCGATGATCGGCGCGTTTGCGTTCGCAAGGTCGAGCATATCATCCGTCATATCGACGCCGATAACTTTGCCCTCGGGGCCGACAATTTGGCTAGCGATAAAACAAATCTTGCCTCCGCCAGAGCCGAGGTCCAGCACAATGTCGCCTTCGCGGACATAACGAGATGGATCACCACAACCGTAGTCGCGGTCCAACACATCCTGCGGAATAATCTTGAGGTATTGCGGATCATAATCAATCGGGCAGCACAGCGCCGCCTCGACCGCGTTGGCCCCGGCTGCATAACGGTCCTGCACATCATCGCGCACATCTGCATTGGTGGCATCGACGCCTGTATAATCATCCATGGGGAAACCTTGCTCTCTGGGTGAGTCTAAATTCTCTCAAGGTAAATAGACGCTTTCGTGCGGAATTCAAATAACGGATGTGTGACATTCGCATATGATGCTTGCGGCGCGACAAGAGCGTTCTTAGAACAGTGTTATGAAAATCAAACATATCAAGCTCTATCACTATCCGATGTCGCGGTCTGCGCGGGTGAAGTGGCTCCTCCACGAAATTCTCGGAGAAGACTTCGAAACCGAAACAGTCGCTCTACGACAGATGGCACAATTCACGCCTGACTTCCTCGCCAAGAACCCTAATCACGGCGTGCCTGTGCTGGACATTACCTATGACGACGGATCGCAGCAGGTGATGTATGAAAGCGGCGCGATGCTGATTTGGCTGGCCGATCACTACGGCGAAAAAGGCTTTGCGCCGAGCATTGACGAAAGCGCGGCGCGGGCGGATTATCTGCAAATGATGATCTTCGGGGCGGCGTGGATGGATATGAAATTATGGCAGACGCGCTTGCATCAAGACTTGCTGCCCAAGACAGTCCGCAATCAAGACTTCGCGGATTTCAACAAAGATAAAATCAAGAACGAGATGGAGCCGATGTTGATCGAAAGGCTTGAGGCGCATGATTACATTTGCGGCGATCACTTTACGTCCGCCGACATTATGACCGCACATAATATTCAGTGGGCGGGCGCTTACGGGTTATGTCGCCACCCTGCTTTGAAAGCCTATATGCAGCGTGTCCGTGCCCGCCCCGCTTATGCGCTTGCCTTCGCCGACGCCGCAGATTTTGAAGGCTAGCGAGCCGTAATTGGATAGACCGCGCAGTTGTCAGTCAGGACATATTGCACAGGCTCGTGCAGCTCTCGCGCAATCGCTATATCGCTAACGTAAAGCCCGCCAGTGAACGTGCCAAATGACGGCAGGATGATACGGTTTTCACCGCAGGCAAAGCAGGGATGACTGATTGCGCGCTTGCGGACTTTCACCCGCGCTTTTGGATGCAAATGCCCGCACATATTAAACTCCCCCGCATCAGAGTCGGTTGGCAAATGCGTCAGCAGAAAGCGACCGAGTGTCAAATGATCCTGCTGCTCCCCCGTAACAGCTTTCGGAATATCGGGATCGTGATTGCCCAACACCCATGTAAACTTTGGCACAGACGTGACAAGCGCATTCATCGCCTCCACATGCTTCGCTGACAGACGGTCGCCCGCATCCACGTCGTGAAAACTATCGCCGAGCGCGACGACATGCGCGGGTGCGTAGCGGCCAATGACGTCCCATAACCGCTCCAAGGTGTCTTGCGTGTCTAATGCAGGCAGCGGCGCGTGACCGTTCATCTGTAGGAAACTCGCTTTCTCGAAATGCAAATCCCCCATCAACAGAGTATCATGATCGGGCAGATAGGCGACCTTCGCAGCATCGCAAACAACTGGGCCAGCGCGTGTCTCTATCGTAACACTACGCACCGGTCGCGCCTTTGACCGTTTCGCGGATCTGTTCGAGCATGTCATTACCGCGGGAGATCGCGCGTTCCGTCGCTTGGCGCAGGAGTTCCTGCTCGCCCTCCCCGCGGATCATTTCCTTACCCAGTTGCATCATCGACGGAATGGCCAGCGGCGAGGCATGTGGCAGCACGTTAAACCGTATTCGGCCCTGCACATCTGACAGCCAGTCGCGCAGCCGCGCTATATCAATCAAGTCGCGCTCCGCCTCTTCCCGCGCGATGCGGAGTAATACGTGATCAGGTTCATATTTCATCAGCACGTCATAGATTAGATCGGTCGAGAATGTCACTTGCTTCATAGATCTCTGCGCTCCCGGCAGGCGCTGCTCCGTCAGGCCTGCAATCGTCGCGATTTTGCGAAAGCTGCGCTTCACCATAGGCGAGTTGACAATCCATTTCTCTAAGTCCGCATCCAGAATATCTGTCGCTAGCAAGTCATCCACCGCATTGACGGGCCGTAGAGATGTGACGGTCAGTGCATAATCTGTAATCGAAAACGTCATGGGTTTTAGCCCCATCGCTTCCATACGTTGCGTGATCAAAAAGCCAAGTGCTTGATTGACTTTACGCCCTTCAAAGCTGTGAATGACCAATACATGATCATCGCGATCAAAAAACGCTTCAACCATCACGCCCTGCTTTTGCGGCAGTTCTGAAAAGTCCCGCTGCAGCGCTAGCCAGTCTCGGATTTGCGCGGGCAGTTCCGTCCACTGCGACGGCTCCGACAGCATTTCCCGCACTCCCTTGGCGAGATAGGACGATAGCGGCATGACCCCGCCCGCAAAGGCTGGCACTTTAGGGCGCAACTTTGGTGCGGGGCTCGCTTGGATCGCCATTTCTCGGATGCCGTGATATTTCAGATTTTCGCCCGCAAAGATAAACGTATCGCCAGGCGTCAAGTTCATGACGAAGCGCTCCTCAATCTCGCCAACGACGCGCCCACGTTTGGACTTGGGGCTGGCCATGCGGCGAACTTTGAGTTTGGCAAATTCGACGATCATACCGATATTCATGCGGTGGCGGCGAGCCTGTTGCACAGACGCGATCTGGTAACCGCGCGAGGATGGCTTGAGGCGGTGGAAGCGCTCATATGTCTTCAGCGCGTACTCCCCATCAACCGCGAATTGCAACAAGTCGTCAAAGTCGGATTTAGACAGCTTCGCATAGGGCGTCGCTTGGCGGATTTCATTCAGCATTTGCCGAGGCTTCACCCGTTCAGCGCAGGCGCGATTGACGATATATTGCACAACGACGTCCATCGCACCGTCGCGGTAATCCTCCCCGTCCCGCTCACCTTTCTCAATCGCCCGCATGGCGACGGCGCACTCTACAGCTTCCAAAGGATTGGTCGGCACGAGGACTGCTTTGGACGGCTCATCTAAGCGGTGATTGGAGCGCCCTATCCGTTGCAGCAGGCGGCTGACACCCTTTGGCGCACCGACCTGCAAAATCAAATCAACATCGCCCCAGTCAATCCCCATTTCCAGTGCGGACGTCGACACAACCGCCCTCAAATGCCCCGATGCGATCAAGCTTTCGGTCTTCTGCCGCCGATCCCGCGCGAGAGAGCCATGATAAACGCCAATGGGCAAATTATCCTCATTCACTTGCCAGAGCTGCTGGAACAGCATTTCCGCTTGGGCGCGCGTATTGACGAATACGATCACGCTGCGGGCGGCTTTAATCTGCGCGTAAATGTCTTTGACGGCGAAGCGCGGATTATGCCCGCCAAGGGGGAAGCGCGTTTCGGGTTCGATAATGCGCAGCTGCGGCTTGGCCGAAGACGTGACCTCTAACACCCGCGCGGGAGTGCCTGCTGCGCCCAACCAAGTTGCCGCGTCTTGCGGTTTCGCGACAGTCGCCGACAAACCAAAGCGCACATGATGAGGCGCTAAAGTCTTCAACCGTGCGAGAGCCAGAGCTGTGAAATCACCTCGCTTATTGGTCGCGAAACTGTGCATTTCGTCAATGATCACCATTTCGAGATCCGCAAAATAATCCCCCGCTTCTGGATAGGACAGCAGTAGCATCAGGCTTTCTGGGGTCGTCAGCAAAATATCGGGCGGTGTCTCGCGCTGCTTTTTACGCTGATATTGTTTGGTATCGCCCGTCCTCGCGGCGATACGGATAGGCAATCCGATCTCCTCAACGGGACGCGTCAGATTGCGCTCAATATCATTGGTCAGCGCGCGCAGCGGTGAGATATAGAGCGTGTGTAGCTTGGCGGGACGATCTTTTGGCTTATTTGCCAGATCAATCAAGCTTGGTAAAAATCCCGCGAGTGTTTTCCCGCCGCCTGTCGGGGCGATCAACAGCGTGTCTTCACGCCGTGCATAAGCGTCAATCATCTCCCGCTGGTAATCCCGCACCGCCCAGCCCTGATCCGCAAACCACTTCTGAAATGGCGCAGGAATGATAGCGCAGGATTCCTTGCGCGGAACCGCAGCCTCTTTCAGGGAGTTAGTCGTATGTAGTTTAGAGGGCATGCGCGCCTTAGATTGATTTAACTTGGATACGAATGAATGAACGCCTCAGTTGAGACAAAGATGCCAAAAAGTGATGCAGGGTTTACGCCTGAAGACTGGATGGATGTGAGGCCCGAAGGCTTGTTTTGCAAGCCCGCTAACTGCTTTATCGATCCGCATGACGCCGTGCCCCGCGCAATCATCACGCACGGCCACGCTGATCATGCCCGTTCGGGTCACGGCGAAGTCTTCGCCACGCCTGAGACTTTGGCAATTATGCACACCCGTTATTACATCAGTGATGAGACAGGCGAGACGGGCCTGCCCTATGGTCAGCGTCACGACCTTGGCCATGGCGTGACCCTTTGGTTTGCGCCTGCGGGTCACATCCTTGGCAGCGCACAAGCGGTTTTGGAATATGAAGGACAGCGGGTCGTCGTGTCAGGCGACTTCAAACGCCACCCCGACCCAACTTGCCCGCCTTTCGAGGTCGTCCCGTGTGATGTGTTTATCACGGAAGCCACTTTCGCCCTCCCCGTGTTCAAACATCCGCCCCTAGAGAACGAAATACAGAAACTCATGCGGTCAATGGAAACACTCCCACACCGCACGCATATGGTGGGAGTCTATGCGCTGGGGAAATGCCAGCGCGTTATGCTCGCCTTGCGGGCTGCGGGATATGAGCATCCGTTTTACATTCATGGTGCGCTGAAAAAACTGACAGAGCTATACCAGACTTTCGGTTTTGATTTCGGCGAAGTGACTCCCGTCTCAGACATAGGCGTCAAAGAGCGCGATATTCTGCGTGGCAAAATCGTGCTGTGTCCGCCCTCGGCTCTCGCGGATCGGTGGTCGCGGCGCATGCTTGATCCACTACCCACTATGGCATCGGGGTGGATGCAAATTCGCGCCCGCGCGCGCCAACGTCGCGCAGAAATGGCGTTGATCGTGTCAGATCACGCGGACTGGGACGACCTGATTGAAACCGCTGTGGCGACAGGCGCCCCTGAAGTTTGGATCACCCATGGCCGCGTTGAGGCGCTGGAATACGCGCTCAAACAACGCGGCATAAAAGCTAAGGCGCTGCACTTGATTGGCCGTGATGAGGAGGCCGATTAATGGAGGACTTCTCCCGCCTACTCGACGATCTTTATTTCACCAATTCAACCAAGGCCAAAGAGGCGATCTTGGCAGATTACCTGCGCCGCACACCTGACCCAGATCGCGGCTGGGCATTAGCGGCAATCGCTGGCACGCTGAGCTTTGATCTGTTCAAGCGCAACCTGACCAAGACAATGATGGCAGAGCGAATGGACCCGTTCCTATTCGATATTTCCCGCGATTATGTTGGTGAATTATCAGAGACAGTGGCACTGGCATGGCGACCAAATGACAATGCCAAAATCCTCAATCGCCTGCCAACGTTATCAGAAGTTATCACAGAATTTCGACGTCGAGATAAAGCGAACATAAAGTCATACCTCATTGATTTACTTGATAATATGACCCCACCGCAGCGCTGGGCTTTGTTGAAGCTTGGCACACGTGGCCTGCGAATTGGCATGTCGGCGCGATCTTGCAAACGTACATTGGCGAACATGAAAAAGGTTGATCTGGAAGTCATTGAAGAGCTTTGGCACGGGCTGGAACCGCCCTATGAAAACTTGTTCGCGTGGATTGATGGCGACGCACCGATGCCTGATATGTCAAATGTCCTGACCTATTCCCCCGTCATGCTAGCGCATCCGATAGAGGAGAAAGACTTCGAGCGCATCAGCCCAGAGACACACCAAGCCGAGTGGAAATTTGACGGAATTCGCGTGCAGCTGGCCGCGAATAAAGACGGTGCGAAACTGTTTTCGCGCAAAGGTGACGATATATCAAATAGCTTCCCCGACTTGCTGGAGACGATCGATTTTATTGGAGTTTTAGACGGAGAGCTGCTCGTACGCCCCGATGGCGAGATTGGGCGGTTTAATGATCTGCAACAACGCCTTAACAAGAAAGCTCCAACCAAGAAATTGATGACGCAACTCCCCGCGCATCTTATGGTCTATGATGTTTTGTCAGCGAATGGGGAGACATTGCGGGGCGAGCCTTTAATGGCGCGACGGGCGGAACTTGAAACCTTGATCGCAGCGCGTGATCCCGAGCGTTTCTCGCTGTCAGAACTCCTAGATTTTAAAACAGTTGAAGATCTGACCGCCCTTCGCGAAGACGCCGCTGCCACGGGCGGTTTGATTGAAGGTTTGATGATCAAGGATAAAGCGTCAACCTATGTCGCGGGGCGGCCGAAACATGCGTGGTATAAATGGAAGCGCGAGCCGTTTTTGCTGGACGCTGTGCTGATGTATGCGCAACGCGGTCACGGCAAACGCAGCTCGTTTTACTCTGACTACACATTCGGCCTTTGGACAGAAGATGGCCAACTCCTCCCCATTGGCAAAGCCTATTTCGGTTTCACAGATGAGGAAATGAAAGACATCGATAAGTGGATCAGGAACAATAAGCTCAAACGCTTCGGCCCTGTGCAAGAAGTTAAAAAAGAGCTAGTATTCGAGGTTGCTTTTGACAGCGCGCATGAAAGCCCGCGACACAAATCTGGCTACGCGCTGCGCTTCCCGCGCATCCACCGCATCCGTTGGGATAAGCCTGCATCGGACGCAGATCGCATGTCTGCTGTCGCGTCCCTGATTGGGGCCTAAATTTCGCGCTGTAACTTCTTCAGGTCGTCAGGTTCACCAATAATGGCAACCTCGTCCCCTTCCATCAAGATCGTTTCAGGTGTCGCCGCCATGACTGCACCGCCGCGTTCAATCAGAGCGATCAAACAACTATCCGCAATCTCGACCTCGCTAATCAGTTTGCCGATTTGAGCGGCTAAGGCGGGGAATGACGTGACTGACCCATGCAAGAAGTGATCGTCACGCATCAGGACTTCATTCATATCTTTATCCGTTTTTGCGGCCAACCATCGCTGCTCGAAATGATCGCTTTGGACAACTTCTGCCAAATGCCCCGCTAGGCGCAAATCAAGCCCAACAGGCTTGGGCGGGCTGAGCAAAAACATCAGCGTATGTGCGTCTTGCAGTCTCGGCAGAGCCAGCTTGGCTTGCGGGCCAAAGCGCATCACAAACAACTCCGGCTGCTCAATCTCTTCTGCACTTTGATAGGCGATATAGACGCCCTTATTGATCGGACGTAATTGTAGCAAATCTTCGGAAAATTGCGTTTCAATCACCTCTGCATCAATATCAAATTGCTCACTGGATTTCTCTGCCATAATGCTGTGAAGCTGTGCGAGATCATACATGCCGTAGCGGAAATCCATCATGACACTCCGGGCAATCACGGCCTCATATGAAAGATTTTCGTCCTGTGTCCGGTCATGAATGATTGTCATCAATTCACGTTCTAGCCCCTCATAGCGTTGCTGCCCCAGACGTTCATGAACATGGAAAATCGCGCCGCGCCGCGTCGTGCGCCTTGAGCCATAAAAGTAATACCACAAGACACAGCCAATCGTGACCATTCCCGTAAAGGCAATCGCCAAAATGCCCATTTCAATGATCAACCAGAATGAGATTAAGATGCCTGTGATCTGCAGCCACGGATAAAGCGGCGCTTTGAAGCCAGGCTTATAACTATCAATCCGCGCCTCACGCATCACGATCACAGCCACGCAGACTAGGCCAAAGAGCAGGAGTTGGAAGGCGGAGGCCAGCTTTGCGACGGATGCAACATCAAACAAAATCAGCACGGCAATCATTGTCAAAACTGTGACTACGATGGCGATCGTTGGTGTCCCAAATTTCCCAATTTGCGAAAGCTTTTCTGGCACAAGCTTGTCCTTGGCCATGGCGTAAGGGTAGCGCGACGCCGACATGATGCCCGCATTGCCCGTGGACGCGAAGGCTGCAATCGCCGCCACCACGATCAAAACCACGCCAAGGTCAAGTGGCCAGTTGCCCATGAACACGCGCCCTGCATCCGCAATTGGCGTCAAGCTATTGTAGAGGTCTTGCGGCTCTAATAATGTAATGAGTACAAGCGTTCCCAGAGTATAAATAATCGTCGCAGTAATCAGCGATAACGTCATACCTAGAGGAATATTACGGTCTGGATTTTGCACCTCTTCGGCCACGCTTGCGACCTTGGTGAGGCCCGCATAGGACACGAAGACTAGGCCGATGGTCGAAACAAATCCAACCAATCCAGATTTGAAAAATGCGCCGTGTTCAGGGTTCGGGCGAAACGCTTTGACAAGGCCTGTCTCCTTCAAACCTAGCAGACAAAAGGCGATCAAGATCACAACAAGAGTGGTCACCAAAATGCGCTGCAGCAGGGTGGTCTCTTTGGCGCCAAACACATTGATCGCCCCAAAGGCTATTGTCAGAATTATCGCCGTAATGGTGAAGGGTAGGTCAAGATAAATCCCGAGATAGGCCCCCATACCGACCAACGCAAAAGCGCTTTTAAACACCACGGCGACCCAAGACCCAAGACCCCCAATCGTGCCCATGAGTGGACCCATAGAGCGGTCGAGAAAATAATATGTGCCGCCAGCTTTGGGCATCGCCGTCGAGAGTTCCGCCATACAATACATGGCTGGTAAGATTAAAAAGCCGGCCAAGAGGTACGCCAGAAAGACGGAGTTACCCGTATATGACGCCGCAATTCCGGGCAGCAAGAACAGCCCGGAACTAAACATCGCCCCTGTCGACATCGCGTAGACGTCGAACAGAGTCAGGTTTTTCTTTAACTTCGTCGGCTCGCTCATAAGTCCCCCTTGAACGCCGTAAATACGCTACTGCGCGGCGGCGGGTTTGGAATCACCCGCTAACTCGCTTGCTCCCGATGTGCAATCTTTGCAGAAAATCCGCAAGAGTGCATAACCAAGAACACCCGAAGCCAGTGATCCCATCAACACGCCGAGGCGCACAGAATTGAGCAATTCATCACCCTCAAAGGCAAGCGTGCCGATAAACAAGCTCATCGTAAAACCAACACCTGTTAAACAAGCAATCGCGTAGACTTGCGGCCAGTTAGCGCCGTTTGGCAGCTTGGCTAGGCCAAGCTTCACAGCGATCCAAGCAAAAGAGAACACACCAATTTGCTTACCCACGAACAAGCCGAGCGCGATTCCGAGCGGGAGCGGAGCAAGCAAATCTGCAAAGCTCACACCTTTCAGCGACACACCTGCATTGGCGAAGGCAAAGAGCGGCAGGATCAGGAAAGCGACCCAGATATGCAGCCCATGTTCTGCACGGTGCAGCGGAGAGCTTGCCTGCGGGTCTTTCGCCTTGAGCGGGATAGCGAGCGCGGTGACAACACCTGCCAAGGTCGCGTGAACACCTGACTTCAATACACAGGCCCACACAAAGACGCCAATCAGCGCATAAGGCGTAATCCGCATCACACCCATACGATTGAGGATGAACAGACCTAGCGTACCAAATCCGCCCCAGCCCAGCGCGACGAGCGACAGGTCTTGTGTATAAAAGAGTGCGATGATGATAATCGCGGCGAGGTCATCGATAATCGCCACGGCCAACAACAATATCTTAAGCGATACGGGTACGCGCGACCCGACGAGCGCCAACACACCTAACGCAAAAGCAATATCTGTGGCCGCTGGAATGGCCCAACCCTGCACAGCGATTGGGTCTGTATAGTTGAAAAATACGTAAACTGCAGCTGGCGCGATGATCCCGCCCAAGGCCGCAAATAATGGCAATGACGCCTTGTCAAAACTCGACAACTCGCCCTCCATCACCTCTTTCTTAATCTCTAACCCAACGAGGAAAAAGAAGATCGCCATCAGACCGTCATTGATCCATAGCAAGAGCGGCTTGGCGATCTCAAACGCACCAAATTGGATTTCAACAGGGGTGGCGAGGAAGCCGGAATAGAATCCCGAGAGCGGCGAATTATTGGCAATCAGGGCCAGCAAGGCAACGGCCATAAGGATAAAACCAGCCGAGGTCTCAAGCCTCAAGAAATCTTGTATTTTCGTGACGATACGGGGCATATGGGGTCCATTAGAATAGGGTATGCCCGACGGATGCCGGGCAAGCGTTAATAATTTAACTGTGAATATTTTAGGTCAGCAAGCTGCGCCTCAACCTAACGAGAGACAGCGCCTTTGGGTGGGGCGGTGTGGCTGTGCAGCCCAATGTCGTCAAATGCGCGATCGCGTCATTGACAGATGCGTGAAGCACATCATTCTCCAATTTCAAATGATCTGCCGCAGCCGTTAACGCATCGATAGCCCCCTCAATATCGTCCGAGTCGAAACGGCTCTGCGCAGTTTGGATAAAATCTTTCATCGCCACTACACGTCCGCCGACGCCGCGATTGCGACGACCAAAAACATCAGGGTCAGCTCCGCCTTCATCTTCCCAGCGGTCTCTTTCAATGATTTCATAACATAAACCTTTCTCGGAAGGGTTGGGGGTGGAAGGTTGAGCACCTCTTAGAGGAGGTTCGACTTTGGCTTTTGACCGTTTCAGCAAACGCGGTGATCCATCTCTACGTGTCATTGCTAAGGTCTCCCTATACGGCTTGCCAAAAGCCAAGTCGATGTCTCTATCTGCGCATTATTAGAACCACGTTGACCGGATTGTGGAGCCCGCAGCACCCGCCATGCGGCGTGAGCGACGGCGACGATTGGCTTGAATGTAGCTTCGCTCGACCTGTGAATATTGCGACATATCTTGCGCCGTCTTTTCGATCTTGATTGGCTCTGGATTCAAGCGTGCAAAGATGCCGCCAAATGATTGAGCTAACGTCTGTGAAAGTCTTTGACTTTGTAAAGCGCGAAACATTTTTATCTCCTTTGTTAACGCAAATTGGAGATAGGAAATATCTTGTCATAAATAAATTATAAAGATACTATCAATCCCATAGTATATATCTATGTGGAGAAACACATGAAACCGAGCCTTCGCCAGCTACAATATCTCGTCGCGATTTCAGAGACCGGTACAATGAGCGAAGCCGCCAAGCGCACCCATGTGAGCCAACCGAGCCTTTCGATCCAACTCAAAGACATGGAGGAACAACTCGGGGCATCCTTGGTGGAGCGCGGACGTAAGGGCGCAATCCTCACCCCTCTCGGTGTCGAAGTGGTTGCGCGGGCGCGGATTATCCTGCGCCAAGTTGAAGACCTCAAAGCTGTCTCGCGCGAAGCAGCCGGCACGCTGGCGGGTCGTGTGCGCCTCGGCGTGTTACCAACAGTTGGCCCTTATTTGCTGCCGCAAGCCACAAAGAAGCTGCATCTGGCGTATCCCGAACTGCGCATGACGGTGCGAGAGGAGCGGACGGTTGAATTAGAAGAGCATTTGTCAGATGGCCGCTTTGACGTCATTATCTCAACGCCAGAAGATCACCCAGGAACACAGTCTCATCCTATCGTGATGGAAAACATTTATATCTGCGTTGCCCCTGACGATGAACTGGCGCAATCACGCGGCCCCCTCGAGATAAAAGACTTAAAAGGGCGAGAGTTTTTGACGTTGGGCCAAGGTCATAAATTTACGACTGTTGTGAACAACCTCGCAGCGCTCGCTGGCGCCACTACCAGCGGAAGCTACGAAGGCACTTCGCTGGACGCTTTAAGGCAAATGGCGTCCATGGGTGGAAGTATTGCCGTCTTGCCGAGCCTTTATGCCATATCGGAAGCCAAGCGCGACCCGCAACTGATAGTGCGTCCGATCAACAACCCCTTCGCACAGCGTCAAATCTCTCTGATCTGGCGTGAGACCTCGCCGATGGCGGCAAAATTCGATACGATTGGCACAGTGTTTGAGGACGTGGCAAAAGCCATTATGTCGTAACGGCGCACTCTATAGTGAGATTTGCAACAGACATGATTTACGCTAAGACGATTTAAACCCCAGCCGAAAGCCGCCTCGCTCATGGAATTGCAAACGCTTAAATCCGAAGACCTATCCAAACGCGGACAACGGCGTATTCGTCGCGGCCTGTTTGAAGCTTTTTTAGATGCGTGCAAAACCCAAGGGCCGAAGACGAAAATTGTCACGGATGGCGACGGACGGGTCTTTACCTATGCCGATCTCCGCCAAGCCGCCTTCGCGCTCTCTGCACCTTTACGCAAAATGACTGAGCCAGACGAGACGGTTGGTATCCTGCTGCCCACGGGGGCTGGCGCGGTGATCGCTCTCCTATCCGTGCATGCTGCGGGGCGCACACCCGCCATGCTCAATTTCTCTGCTGGGATCAAAAATCTGAAAGCGGCCTCAGCAACAGCACCGCTTAAAACTGTGATCACAGCTCGAAAATTCATCGATATTGCAGGCCTAGCCTCGCTCATGGTGGAGTTGTCAGAGGTCGTCAATATCGTCTACCTCGAAGACATGCGTGAAGCGATTGGCGTTTCGGGGAAGATACGCGCCGTCATGGGCCCAATCTTCCCAGCCCTCTTTGTGCCCCGTCCTGATCCCGACGATACTGCCATCGTTCTGTTCACCTCTGGCACGGAAGGCAATCCCAAAGGCGTCGTCCTGACCCATGCCAATATCCTCGCAAATATCGAACAGATCGAAGAGCATGTGCAACTGCAAAAGGGTGATATTTTCTTCAACCCGCTCCCGACATTTCACTGCTACGGCCTAACAGCGGGGACACTCTGGCCGATCTTTAGCGGCTTTCATGTGGTTCTCCACCCCTCACCACTGCAGACGAAAACGATTGCCAAGCGGATATTTAAAACGCGTTCGACTGTCCTGTTCGCGACTGACACGTTCTTGCAGCAATATATGCGCGCCAGTGCCGATGGCGGGCTAAGCTCTCTGCGCATCGCGGTGTGTGGGGCGGAACGCGTCCGCGAAGAAACGCGCAAAACGGCGGAGCAGCGCTTCTCTTTTGAGGTATTGGAAGGATACGGCGTCACGGAATGTGCGCCTGTGCTGGCCGCGAACCAACCAGGCGACATTCGGGCTGGCACGATTGGAAAGATGCTGCCTGGGATCGAAACGCGGTTGGAGCCTGTCGAAGGTCTTGAGGATGCAGGCCGTCTGTGGGTGCGCGGAGCCGAACATTATGAAAGGCTATATTTCGCCCGATCAGCCCGGCAAAGTTGTTCCCTTACCCGAAGGCTGGCACGATACAGGTGATGTTGTGTCAGTCGACCAAGAGGGGTATTTCGTCATTCGCGGGCGAATTAAGCGCTTCGCCAAAATTGGCGGGGAAATGGTATCGCTGACCGTGGTCGAAAACTGCGCCTCCGCGATTTGGCCAGAATATATGCACGCCGCCGCGATCGTCCCTGACCTCAAACGCGGGGAGCAAATTATCCTCGTGACCGATCATCCTGATCCCAAACGCCATGAACTCCTTGCATGGGCGCAAACCCATGGTGTGCCAGAAATCGCGGTGCCGAAGAAGATCGTCTCCGTTCCCGCCCTCCCTGTTTTGGGAACGGGCAAGTTGGACTACCTCTCAGTGACAGCTATGGCCGAAGACGCGTTGGGAATAGTCAAAGACGGGGCGGGTGCGTAAGCCCAAGCTAGTTTATCTGCGGTCCTTTTTGCGTGTGTTTTTGCGGGCGCCTTTTTGTACGCCAGCACCACCGTCTTTTTTAGCCGCCGCTCTCGCTAGCTTTTTCTTATGCGGTTTCTTTGGCTTTCCTTCGCCGAATTTTCCAGCATTTGACTTGGAGCTATAACTCGTCGGCGCAGCGCCTGATCCACCCTCACGCGACTCTTCGCGCGGTTTGCGCTTTGGTTTGTCGGTATGGTCTTTTTTGCCGTAGTCTTTTTTGCGCGAAAACTCGCGCTTATCGCTGTAATCCTTTTTGCCTTTACCCTGATAGGATTTGGACTTCGGACGACCCGCCCCGCCTTTATCGCGGTTATACGCGCTGGATTGATTGAAGTCTGGCAGACCAGAAATCCGCGTGGCTGTGATCGCCTTTTCAATCTTCCCGTCTGGACCAATCGTGTCAATAAAGCCGTCAACGGCCCCTGCATCAAGTTCAAAAAACGTCTGAGTATCGGTAATTTTAATCGTCCCAATATCCGCTTTCTTGAGGCCACCTGATTTCAGTAGCATCGGCAAAATCCACTTAGGCTCGGCCTTTTGCTTGCGGCCCAGATTAAGCGAGAACCAGACGCCGTTGTCGAAATCACTTCGCACAGTCGGGGCTTTGCCGCGATTGTCATTCCCGCCGTCATAGCCTGCATGAACCAGTTCTTCTGGCGCAGACTGGCCTGCGCGATACTGACGAATGAAAGCAGTCGCGATATGTTCTGGCGTGTGAGATTTTAGCAAGCGCTTGACCATAGTGCGCTCTTCCTCTGTGACCTCGCTGTCGAGTGTCATATTACCCAGCAAGCGTTCGTTGTCGCGAGAGATGATTTCGTCCGCTGTGGGCGGGCCTGACCATTCGGCTGTGATATTCGCGTCTTTTAAGACACGTTCCGCATTGCGGCGGCGATTGGGCGTCACGATCAGCGCCGAGACACCTTTGCGACCTGCACGCCCCGTTCGGCCAGACCGATGCAGCAGCGCTTCGCGGTTCTTCGGAACGTCAGCATGAATCACAAGCTCCAAATCAGGTAGATCTAGCCCGCGTGCGGCAACGTCTGTGGCGATACACACCTGCGCACGACCATCGCGCAGGGCTTGCAGCGCGCTACTCCGCTCTTTCTGAGATAGCTCTCCTGACAGCGCGACCACAGAGAAGCCGCGATTGTTAAACCGTTGCGTCATGCGGTTCACAGCAATCCGCGTATCCCCAAAGACAATGGCGTTTTTCGCATTATAAAACCGCAGCACATTGATGATCGCGTTTTCAGCATCACCCTTCCCCACAGTCATGGCGCGGTATTCAATATCGACGTGTTGCTTGGCCTCAGCCGCTGTATTCACACGCACAGCATTGCGCTGATATTTTTTCGTCATGCCCAGGATCGTCTTCGGCACAGTCGCGGAGAACATCAAAGTGCGGCGTTCCTCTGGTGCGGCGCCGAGGATTTGCTCTAGCTCCTCACGGAAACCCATCTTCAGCATTTCGTCCGCTTCGTCCAAGACTATGGCTTGCAGTTCCGTCATATCTAGCGAACCACGCTTGATATGATCACACAGACGTCCCGGCGTGCCGACAACGATATGTGCGCCTTGGGCTAGCGCCCGACGTTCATCACGCATGTCCATGCCGCCGACACAGCTTGCCGTTTTCACGCCCGCTTCTTTATAAAGCCAGTCTAATTCCCGTTTGACCTGCAAAGCCAGTTCACGGGTCGGAGCAATCGCGAGCGCGAGCGGGGCATCTGCGCGCATAAAGGCCGCACCATCGCCCAGTAATGTCGACGCCATAGCTAGACCAAAAGCGACTGTTTTACCTGACCCCGTCTGCGCAGAGACCAGTAAATCTTCACCCAGGAGGTCGGGATCCAATACCGCGTCTTGCACAGGCGTCAGCGATGTGTAGCCCTTTTTGGAAAGGGCGTCAGCGAGCGCAGGATGCGCGTGTTGGATATTGGACATGAATTATCTTTCTGTCGGCACAAATCGTCGATCGTGTGTCTGCCGCACTTCGTTCTGCGCTCCCTATGGCGTTTGACCGCGCTTGCAAAGCAAAGACTTCACTTTCACGGTAAAGTCATACGAGATTGTGAACACAACCGAATGAGAATTATTTGCATGTTTTGCGTCAAAGTGGCAGTGCTAATCCATAATAAGAAGACTGGGATACAGCTATGAAATTACTGAATTCTATGATGGCAGGCTTTGTAAAAGTTGGGCAACTTACAATTATAGATGCCGATGGTAATCGCCATGTCCACGGCCCAGGGGGCAACCAGAAGCCACAATCCGCCTGACTGATAAGGCGCTTTACAAGACTTTATTCCTCAATCCTGAACTGCGTGCGGGCGAGGCCTATATGGACGGCACGTTGATCTGCGAAGGTGGCGGGATTCGCGATTTGCTCGAAGTCTTTGCTTATAACCGTGACGGACTCCGGAAGCATCCCTTGCAAAAACTACTCAAGGGATGGCTCAAGAAAATTCGGCGCTACCACCAGCGCAATGTCGCCTCTACTTCCCGCAAAAATGTGCAGCACCATTATGATTTATCGAATGATTTCTACCGCCTCTTCCTTGATGAAGATTTGCAATATAGCTGCGCCTATTGGCCCAGCATCGACATCACCTTGGAACAAGCGCAAACTGCAAAGAAGGCTCACATCGCGGCAAAGCTTAACCTCAAACCTGGCGACCGCGTTCTGGATATTGGTTGCGGCTGGGGCGGCATGGCAATCTATCTGGCGAAGACGTTCGGCGTTTCTGTCGTTGGCGTCACCCTCTCAGACGAGCAGCACGCCATGGGGCGGCAACGGGTCAAAGATGCGGGATTAGAAGACAAGGTCGACATTCGTCTTCAAGACTACCGCGACATAAACGATACATTTGACGCCGTTGTTTCTGTCGGCATGTTTGAGCATGTTGGAATCGCGCACTATCAAACCTATTTTTCAAAAATTCACGAGCTGCTGACGGATGATGGCTGCGCATTGGTTCACTCTATTGGTCGCAAGGGCGGGCCTGGCACCACGGGGGCTTGGATCAGGAAATATATTTTCCCCGGCGGCTACTCCCCCGCCCTGTCAGAGACATTTGCCGAGATCGAGAAAGCCAATCTCTGGGTCACGGATTGCGAAATTTTACGCCTGCACTACGCAGAAACCCTGCTGGAATGGGATAAGCGGTTTCAAGCCAATCGTGCGACCGTGGCGGAAATGTTTGACGAAAAATTCTGCCGTATGTGGGAGTTTTATCTCATCGTCAGTGAGTTTTCGTTCCGCCATGGCAAGCACATGAATTTCCAAATCCAGATGAGCAAGACCGTGAACGCCCTCCCCATCACACGAGATTATATGATGGACGCCTAGCGCTTTCTTCGAAGCACAAATAGGTGCGAGGCGAAATCGCCGCGGTCCATATATCGCACGCCCGCTTGAGGCTGTCCGCAGGTCACATATGGCAGAGCTAGGCCATGCTGCATCAGCGTATCGCCGTGATAAATTGTGCCGTCTTCCTGCAATTCATAGGCAGCCACAGGGTCAAGATCAGCTAGGTTAGCCCGGCGAAACGGCAGGTTCGGGGCAGAGAGGATATGGAAGTAAGCGACGTAAATAGTTCGACGATCGCGTGTTATGTATTGCCAACATATCTGGGTGTCGTCTGAGATCAAACGCGTGAATTCTCCCCCGATGAAATCACCCGAAGTATTGGCGGCAAGGCGCATCAACTCACGTAGTAAATCTACATCAGTATCTATATCTAAACTATTGAGAGATATGCCTTTTGCGGCACATAATGCTCCTGCATTGTAGCGCGTTTTAATTGAACTAATACGCCCGTTTTGGTGACTGGGTGACGGTCCGATATAGGCCGTCATAACGTCCAGCGGATAAAGGTATGATGCCCCATTGATAATCGCCAGCCGTCCTATCGGATCGCTCATATCACTGATCCAGCCCTGCGGCATAAAGCTAAGCATGCCGAGGTCAAAGCGGTTCCCGCCACTAGCACAGGTCTCGAACAAGACATCTGGATAAGCCTCCATCAATCGACGTAAAAGACCGTAGAGACCGAGCATATAACGATGCGGAACTTCCAACTGCCGCCCTTTTGGCAAAGCGGTAGACCCCGCTTCGGTCATGTTGCGGTTCATATCCCACTTCACATAGTCAATATCTCCGCACGCCAGCAGCGCTTCGATCTGATCATAAATATTGTCCACGACCTCTTTTCGCGTAAAGTCCAGCGTCAGTTGATTGCGTCCAAGGGATGGTTTCCGCTCTGGGACTTGCAAGGCCCAATCGGGATGGTCTTCAAATAATTGACTATTCGGGCTAACCATTTCTGGCTCGATCCAAAGGCCAAATTTCAAGCCCTTTGCACGCACCCTCGCGGCCAGGGCTGGGATCCCTGACGGAAAGCGCGCCATGTCCGCCGTCCAATCCCCTAGCGAGGACGTGTCATCACGGCGCCCCTCAAACCACCCATCGTCTAGCACCAACATCTGTACCCCGACGTCTTTGGCTTTATCTGCGAGGGTCAGGACTTTGGCTTCATCAATATCAAAATAAGCCGCCTCCCATGTATTGAGATAGGTTGGCCGAGCGATGTTCCGAAACCGCTCTGGAGAAACCTTGTTTTGTATGAAACGATGCCAAATACGGCTCATTCCGCGCAGGCCGTAAGGCGTGAAAACATGCAGCGCTTCTGGCGTGTAAAACGCCTCATTTGGGGCGAGATGCCACGCAAAATTGAAGGGGTTTATTCCAGCCAGAACCCTGACATCCTCAAATTCCCCTGTCTCAACAGAGAGGGAAAAATTGCCGCTATAGATCAGGGTCGAGGCAAAAACATTACCTGACGTTTCCGTTGCCCCCCGTTCCATGACAGCCAAAAACGGGTTGTGGGCTGCGCTAGATGTGCTGCGCGCGGAGTCGATCTCAAACCGCCCCATAGGCAGCTTCGTGCGTTCCGCATTAAACTCCCGCGACCAAGTGCCGTGGAGGTGTAGGACGTCATAATCATCGGGTGGCAGGTCAATCGTGCTACTCATTATATGCGTCAAATCAACGGGCGCTTTGCCAGAATTGCGCACGACTGATGACCGCGCCAACACGCCGTAATTTTGATAGATTGTGTAAAATAGCTCGACTTCCAGTCCGTGTAGCGGATCAGCCAGATAGATAATCAGCGTCTCGCTTTCCCCGCCCCGCGCAGACGGTAAGCCGTCTAAATCGGGCTTGTCTATTGTCACAGTGTGGCGCACATATTTCAAAGTGAAGACAGAATTTCCATCAGCATTGACGCCGTGCAAAGCTGGACGGCGATAGTCTGAGGTGCCGAAAGTCGGATATTCCTGCGGTAGATCATTCAAGTTCAGATTAGGAACGCCTTGAAAGTGCGACGTTGCCCCACGGTCTACTCTGAAATGCGACGCAAGTTCTTCGGCATGTGCGATGGGTGCGCCATAATATACGTGCTGCAGCAACCCCTCATCTAATACCCGAAAAACATAGCTGAATTCGGCGTTGGTGAGCGCGAAAACTTTATCGTCTGAAATGGAAATCATCGAACCCATACATGTTCATGGAATCGATAATTATGGGAGTAAAGCAATTTTCGTGACGTGGGAGAATGACATTCACACAGCCACTCGACCAGTATTAGCCGCCGCCGCTATCAATGACGATCGCGCCGCTTTCAACTGACAGTCCATTTGCCTCCAAGAAGTCAGCAAAGTCCGCCTCTGGCTCTGGCGCGCTCAGCGCATTGTCTTGCAAGACTTGTCCTGCAACGGCCTGTGAATTCAAACTGCCATATGTAAAGTCGCCGTCAATATCACTGTCTGGCTGGCTCGTCTGGCTCAACCTGTTGAGCGTGAATAAGGCTTCAGCTACCTTATCGTCGGACTTAAAAACTCGCTTCATGCGCAACCTAATTTCAGAACAATCAAGATCTGCTGGCACTGGCAAATTCGCGTCTGGACGGCATCGATCAGCATAAACTTTCAGCTGATCTATCGTGAGATTGTTTCTAGCGCTGGTCATGATTTGCGTGGTGTCCAGCGTGCCGTCACGTTTTGCGAGTTGGTTCATATTGGTTGTTGAGAGCGCGTTCACGGATGCCGTAACAGGTCGTGTGTCTTGGGCGACAGGCGCAGAATAGCTATCCGTTGTCTCACATGCGGTCAGTAGAGCCGTCGCACTGAGTGCCAGAAGGCAGATATGTGAGAACCTTTTAAACATCTGTATCTCTCCAGACGGGCTACCCGCCAGGCCCTTGTCCTGGGCCATATTGCTCTATCGTGATAGAGGCTCCGCCGTTTTGTTCAATAATTAGACCTGGAAAATTATCTGTCGGCAAGGAGAAATTGTCGCCGTGCTGTCGGTGAATGGCAAGATTGTCATCGCCATTTTGCAAAATATCTGACGTATTCCCATCGCCAATCTGCTCTTGCTCTGATGTGTTGTTGCTACCGTTTTGAACGGATGTGGCAAGGTTGTCATTGCCAAACTGGGTGATCGTTGCCGTGTTATTATATTGGGCGATGCCCGCCACAAGTGATGTCTGGTTGACGCTGGCAATATTGCCGCTACCTGCCTGATAGACTTCGGCCGCATTGGCGAGACCTGTCGTCAGCCCTGACGCATCTTGAACGATGGTCACGTCATTTTGTGTGCCTGTTTGTGCAAAGGTCGCGCTATTGGTCGCGCCGCTACTGCTTTGGGTCACGCTATAGGTATTGTCATCGCCTTCGATGTCGAGCGTGGCTTCGTTATTGTCGCCTGTCTGTTCGACCTTGCTATCAGTGGTCCCATTGCTTGTGCCTGCGCCTTGATTGACGGTGACGCGGTTGCCTGACCCCGATTGACGCACGATGGAGGTGTTATTATTGCCGGTCGTTGAAACGGCCGCGATATTGTCTGGCCCTACCTGCTCAATATCCACAATATTTGGATTAACTTGAGCGTTCGCAGAATGAGCGCCACCTGCGAGGAGGCCGCTGCAAAAGAGAAGCTTGAAGCAGTTTTTGAGCTTGCGAGAAACGGACATAATGAAATTCCTTAAAAGAGGTGAGATCGCCCAAAAGGCGACCTCAATATTATAGGGAGTCGCTCAGTTTACTGAGTGACTGTGGCTGTGTTGCCTGAACCAGACTGTGTGACAGTCGAAGCATTGCTCGCTGTTGTCTGATTAACAGTTGCAAGATGGCCGTCACCGCTTTGTGTGACCATGCTAGTGTTACCATTCATAGCTTGCGTCACGTTCGCTGTGTTGTTCATGTCGCTCTGCAAGATGGTAGATGAGTTTGAGAAACCCGTCTGTGTCACAGTTGCCGCATGGCCAGAGCCGAGCTGATCAATGCTAGACATTAGCATGTCGCCCTGCTGATCAACCGTTGCCGAATTGCTCTCACCGTTCTGGCTAATCATAGACGACGTTAAGTCACCAATTTGATCAACCATAGCAGTGTTACCATTCGCAATGATACCGTCAGCGCCAATTTGGAGAATTGTGCTTAGGCTGTCACCGTCTTGTGTCACAGTTGCAGACGCACCCGCATCACGCTGTGTGATAGAGCTTTCAGCGCCGTCACCAGACTGCGTCACAGTGGCTGTCATGCCTTCCATGTTGGGCGGGCCTCCATCACGTTCTTGTAGGATTGTGCTTAAGCCATTCGAACCATTTTGTGTCACAGTGGCCGTGGCACGCAAGCTACCTAACAACTGATCAATGTCAGATGTGTTGCTGCTGCTACCTACAGTTTGGTTCACTGTTGCAACAGACTCGCGGCTGACTTGGTCGACATAGCTAAAGCTATCGTCACCGTCTTGCGTCACATAGGCTTCGGTGTCTGGGAAGTTACCAGCGCCGTTACCTTGGTTGATATCAGACAGGTTATTGTTACCACCCTGATTAACAACGGCGATTGCACCGTCATTGGTTTGGTCAATCGTAGACACGTTGTTATCGCCATCTTGGCTAACATCTGCATCGCCATCTGTACCTTCTTGGTTGATGGAGCTGTTATTGCCATCACCATTTTGGTCATCAACGAGAGCATCATTGTTAGAACCAGACTGAAGAATTGTGCTAAAATTGTTGTCACCATTCTGATCCATGATCCTGGCTTCATTGTCGCTACCATCTTGGTCGATGATAGATGTATTGCCTGAACCATCTTGGTCAACTTCGGCCAAGTTATTGTCGCCGCCCTGCAAGATCGTAGAGTCGTTGTCAGACTCTCCAAGGCCTCCGCCTGAATTACCCTGCTCGTTCAATGTAGCGATGTTATTGTTACCAAACTGATCGATCATGCTGGTATTGTCGCTACCAAACTGATCCGCATAAGCATAGTTACCGCTAGCAGATTGCAGGATCGTACCCACATTGCCTTCGCCGCCTTGTGCCACAACAGCCTCAGCTGCGAAACCACCAGCCGTCAGGTTTGGACCCGTGGCTGTTTGCGTGATTGTCGATACGTTAGAATCGCCATTTGCGGGTTCGCCGTTTTGAACAACGGTTGCGCTCTGATTGTTACCCACTTGGTCAATATCAGAGATATTGGCTGGTACGTTAAACATAGAGCTTGCAGCAGGGCCGTCTTCTTGGGTGACACTTGCTTCGTTATCGTCACCTGTTTGATCAATATCAGACACACCTTCATCGCCACCAGCTTGGTTGACAGTTGCGTCATTGCTAACGCCAGCTTGAGTGATTTCAGATGTTTGAACCATCTGCGCATGTGCGCCGCCAGCCGATAAGGCCAACATAGACGCGGTTAAAATAAGTAGTTTTTTCATTTCATTTCTCCAATGAATTTAGGTTTAAAAACTCAGGGCCAGCATTATGGCTGGCCCCGAGAGGGGAAATTTTACTGAGTGACGGTCGCTGTGCCGTTGACGCTCAATAGCTGATCCACGAATGAAGAGTTTGTGTCTGTCATTTGCGTGACATCCGCTTCATTGCCGCTTCCAGCTTGGAAAATTTCGGACATGTTGTTGTTTCCAGATGCCACGAGTGTCGCGTCATTGTCGAAACCAGACTGTTCAATGAGTGATTCATTGCTGTCGCCTGTCTGCTCAGCCTTCGCGAACAACTGATCGCCGCCCTGGAAGATTTCAGATGTGTTGTTATTGCCGGCATCGCCTGCAACACCCTGATCAACATCAGCTTCGACCTCACCGCCAGCTTGCAGAACAAGCGAGGTGTTCATGTCACCGATTTGGGACACATCAACGAGACCGAACGATCCGTCCAAGCCGTTTAACTGACCCACAACAGAGTCGTTATTGTCGCCGAGTTGGTTGACTGACACGAACGCACCTGCGCCGAGTTGACCGACATAGGAGTCGTTTGAGGCACCATTTTGTGTCACGCCAACAGCGGCCAGAAGACCGATTTCGTTGACAGTCGACTCGTTATCTGTGCCGTCCTGATCAACGACAACCAAGGCACCTGCACCAGCCTGAATAACATCAGAAGAGTTGTTCGTACCGTTTTGGTCCACAGCAACCGCTTCGATCACGCCGATTTGTAGGACGCTAGAGCTGTTATCTGTGCCAACTTGGTTCACATCAACAAGGGCTACGCCTGTGATCTGCGCGACGTCAGAGCTGTTTGTTGTACCGTCTTGTGTCACAGAGACAGAAGACGCAGCTGCTAACTGACCGACGCCAGAGACGTTGCCTGTGCCAGTTTGGCCAACAGTAACAGTTGACCCAGCCGCAAGCTGATCGACAGTTGAGATGTTACCATCGCCTGACTGTCCAACAACCACAAAGCTGTCATTACCGTTTTGGTTGACCAAGCTATCATTGGCGTCACCGTCCTGATTGACGGATGTTGAGTTCGTGTCACCAGATTGATTGACAATCGAGTCACTCCCTACACCTGTACCACCAGTTTGGTTGACAGACACTGTGCCGAAGTCACCATCTTGGAAGATAGCAGATCCGTTACCGTCGCCTTGCTGTGTCAAAGATGCAAGGTTGTCAAAACCAGACTGCACGATGCTAGATGTGTTCAGATCAACAGTTGACTGCGCCGGTGGCGTGCCTTGCTTTTCTTGGAACATCGTAATTTCGTTGCTTGCGCCTGATTGTGTAATGGTTGAACCATTGCCGTCACCACGTTGGTCACTGTCAATATCATTGTCACTACCTGATTGTGTAATGACAGAGGTATTGACCAAAGACGGGTTGTTCGGCTGACCAACATTGACCTGGCGCACATTGATATTGTTATCGTTACCAGATTGGTCGATATCACTATCATTGACGTCATTCGTGTTTGATCCAGCATTTGAGCCAGCTGTCTGACGCACCCGAGACTTGTTAGAATCGCCCGATTGCAAAATATCAGACGTCGAGACGCCCGTTTGCGACCCCGCCTGATTTACAACGGCCAGGCCATTCGTACCTGACTGGGTCACATTGCTGACCGAGTTATTCGCGAAGGCGGGTGCCGCCGCGAGCGCTGTCAGTGAGACAGCTGTTAAAAGTATCTTTTTCATTTTTTTCCTCCAAATGAAAATTGTGTCCGCAACTGAATGGTTACGGAGTTTTTCACCCCCCCAAGGAGATGAAGAAGACGCTGCAGCCGGCGAAAGTGCCCGTGCATCGCAAAGGTCAAAGGCATGAAAATATGGGTGGGGATATGCGTTGGAACTGCCGGCAAGCTCTTACGGGGGCTTACCCTCGGTCCAAATGACTGGAAACCTGACACAAGCTGTGATAGCTTGTGCGTGGCGGTTTCTGCGGGTGGTAAGAACCACCGGAACGTAAGTTGTTCCATCAGCATACGTGTCTCCCGGCATCTTCTTGCCGTTGTCCTCAGGACAGTCTTGATCCGAGCTGCAACTCGTTTCAAAACTGCGGAAGCCGCCACCTTTGCCCCACTAAGCCAAACCCGAAAGTTCAACATTTGATGGCTGAGCGCCTTCCTATCTCATCACATTAACCATTTAAGGTGATGAAATTCGGTTGTCGGATGCAGTGTTATAAATCTGCACCTCGTAATCTTTTTTCATATCCACAGTCGTCGCGGGTTGAGATCTATTGATTTCCTCCGTCCGCGTTTGTGCTGTGGTTATAGCTTCATTTGGCGCCTTGACGCTGACCTGTGTCGGCGGCGTGGGCGGTAGACTGTTGAGTATGGCTGCCGCCTCTTGAGACACAACTTTGACAGTTGGGACTGCTTGAGGTTTCACGGCGGGTTGCTTTGCCGCTGGCGTCGTCATGGCCTGTGTTGGGACTGGCTGTGTTGGGACTGCCTGTGTCGGGGCGGCGCGCGCTGTTAATTTTTGAGATACGACTTTTTGCGGTGCCACAGTCTTCACAGGCGAGGTTGTTTTTGCAATTGTTTTAGCTGGAGTCGCTTTCGCAGTTTTCGTAGCCATAGGCTGTGCGAGCTTTGGCTTGTTGACTTTTTTTGTAGTATTAGTCGTCGCATCTAATTGCGCGAAATTACGGTTGGAAGCCTTCGCTGACAGAGCATTACTGCTGATTTGGTAGTTACCGCGCTCCGCTTGATATTCATTGAGCAGTTGTAGCCCCGCAGTGCGATCCGCAAAATCCCATAGTCCGATCTCCGTGCCTTCCATGACAAGCGCGTAGACAGATTTCTCAACGGCTTGGCGCAAAGCGAGTAGCCCAGGCTCGTTCGACGTTACACCTGCATCAGCTTCCAGCAGATTATCAAACGTCACAAATCGGAAGACATTTGCCGAAATACCCACAGACGCGATGGTTTTTTCCGTTGTAACAGACGCTAGCACCTCACCCGTTTTCACGCTGACAGCGCGCAAATGGACAGTCACTACATTCTGACGATAATCCGTGCGTCCACCAATTCCCAAATACCGCGCCGCTACGCCGCCAGTGACGGTGTTCGTGTCAAATCCAACAATCCCACCTTCAAAAATAACGCCCGCAAATAATAGTGGCGGCAGCGCTTTTGAATTCACCGTTGTTTCACCCAAATAGCGCGAACGCATTTCTGAGATAATTTGGCGCTCTTTTAAAAGATTATTGAGATTGGACCGTTCGATAACAGTAAACCAACTTCTTAGGCCTGCATCATGTAGAGCTTTAATCAAAACCTCATCGCCGCCTTGGCTGACCGCTCTAGACAAAGTCTGCCCGGCTTCGGTCGGTTTGAATTGACCTGTTTTGTCATCAAAGCCGTAGACCGCCACGGTGATCTTGCTGGACGGCGGGGGTAAGCGCTGCAACGCGACTTGCGTTGTGGTCGTCTTCGCAATCACAGGCTCGACTGAGATCAAGCCTTTGGAGGCTGGCACAGTGGAGCAAGCGCTAAGGCTCAACCCTGCTGCCGCCGCAACGCAGAGTGCTGTTTTCTTAAACCATCTGTCTGTTCTATGTTTCAAAATTTAGCCCTTTGGAATTTGAAAGTGTTTAGTGAATTGGCTGCTGCGAGGCCCCTAAGGTTCCCGTATCAGTCAACTGGCTAGACATGGTTGTTTGATTCGCCAGGACATCGTTTTTGGTCACGATTGGATCTGACGTTGTGAGAGTGTTTTCAACGGTGGAGGTGTTCACTGCTTTTTGTGATCCTGACGTATCATCTGTCGATGTGTCAGTGATCAATGTCGGAACCGTAATGATAGTTTGCGATCCGTCAGCTTCTGTAATCGTCAGCTGAACACCGTCGAGTCCGCGCACAAACTCGATCGTTTGATCACCAAATATGATTATACCGCTATCCTGCGCATCTTCGCCAAATATGGCGTTGGACACCTGCGTCGATAAAGATGAAAGCAAGCGACTTTGCAGAGATCGAATGAAACGATCCAAGTCATCTTGCGACGTCGCTTCTTCCTGCGGGCGCTCGTAGTCATTTTGAGCATTAGCAATAGCCAGCAAGTGAGCTGAATTAAAAGAATTACCGCCGAATGATGGGTTGATAGGCTCGAAAACGATGTCTTGTGCGTAAGCCGCAGACGACAGCATCAGAAAAGATGTCGCAATTATTACGCGAGTCAAAATCATCACATAGCCCCTATATTCACCAGCAACAAAGTTACCGCCTTATTTTAGGGCGCCTCGACACACGAAATCCAAAGGGATTTATAACGTAGTGGCAAAGCAGTGCCGCGCTAATAATTAGCATGTTTTTGAGAAACGCCCCGTTTCTGCAATGAATTAATAATATATTAAAGCAACAGTCAAGCCGCTAAATAAAAAATAAATTTAGGCGATATTTGTTATATTTTTCATATAGTTACATATCGAAATGAGAGCAAATCAACTTTTTGCAAAAATATTAATTGCAGGGTTAACGCTGAATTTTTGCAAAAAATCGAACCTGTTTTGCATTGAAAATTAGCTCTTACAGTTCCGCCCCAAGCTTTCACGACACACCCCGTCTTATAAATGATGCATAAACTCAGGATCAAAATACGCTATTTTAGCACACTTAAAATCAAGGTTAACTAAAACGATCTGTGGTTGTATGCGTAATTCCTACTAAAGAAGTCTGGTCAGGACTTGTCTTGTAAAAATGTATTTAGCGTCAGTCGCCCCATCATTGGATCATCGCTCAATTCCAAATCATCTGGGATATAGCCAGAGTGTAGCGTCACCCCACGATAGATTATCAACCTATTGGGTTTGGCGGGCACATTTAAAACCTGCTCAAATTGCGACGTAGACTGATTGAAGTAGCGTTGCGGCGGAAGTCCTAGCTCGGCAGCTTCTGTATGAAGGGCTTTCTTATAGGTCTCGAACCTCTCTTCATTCATCGTTTCAAAGCCCGTCCCGCGATGACGATAAAAAGCTGTGCCGCCTTTCTCCGCCTCGGACAAATAATGCAGGACCGCAAATCGACCCCTGTCCAAGCCATCAAAATGCGGAAGGCATTGTATAGGTGTCAATGCATGCGGCGGCGTCGTCACCAGAGAATAGTTACATTCAACGACCCGCACCCCTTGTTTGACATCAAACTCATTTTGCAAAATGGACGTTAGTAGAGCCATCCGCTCACCTAAGTAATTTACATTCCCGGCCGCGCGTATTCCTGGATAAAATTGACCTCGCCGCTCAAAGGGTAGCGACGTCGCATGTGCGATCAAACTCTCGGGATCAGAGTAAAAATCATCAATGATAACGACGGGCTCTTGCTCGCGCCCAAATCTCTCAACGATATACTCACGATCGGCCATGAAGCTTTATCGGCTATAAACGCGATAATCCCAAGGCTCTAATATGAGCGTTGTGTCGCTATTGATCGTTATAGTCGCATCGCTTTGAAATTGATCATAAGTTCCATGCGGCAGAGCATCGGTGAAAGACACACTTTGCAAAGTATCAGAGAAATTGAAGACAGCCAGCACCGCCTCATCCCCCCGCCGCCGAATAAAGCTGAAGACTTTTTGCGGATTGTCATTTTCAACTTTCGTCGTCCGCGCGCCCCACGCCCCGTTATGTAGAACGGGATTATCTGTTTTTAACTCGATCAAATTGCGGAAGAGGTCTTGAAAAGGGTGGTCGTCATTCCAACGGATGAGGTCTTTTTCAAAAAACTCCAAGCGCTTCGTGTTGCCCGCCTCTTGCCCATTATAAATGAGGGGGATACCCTCACCCACAAAGGATAGAACCATAGCGGATTCCAAAGCGTCGCCGTAAATGTCAAAAGGTGTCCCGTCCCAAGAGTTCTGGTCGTGATTAGAGGTATAGATCATGCGCATCGCATCCGCTGGCCATGCGGACTCGTTCGCGGAGTAATAGCCATAGAGTGCGCCCGTATCCGCTCGCCCTTGCGCGATATTTTTCATCGCATCTTTCCATTCCCACGCATATGTCGCGTCAAATGCACGGGCGTGCAGGTCACGAGTTTGCCACTCTGCCAGCATGAACACTGGCTTTATCGCGTCGAGCCTCGCCCGCACGCCTTCCCAAAAGTCGAGCGGGACGTATCCAGCCACATCAGCCCGAAAACCGTCTACATCCATCTCCTCAACCCAATATGTCATGGCATCTGACATATGCGCCCGCACACCAGGCTTGGAAAAATCAAGATCAATAATATCTGACCAATCCCACCAGGGCGTCGGGCGGAAATCGCCATTCCAGTTTTTCTCATACCAATCTGGATGTTCAGTCGCCATAGGATGATCCCACGCCGTGTGATTGGCGACCCAATCGAGAATAACGTAAAAGCCCTGGTCGTGCGCCGCATCAACCAAGGACTTGAAATCTTCCTTTGTGCCAAATTCAGGGTTCACACCAAAATAGTCTTTGACCGAGTAATAGCTGCCCAAAGTCCCCTTTCGGTTTTTTCTCCGATCGGATGAATTGGCATGAGCCACAGAATATCGACACCCAATTCTTTGAGGCGTGGCAAGTCTTCTTGCACTTTGGCAAAGGTGCCTTCCTCTGAATATTGCCGTGTGTTGATCTGATAAATAACTGCATCTTTCGACCATTCGGGATGCGTCAGCTTCACATATGGCTCAGGCGTATAATCATTAGGCAGCGGCGTATCCGTCGCTGCAGAACAGGCTGTCAGCCATAAGGCCGCAAGGATGGGAAGAATACGTCTCATAGCTTTTTAAACCGAATAGCTGCGCCGCCGCTGCGACCCAAAGGTAGAGATATCTGATCCACCGCCGTAACAGATTTTGTTTCAATCACGATGTCATAGGGGTTCGTCTCAAAATCCGCCTCTGGCCCGTCCCTATAAATCTGAGCCTCATATAATCCTTCACCTAAAAAGTTCAGGTCGACATCAAGCTCTCTAGCATCGGCATCGGTGAGAGCGCCCACATACCAATCGTCAGAATTTCGGTCCTTCCGCGCGATGACGGCATAATCTCCAACCTCGCCAGACAGAGCGATAGATTGCTCCCAATCAGTTGGTACGTCTTTGATAAATTGGAAGGCGTCAGGGCGAGCCTCGTAATTCTCATTGAGGTCCATGACCATTTGAATGGGAGAATAAATGGCAACATATAACGACAACTCTTTGGCCAGCGTATGTTCGATCCGGGACCGCACATCATTGCGCTGCAAATCGTCAGCCACCACAGGTCTCTCATTTGGCCTGAGATCAAACGCGCCCGCGGTGTAGTCCATTGGGCCAGACAGCATGCGGGTGTAAATCAAATTCAAAGCATGATCTGGCCCATTGGGCGGAATACCCCATGCGTTAAATTCCTGCCCTCGCGCACCTTCTCGAGAGACCCAATTTGGGTAAGTTCGGCGCAGCCCCGTATCTTTAACAGGCTCATGCGGGTTCATTGCGATCTTGTGATCTGCGGCCAGTTTTACGACTTTGAGGTGATGGTCCACCATCGCTTGGCTATCGTGAAACTCATATTGCGCGATGCCGTTTTCATCGATGCGTTTGATATTACCAGCATCCGCGACATAGCCTGACTTGATCACGCGCACATCATGGGCCTCCATTAAATCAAGCGCGTCTTCGAGCTGATTTTCGTAATTTGTAATGTTACCTGATGTTTCGTGATGCCCGATCAGCCGAACGCCCACCTCTCGGCCGTAGCGGGCGACTTCGGCAATATCGAAATCGGGATAAGTTTCTGTGAAAGAGAATACATCGCCATTGTTAAACCAATCACCGTCCCACCCGATATTCCAGCCCTCAACCAAAACGCCATCAAAGCCGTGCTTGGCAGCGAAATCCATCTTGGCTTTTGTGGCTTCTGTCGTGGCAGCATGGTGATTGATCTCACCCGATGTATTCCCCCAAGTACCTTCTTTGATGTGCTGCTCCCACCAAATACCGACATATTTGCCAGGCGTAAACCAGCTCACATCTCCCAGCGCATTGGGTTCATTAAGGTTCAAAATGAGATCAGAATTGATCAAGCCAACCGCATCGTCCGCGATCTGAATTGTGCGCCAAGGGGTTTCAAAAGGCGTTTGCGTCTTGACCAAAATTCCGTCAGCGCGCGGCGTTAGATCAGCTTGCAAAACACCTTCACGCTGCTGATGCAATGACATAGCGGAGTAATCCACAAGAGCCGCTTCGTGGATAGAGAAATGCGTGCCGTCCTGATTTTCAAATGTCGCGGGTGTATGCACCATCTGCAAATCGCCCGTTGGTTTCTCGCTGTAGAGATATTCGTAGCGGTTATACATGCGCGCGGGGATTGTCCAAGAGGTCGTCGCTGGACCGACATTGAAGTCTGTCATTTCTTCGGTGATCGACACCGCGGCTAATCCGGCCTGTTTTGGGACTTCGTAACGAAAGCCAATACCGTCATTGAAAGCTCGCACGCGGATAGAAAATTTGAGGTTGGGCGTGCCCCGCTCTGCATGGACGAGCAATTCTTTATGCGCATCGCGCACAATACGGCGCTCCCCCAAGGCTGCTCCCAGCTTGTATCGACAGTATTTTCTTCAACGCTGAGAATTCGCAGGTCGGTATCCAAACCGTGCTGTTCCAAAAATCGCAGACCTAAGCGCGAGTCGCCCAGCACAGTCATGCCTTCGCGAGAGACGCTGTAAGTCAGCTTGCCACCTTCATCCGACAAGACGTAACTATTTTTCCCATCAGGTGAGGAAAGGCGAACAGTCTGCACTTCGCGCGGTGTAGAGCTTAGCTCGACACTTTGCTTGGCACTGGACGCTGGGTTAGAGGTTTCGGATTGGGCCGTTGTAGCCATATCGCAAGCGGACAAGGCAACTGTCGAACCCAATAAAAAAAGCGCGGTGAGTCGCATATACAATGTAAAATATCCCATCTATTATTTCCTTAGAGTTTACACGATTTTGCAAATTTTTGGAAATTATTTGACATAATTTGCTTATAAACATGATTTTGCTATGTAATTTTTTGCAAAATTAGGTATAAATTTATATGAGCGATAGACAGATAAAAAAAATAGTCATTGTCGGTGGTGGCTCTGCCGGCTGGATGACGGCAGCCGCTTTGGCTAATGCCGTTGGGCAGTCTTGTAGCATCACGCTCGTCGAATCCGAGAGCATCGGCACAGTGGGCGTCGGTGAAGCCACGATCCCTCCGATCAAATATTTCAATCAAACCCTCGGTATTGATGAGGCAACATTTGTCAAAGAGACCCAAGGGTCATTTAAGCTCGGGATTGAATTTATCGATTGGGCGGAAAAAGGGAAAGCCTATTTCCATCCGTTTGGGCGCTACGGCGCAGAATTTGATAGCGTGCCTTTCTACCACTATTGGATGCGCGAACATTTGGCCGGCAATGTCGATAGCCTGGATGACTATTCCATGGCGTGGGTCGCGGCGAAAAACCACCGCTTTGACCATCCCATGCGCGACAAGCGACAAATTCAGTCGACCTATGACTACGCCTATCATTTCGATGCCACGCTATATGCCCAATATTTGCGCGAATACGCCGAAGCGCGTGGCGTGACTCGTTTTGAGGGGAAAGTTGTTGCAGCGAATTTGTGCGCAGAGGACGGCTTCATCGAAGCCATTAAGTTGGAAAACGGCGACGTTATTGACGCAGATTTCTTCATCGATTGCTCTGGCTTTGGTGGCTTATTGATCGAGAAGACCTTGAAGACAGGTTACATTGATTGGTCGCATTGGTTGCCCTGTGACCGTGCTGTTGCCGCAACTTGCGAACGCGTCGGCGACACGCTGCCCTACACAAAATCAACAGCCAAAGACGCGGGCTGGCAATGGCGTATTCCGCTACAACATAGAACGGGCAATGGGTACGTGTATTGCAGTCAATATAAAGATCAAGATACAGCCACCGAGACCCTGCTTAACGGTTTAGACGGTGCGCCAACATCTGAGCCTAAGCACTTGCGGTTTACGACCGGCATGCGCAAAGAATTCTGGCACAAAAACTGCGTCGCGATAGGACTATCGGCTGGGTTTATGGAACCACTTGAGTCCACTAGTCTTCACATGATCCAATATGCGATTATGCGCCTAATCGCGATGTTCCCAGACAAGGATATGTCGCCGCTGCTGCAAGAGGAATATAATAAACTCACCCGCGAAGAATATGAGCGTATTCGCGATTTCCTCATTTTGCACTACACAGCCACGCAGCGCGATGACACAGAGTTTTGGCGCTACTGCAAGAATATGAGTATCCCAGACACGCTACAATATAAGATCGACCACTTCCAAAACGGTGGACGTATCGTGTCTCATGCAGGGGAGCTGTTCACCAATCCTAGCTGGATTGCGGTCTATATCGGGCAGAACATTATTCCCAGCCGTGCCCCCGCGATTACGCAAATGCGCTCACATGTGCCTGTATCAGACAGGCTCAAAAACATTCATGACGCCATGGCTGATGCTGCCGCGCATATGCCCAATCATGATGACTTCATCGCGAATTATTGTCAGTCAGCCGCGCTGCAATAAGCATCTATGTAATCTTGATGAGAGCCAACTTTCTCCACCGCCTGATCAATGATCCGCTCAACATTGCCCAATAGCTCATTCAGTTGCGCCTCGCCGAGTAAGCTAGCGCGCGCGTGGAAATTTTGAGGGACTAAGCCCTGCCCTGCCATGACTTGCAACCAGCTAGCCTGACCAAAAAGGTCGTCGGGATCTTTGTATATCAACGCCGTTTCCGCAAACATATCCATCTTCGCTTTCAGCGAGTCCGGCACATCCATTGTGCGCACATAGTTCCAAAACTCTGTGTCTGTTCGGTCCGTGCGGTGATAATGCAGGATTAGGAAATCACGGATCAGATCAAACTCTTTGATTATCAGGCGATTATATTCTTGGGTGTTGGCATCGGAGAAAGCCCTATTCGGGAACAATTCGATGAATTTGGAAATATTGGCCTGAATGAGATGGATAGAGGTGGATTCTAGCGGCTCCATAAACCCACTCGACAGACCAAGTGCGAGGCAGTTTTTGTGCCAAAATGTCTCTCGGCGACCCGTCGTAAATTTCAGCAGACGAGGCTCGCCAATCGGTTTGGCATCAAGGTTATCGAGCAAGGTCGCGCGTGCAGCGTCTTCCTCAACAAAATCAGATGCAAAAACATGGCCGTTACCCGTGCGGTTCTGTAGAGGAATTCGCCACTGCCACCCTGCATCATGGGCTGTGGCTTTCGTGTAAGGCAGAAGTGGTCCGTCCTTCTCGCTCGCCACGGCAAAGGCGCGGTTCATGGGCAGCCATTGGCTCCAATCAAGATACTTCACGCCAAGGGCTTGCCCGATGAGCAATGCGCGAAACCCTGAACAATCGATGAAGAAGTCACCCGACAACTCTGCACCGCTCTCAAGCGTCACGGATTGAATATGCCCTGTCTCTGGATCAAGGCGCACATCATTGACCTTACCCTCTGTCCGTTTGACGCCCAACGTCTCAGCATAGCGGCGAAGATATTGACCATAGAGGCCAGAGTTAAAATGGTAGGCATATGAGAGACCAGAGATTGAGGTGTTCCCGACCCTCGGCACATGGGCGAACCGATTTTTATAGGCCGCCTTATGGTGTATCGAATAATCCCAAAGGTTCGATTTCAGGTCATATTCTTGACGCGCGCGCAGCCAGTAATGGTGGAAATCCAGATGATTAATGGGCGCCCCAATATGCCCAAAGGTATGCAAATAAGACTCGCCGATATGCCCCCAATTATTGAACTCAATCCCCAGCTTAAAAGTCGCACGACACTCTCGCATGAAGTCAGCTTCATCGAGGCCGAGCATGCCGTTAAAGCGCAAAATTTGCGGGATCGTCGCCTCGCCCACGCCGACCGTGCCGATTTGATCTGACTCGACCAATTCGATCTTTGTCACAGGGCTAAGGAATTTCGCGAGCGCTGCGGCAGCCATCCAGCCTGCCGTGCCGCCCCCGACAATAACTATTTTCTGGATGTGATTATGGCTCATACCGTCCTTTTACATGCGAAGCTACGGCGTGTCAGCGTCCGAAATCGTCGCGCATGAAAAAGCCTGCCAGTGATGAACTAGCAGGCTCAATTTCGTTTATCTAATCAGGTGATCAAATTAGAATTTTTTGGACACAGTCACGTTGAACGTCCGACCGTAAAGCTCGTGACGGCTGATGACGCGCTCGCCATCAATATCAAAGCTTGTGCGGAACGGCTCATCTGTCAGGTTATAAGCCTCAAGATTGACACCAAAGCCTTCCAGCGGACCATCGTCCCAAGCGTAACCGATTTGTGCATCGAAGATCAATTCGCTGGTCGCGTCTTGTCCAATCAGAGCGCCGTCAAATTGCTGAATTTCCGAGAGGAATTTCGAGCGATAACGACTATTAAGACGCGCTTGGAAGCCATGATTTTCGTAATAACCTGACGCACTCCATGTTGTTTTCGAATAGCCTGGGATATTTCTATCACTACCGTCTTCAAGAGTTAGGCTGCTATCAGCATATGTGATCGACGCATCAATACCAAAACCAGCCAGATTTTCAGGCAAGAAACGGTCAAAGCTCTGACGCACAGTGGCTTCAATACCTGTAATTTTAGCGGTCTCAAAGTTTTCATCTGTTGATTGCCCTGCAATCGCGATTTCAGGACTTCCATTTAGAATTGACCCAAAGCCTGCCTGACGAATTTGCTGAGAAATATCGACCTGAATATTTCTATTTACAACATAGTCACTGATGTCTTTGTGGAAGACAGCAATCGCAATCGCACTATCCTCTGCAAAGTATTTTTCAAATGCGAGGTCGAATTGCGTGGATGAGTATGGGCGCAATAGCGGGTTACCGCCGCTTAGATTGAAACAGAAATCATTCATAGCGGGATTAAATCCAGTCACGACATCTGGAACTCCATCTGCATTTGTATCTCGACATACTTGTGAGTTCACATTCACAGACTGGTTTGCTGCCATTTGATCGAGGCGCGGACGCGTGAGTGTTCTAGCGGCCGCCGCACGAATAAAGGTATCTTCACTGACCTCAAAGCTCAAATTGGCGCTTGGCAACCAATCGGAATAACTATCCGTGATGGTCTGCTCACCTGCGCCAGCTAGCGTACCTGTTGAAGACTGACGTGTGTCAACATATTGAACACCGATATTACCGCGTATCGGCACAGCACCGTCATGCGAAATATTGGCCATCGCATAACCCGTGATAATGTCTTCTTCGACAGTCCAAGCGACGCTATTTGCAGCCTCAACACGATATGTGCCGTCATCGCGCAGTGTGGCAGGGTCATAAACAACCACGTCTAGTCCAAGGTTGCCGGAATTTGTGGATCCGGCACTTCCTGCACCTGGAATAGGCGCTTGAATACTTCTTGGGAAACGGGGATCATCATCGGTGCGGACAAAGCCAGCCCCTTCGCGCAGGAAGCTCTCATTTGAGTTGAAAGACTTTTCACGGTCCGTGACCAAAGCCCCGACTACGATGCCTTCGATAAAGCCTTTATCAACGCCATATTCGACTTCGCCGCGAAGCTGAATCAGGTCATCCTCAATACTTGGCTCTTTCACAAAACCAACTTGGCCCCAGCCACCCGGATCGGTCAGGAATATTTGGCTTGGATCTGCAAAATCAGAGCCTGCATTGATTGAGTACTCGCCATCTTCTGGCAAATCATAAGTTAGCGTATTCAGCAGCGATGTATCGCGGAACCCTGGAATAAAATCACCACCTGGGTCAGGGTTGACGTTTGTTTGTAGGATTTGACCCCCGCGGCCTGCGTATGATTCATAGTCAATGTCGGATTTATCGAGCGTTGACATGGAAATATCGATCGTGCCTTTGACGCGATCTGAGAACTGGTTAGAGAAGTTGGCGCCTATGGCAAAGATTTCCGCTGTATTGCCCTCTGTGTCCGTATGAACGATTGGGCCGACATTTTCATAAGTCGCTGAGTCAGCGTAGCTGCCAGATTGTCCCGTCACAGCAGACGGGCCAGACACACCCGCCCACGTCGCGAGGGGTGTTTCAACACCGCGGAAAATGCCTTCATCGTCAAAGTCAGAGTAAGCCACATCAAATGTCGCTTGGAACGCGTCTGTCGGCTCGAACTGTAATGTGCCGGCCATGGATGTGCGTTTAAAGTCACGAGAGACAACACCAGAGCGCGGGTTGTCCTGTGGATAGGAAATACCGTTTAAGCTGCCAGGATTTTGCGGCTTCAACTCGCGCGAGAAATACTGCGTTGGGTTTGACTGATGCGTCACACCCAAAGACCACCCAATGGTGCCGTCTTCGTTTTGATCGATATATGAACCGAACAGACGATAGCCCTGATCAGAGAAGTCTGGGTTCAAATTGCCATTATCGTTGAAGATATATTTCGCAGACAGGTTGATAGATTGTTCTGTGCGATCAAGTGGACGCACGGTGCGCAGATCAACAGCGCCGGCAATGCCAGTGGCAGCTAGTCGTGCATCGGGTGTCTTATAGACAACGCCCTGAGCGATGAGTTCAGACGGGAAGACATCGAATTCGATGCCGCGATTATTACCTGCAGAGACCATCTCGCGACCATTGAGCAAAGCGACTGAGAAGTCTGGACCCAAACCACGGATCGAAATTTGTTGCGCACGACCCCGAACCCGTTGCGCTGTTACACCTGGCAGTCGAGCCAGTGAGTCAGCGATGGAAACGTCTGGCAGTTTACCAATATCCTCAGCTGTGATCGCCTCGACGATAGAAGACGACTCGCGCTTCAGCTTTAAGCTGTCAGCGATCGATTGACGAATACCTGTCGCAACGACTTCGTCTTCAACAATAGGCGCGTCCTGCGCCGTCGCGGAAAAGCTCAAAGCGAGTGTTAGAGCCGTTGCGGCGGCGCTCGCCATATAGGCACGTTTGAAATTATTGGCAGATGTCATTAGTTTTTCCCTTCAACGAGACGCCCGTCAGGCCCTCTTTGTTTTGACCCTCGACATGAAGATACAGCTCGGGTCATGATTTATTTCTAACTTTTACACAAATTTGCATTATTTTTGCAAATAATTTTATAAATTAATTTCAAATTTATAGAAACTGTTGCAAGAATATCACCCATAGATAACTAATATATTGTTTTATATATATTTTTTAGTTACTTTGTGTTTGAAGAGCGAGTAAGATTAAGAAAATAATTTATGTAAATTTTTACATTGGGCTTTCCATTTGAGTGTAAAAGCCTTAAAGCCCAATCGAAATCGAGAGATAATACTGATCTACACGACACCCAAAATAGATGATTCCAATGCCAAAAAGACATTCCAAACCGATGCCCCGCCTGCACAGAATTTTACTGACCGCCTCTGCCAGCGTTTTGGTGATCGCCTGCCAAGCGCAGCCTGACAGCACCACTGCAAACGAGGCTAAGCCTCAAACGCAAACTTCAACAGCCCCCACGCAAGCCGCCCCTCAAGCCTCTGAAACAACACAGTTTTCCAATTATCTGACGCGCCCCCCTGAAGATGATGTCGTCTACTTCATGTTGCCAGATCGGTTTGAAAATGGAGATTCTGAGAATGACACAGGCGGCTTCCCTGGCGGCAAGCTCGATCATGGCTTCGATCCCACACACAAAGGGTTTTACCACGGCGGTGATTTGAAAGGCCTAACGGAGCGACTCGATTACATAGAAGGTCTTGGCGCCAGCGCGATCTGGCTTGGCCCGATATATAAGAACAAACCCGTTCAGGGTGGACCTGGGCAAGAAAGCTCGGGGTATCATGGCTATTGGATTACGGATTTCACCTCTGTTGATCCTCACCTCGGCACGAATGAAGAGCTAAAAACTTTCGTTGATGCGGCGCACGCAAGAAACATCAAAGTCTATCTCGACATCATCACCAATCATACAGCCGACGTCATTTCCTACCGCGAATGTTATGATCCTGAGTATAAAGGCGCTGACAAAGTTGAGAGCTGTGATTATCGCAGCGTCGCTGATTATCCGTATACAACGCGCGGCGACGTCACGGGGGACGCCATCAATGAGGGCTTTTTAGGCGATGAAGTCCAACACCAAACAGAAGAGAATTTCGCCAAATTAGAGCGTTCTGATTACGCCTATCAGCCATATATTCCAGCTGGCGAAGAAAATGTGAAAACGCCAGCTTGGCTCAATGATGTCAAATATTATCACAATCGCGGCGAAACGACCTTTGAGGGCGAGAGTAGCCTTTACGGCGATTTTTCAGGCCTTGACGATCTATTTACAGAGCATCCTATGGTCGTCGACGGCATGATCGATATTTTTAAAGGCTGGATCACAGACTATAAAATGGACGGCTTTCGGATCGATACCACGCGCCACGTCAACCCAAACTTCTGGAAACAATTCTTGCCCGCCATGAAAGAGCATGCCGCCGCTCAAGGTATTCCAAACTTCTACATGTTTGGTGAAGTCTATGATCCTGACCCTGCCGCCCTTGCCCGTTTTACGCGTGTTGACGGGTTTGATCAGGTCTTAGACTTCGGCTTCCAGACCGCCGTGTTTGATGTTGTCAGTGGCAAATCCAGCACAGATCGCTTTGATCGATTCTTGGACGCCGACGCGCTATACGGCGAAGCAACCAAACAAGGCCGCACGCAGCCGACATTCTTGGGCAATCACGATATGGGACGCTTTGCTGGCATGGTGAAGATTGAAAACCCCGAGATGTCAGAGGCAGAACTTTTGGCCCGCACACAGCTAGCCCACGGTCTGATGATGTTTATGCGAGGTGTGCCTGTGATCTATTCAGGCGATGAGCAGGGCTTTGTATCTGACGGGAATGATCAAAGTGCGCGGGAAAATATGTTTCCAAGCCAAGTGGATGTCTACAATGACAATGATTTGCTCGGGACCGAGGCGACGACCGCTGATAGTAATTTCGATACCGCTCACCCGCTCTATAGATATATCGCAAAGACGGCCGCTATTCGCCGCGCGCATCCTGCTTTGTCGCGCGGGGATATGCAGTCACGCCTGACCGAAAAAGACGGTGGCGTATTTGCATTCTCTCGCTTTGATCCCGACACAGGGCATGAATACCTCATCGCGGCTAATACGAGCCCGAATGCACGGACAGTCAATATCAGCATTGATGCAAGCTCGTCCGATATGACTCCGCTCCTTGGCGATTGCCCTGCCCTGAATACGACTGGCAATATCAGTCTAAACATTGCACCATTTGACCTCGTTATATGTCGGTCCGCGACGCCAGCCTCACGGTTTGAGAAATAGATATGAACATGAGTGAAGACATTAGCGAAACTAGCCATAGCTTTGATGAAGACGGTCATTACGTTTCTGCCACGCGTGATGACACGACTTGGTGGAAGGGCGCAGCGATCTATCAGGTTTATCCGCGCAGTTTTAAGGACAGCAATGGCGACGGCGTTGGTGATCTGCAAGGTGTGATCGAACATCTGGACCACATCGCCTCGCTGGGCGTGGACGGTATCTGGCTGTCACCTTTTTTCACATCACCTATGGCAGATTTTGGATATGACATCGCCGATTTCTGCGACGTTGACCCGGTTTTTGGTGCTTTATCTGATTTTGATCAACTCATTGATAAGGCTCATGAATTGGGCCTAAAGGTTATCATTGATCAGATATATTCTCACAGCTCTGACAAACATCCTTGGTTTGAAGAAAGTCGATTGAGCCGCACCAATTCTAAAGCAGATTGGTATGTTTGGGCGGACGCGAATGAAGACGGGACACCGCCCAATAACTGGCAGTCCGTTTTTGGCATGGGAGCTTGGCAATGGGATGCGCGGCGTGGGCAATATTACCTGCATAACTTCCTTGTCGAACAACCCGATCTAAACTTGCATAATCCAGACGTTCAGACGGCCATTCTTGGTGTCACAAAATTCTGGCTTGATCGCGGCGTTGATGGCTTCCGCCTGGATGCGTTAAATTTTGGCATGCACGATCCAGAGCTGAAAGATAATCCTGTCGAGACAGTCTTTAAACGCCCCCCTACACGGCCTTTCGATTTTCAGCGCCACGTGAATTCTATGTCCCATCCCGACATTCCGAAATTTCTCGAATCTATTCGGCGCGTCATTGATGGTTATCCGGGGCGCTTCACAGTCGCAGAAGTTGGCGGCCCCTTCCCAATGGACGAGATGAAAGCCTTCACGCAAGGGGATAAGCGGTTGAATTCTGCATACGCGTTTGATTTCCTATACGCCCCTGCTCTGTCAGCCGAGTTGATCCGCAATACGCTGTCCGAATGGCCCGGCGAACCAAATGAAGGGTGGCCCAGCTGGGCCTTTTCCAATCACGATGCCCCGCGTGCAGTCTCTCGCTGGCGTGGAAGCTGCGACACGGAACGCTATGCCAAACTCTTGGCTGCGGTGCTGGCTTCCTTCCGCGGAAATATCTTTATCTATCAAGGCGAAGAATTAGGCCTGCCGCAGGCAAATGTTGCGTTTGAAGACTTAAAAGACCCCGAAGCGATCACAAATTGGCCTGAAACTTTGGGCCGCGACGGGGCGCGTACGCCTATGCCGTGGACGCAGGCCAATCGTTGTGCTGGCTTCTCAACAGAGAAACCGTGGCTACCTGTCGATGATCGCCACCTTGAAATGACGGTTGCGAAACAAAATGACACACAAGATTCAGTTTTGAACTTCTACCGTCAGATCATAGCATGCCGCAATAACAGCTCCGCGCTGCGTATTGGCGAGATCAAATTTTTGGACAGCACGCCAGAGCTTCTAGTTTTGCAAAGAACGCATGAAGGCGAAACGCGAATTTGTGCTTTCAACCTCACGGATACAGACCATTCATTACCAGAGGGCTTGGAATTTTCAGCCGAAATCTGCGTGGGCGAAGCTGTCACGAACGGCCAGTTACCAGCCTATAGCGGCGTTATCAGCCAGCCTCTCTAGCCGCCGCAGGACTCGCGCATAATCAGGTCGGTTGGCAAGCGTTCGGACACCATGTCTTGCGGGTGGGACGCGTTCAGCAGCTTAGCCACCATCAGGCTACCAGCCTTGGAAAGATCTTGGCGGATGGTTGTCAAAGCGGGTCGATTATAGCGCGCAAGTTGCACGTCATCATAGCCGACAACGGAAACGTCCCTTGGCACAGAAATCCCGTGACGCTGTAGAGCGCGGATAGCGCCGAGCGCGATCAAGTCACTACTGGCAAAAATAGCGTCGAAACTTTGTTGGCTTGCGACCAAGGCGTCAACGGCGACCTCTGCGCTTTCTATTTTAAAATGCGCGGGCGAGACGAGGTTTTCATCTAGCTTTAGCCCCTTCTCCTCCAACGCCTGACGATAGCCGTCAAAACGCTGTCCAATTTCGGGGGCTTCCGTATCGCCAAAAAAGGCTATTCTCCGCCGACCGAGACGCAGCAAATGCGCTGTAGCTCTTTTACCACCGCGCACGTTATCTGTGCCGACAGAACAATATCTCTGGCCGGGTAAATCGCCACCCCAAACGACAAACTTCGTTGGATGACCCACGAGGCGATTTAGCCGCTCGTGCAGAAAACTCTGCCCCAAAATAATGACGCCTTCCGAATGATTTAATTCTAACAAGCGGGAGAGATCATCATAATTTTGCGGAGCAGCGTGAGAGATCAGCAGATCGCATTTACGGTCGCGTGCCGCTTCGCCAACCGCGCCAATTAGCTCTTGAAAAAAGGGATCGCGCAGCCAGCCTTCACGACCTTGAGGCGGCGGAATGATAATGCTGATCGTCGCATTGGCCCGCTCCAAAGAGGTCGGCATTGTCGGACGTAGATTATAGCCATGCTCTCGCGCAAGCTTCCAAATTTCGCGTTTGGTTTGCTCGTTGACAGATGGGCTATCATTTAGCGCACGCGAGACTGTTGCAATAGAGACGCCCGCTATCCGCGCCAAATCTTCGAGTCGAGTTTTTTTGCCATGATTTCCAGCCTTAAGTGACGGGCTTCTTATACGGCACGAAGACAAGAAGCAAAGCACCAAGCATCATAACAACGCCGCCAACGACCAGAGCATATATGGCCTCATTCCCCAAAAATGTTTTCACAATAGGCCCCATGATTGTGCCGACGACAATTTGTGGGATCACGATGAAGAAATTAAATATGCCCATATAAGTGCCCATTTTTTTAGGCGGTAAGGCGTCTGCTAAAATCGAATAAGGCAGTGTCAGCACGCAAGCCCAGGCAATCCCAATCGCCGTGGCAGACAGCCAAAACATCCCCGCATCTTTGAAGAAGAAAATCGACATAACCCCCATGCCGCCAATCGCAAGAGCCAAGGCATAAGACAGCTTCAACCCAACATATCTCACGATGATTGGGATCAATAAGCTGAATAAAAACGCGACAATGCTGTATATCGCGAAAATATTGTTCACGGCCAAACTACCTTCGCCGTAAGCAGCTGACCCTGCATCTGTTGCGCCGAAGTGGTAAGACGTCACGGCGGGAGTTAAGTAAATCCACATGATGAAGAAGGCGAACCATGTTGTGAATTGCACAGCCGCTAGACGCTTCATCACTGTCGGCATGGTGACCAAATCACCCATCAGCGTACCGACCATACCCGCACCCTTCCCCGATTTTAATCGCGCAGCCGTGATCAAAAAGAGAAGCCCTAAGAAGATCAAGGCCGAGGCAAACACCGCAAATTGCTTATCTGTGCGTCCCATCAAAACCAAAAGCACCAGCGCAGATCCCAAGCCGATAACGACGGCTGCCCATTTAAAAAAGAAAGCTGACGGCGGAACCTCACGAACGTCGCGACGAGCCTGCGCGAGCTCCGAATTATCAGCGGCGTCGAAAGCCTCAAGGTCTTCAGGCGTATATTCTTTGGTTGTGACAATCGTCCACAATACTGTCAAAAACAGCAACCCTGCGCCGATGAGAAAAGCGAATTTCACAGAGTCTGGCACTTGGTTCGCATCCGATGTGTTTGCAACGCCCATTGCTGTCAGCCAGTTCGGAAGCTTGGACGCAACGTAGCCGCCCCCGCCGATCATAAAGCCCTGCATAGCGTAGCCCAAAGTGCGTTGTTTCGTAGATAGATTGTCTCCCACAAACGCCCGAAAAGGCTCCATCGAAATATTTAAGGACGCATCTAATATCCAGAGCGAGCCCGCCGCGATCCACAATAAAGGTGAATACGGCATCACCAGCAGCGCCAATGAAGCAAAAATAGCGCCTATGAAAAAATACGGGCGGCGGCGACCAAATCTGCCCCATGTTTTGTCGGACATATACCCAATAATCGGCTGGACAAGAAGTCCCGTCACAGGCCCCGCAAGCCAGAGGAGTGGCAACGCATCCAACTCTCCACCCAAGCTTTGGAAAATCCGACTTGCATTCGCGTTCTGAAGCGCAAAGCCGATTTGCAGCCCGAAAAATCCGAACGCCATATTCCAGATTTGGAAAAACCCGAGATGCGGCTTGTGTCGCGCCGAGACAGTCGCAGGAGTTGTCGCCGAAATTGTCATAATGTCCCCGAATGTAATATATTGTAAATTTTACATCTTTTTACATACCCACCGCGGTTTGTCGACATAAATCATGTCGCAAAGCTCATTCGGAGCGAAAATCTTACCGGTATTTCTAAGGGTTTTATTTCGAGCCTAAGTGACCAAACTTGCCTTATCGCGACCCGTCAGATTGTGAATATCTGTAATTTTTTCGGCAATCGTGACAATATCGGCGAGAGCTGTATGATTATCATCATTGAGCCTATCGGGATCAGTTACATATTTTTCGACATACAGCCTGAGAGTCGCGCCAACCGTGCCAGTTCCTGAAAGGCGCACGACAAAACGACTCCCGCTTTCGAAACCAATTCGCAAACCTTGGTTTTCTGATACTGAGCCATCAATGGGATCGTGATAGGTAAAGCTGTCGGCAAATTTGACAGTCTCCGCTCCAAAACTTTGCCCGGGTAGAGTGTCGAGCTGCGTCCTAATATGCTCCATAACCGCATGGGCTTTCTCGACCTCGACGCCTTCATAGTCATGCCGCGCATAAAAATTACGGCCGTAAGTTTTCCAATGATCAAGCATGATATTTTGAACGGACATGTTGCGCACAGCCAAGATATTCAGCCATGCCAATACGGCCCAAACACCGTCTTTTTCCCGCACATGGTCCGAACTGGTCCCCGCACTTTCTTCGCCGCAAATTGTAATGCGTCCCGCATCTAATAAATTGCCGAAAAACTTCCACCCGGTTGGCGTTTCAAAATACTCAATCCCCAGTTTTTCAGCCACGCGGTCCAGAGCGGCGCTGGTCGGCATGGACCGCGCCACGCCCGCTATCCCGGTCTTATAGGCAGGCACAAGATGCGCATTGGCGGCAATCACGGCGACACTGTCCGAAGGCGAGACGAAAATGCCTCTACCGAGAATTATATTGCGATCGCCATCTCCATCAGACGCCGCACCAAAATCGGGCCCATTATCTGCGAACATAGTGTCGAATAAATCTTTGGCATATACGGGATTAGGGTCAGGATGAGCGCCGCCAAAATCTGGGGAAGGCGTTGCGTTCATCAAAGCGGTCTCAGGTGCGCCCAATCTCTCCACGAAAACCGCCTTGGCATAAGAGCCCGTAATAGCATGCATCGCATCAAAACGCATCGTTCGGCCTGACGCTAGCCAATCTCTGATCGCATTGAAATCAAAGAGGCTCTCCATAAGGTCGGCATAATCGGAGACAGGGTCGATAATCTCGACCTCCATATCACCGAGCTTTGATGTGCCGCACACCCCCAATTCGATCTTAGACTTGTCTAAAATTTTATAGTCATCGATTTTAAGCGAGTTTTGAAAAATGGCATTTGTGACGGATTCGCTCGCCGGGCCGCCATTTTCGCCGTTAAACTTAATCCCGAAATCACCTTTGGGGCCGCCGGGATTGTGACTGGCCGATAGAACTATGCCGCCCTGAGTTTTATACTTACGGATGATGTGGGACACGGCGGGCGTAGAAAATAATCCGTTCTGCCCGACTATAGCTTTTTTGACGCCGTTAGCTGCGGCCATAGATAGAATGATTTGAATCGCAACGTCATTGTAATATCGGCCATCCCCGCCGATAACTATTGTCCCTCCGCGCAAATCTTCCACGACATCGAAAATCGACTGGACGAAGTTTTCCAAATAGCCAGCCTGTTGAAAGACTGACACCTTTTTGCGAAGGCCGGACGTTCCAGGTTTTTGATCCTTAAACGGTGTTGTTCTTACAACTTTCATTTCGATCCTGTCTGGCGCGGGCGCGCCGAGTTTATAGCAGAGATTATCGTTTTGGCAGACGGATGATCTGTAGTAGTTGTTAAATCGGCGCTATATTTTCGACGCCAGTTTGGTTGTTCTCGCGTCGTGCCTGGGACATTTGGCTGTGCGGTCTGCAAGAGTAAATCCTCAAACTGCACTGCGATTGCCAATGCGGGGGAGCGGGAGAGCATAGCGTGGAGTTTTGCGGCGAGATCGACGGTTAACGACGCGTCTGAGGCGCCCTCATCGCCCGCCTGATACCGCAGAAATTGCTTGTCATGTTCGCGTTGATTGCGCTCTCTATTTAAGGCCTGTTCGTCCGAGGCAATTCCGAGGGCAGCCCGCCACTCAAAATCCGTGCCTTTCCAAAACCCCGAGAGCGTAGGAAAGTCATGATTGCTAAAAGCCGCAAGTGACAATTCACGCGCATGCCCCGGCGCGATAAGCTGTCCGCTAGAATCCCGCTCGATAATTCCGATGCTGCATCCCATCAGATCGTAATTCTGCATAGCTTGTCTTAACCCATCAGGAATTGTGCCAAGATCTTCCCCGATAACTATGCATTTTGCAACTCGGGACTCTTCTGCAATCATCTCAAGAAGACCTTCCAAAGGATAGCGCACATAGGCACCGCCCGCACCGTCTTTATTTGGAATCCAGAAGCTTCGCATATGGCCCAAAATATGATCAATACGGACCGCTCCCGCCTGTCGCATAATGCGCTGTAAGGAAGATCGATAAGGCTCAAAATTATTCGCAGCCAACTTATGCGGGTCATATGGGACGAGGTTCCAAACCTGCCCGTCTGGATTGGCCGCATCGCCTGGCGCTCCGAGGCTTATATCATTCGCATAAGCCGCTTTATTCCGCCAGACATCCGACCCTCCTGGCACCACGCCGACGGCGAAATCTAGGTATAAGCCTATCGACATGCCCGCCGCAATGGCCCGTTCCTGCGCCTCTTTTAATTGGGTCTGCGCAATCCACTGTAAGTAGGTGTAAAATTTAATTCGGCCTGCGTGCGCATTGGCGAATTTGTCTGTTGCCGCGCTGTGCGGCGAATTTAGCTCGTCGGGAAAATTCCTATATCCCTGATAGGTCTGTTTTGCTTTTGGAAGTGTTTCGAAAATAACATCAAAAATTGCATGAAGACGCAGGGATTCTCCCTCACTCTCAGTAAACTTATCAAAATTCTTCCGGCGCGGATGTGTTGCGCTCAATGCGTTAAATCTTTCGAAGGCAATTTCGAAGGCCTTGAATTTCAGATCATAAACGGCTTGGTAATCGACAAAATCGGTGCCCCTCACCTTGCGTAAATGAGGCTGGAAAGCTTTCAAATCATCATTGGTTAGGTCGTCTATTTTATCGGGAGCGATGTGCATGATGTTCAAAAAATCGCGCGAGGACGGCGAATAAGGTGCATAAAGTTCAGCATTGCTCGGAAACAACGCGTGAACTGGATTAATGCCTATAAAGTCTGCGCCTTGACGGCCCATCTCCTCGGCAAAGATAGCTAGGTCTTCAAAATCTCCGACACCCCAATTCCGCTCGGACCTCAGCCCATAAAGGGCTGTAGTGATGCCCCAAGCTTTCCCATCTTCTTTCAAGACCTGTGCGCCGTAAACGGGCTTTATTTCGTCGCGAGCTTTGCGTTCAGCAGCCTGCCCAAAAGACCCATCCATCGCCTGTAGAATTGCGCGCTTCGTCTCTGTCGATGCCAAATGATGCTGGCCAGAAACATCCCAAAATTCAGGAATGATGCCAGCTAATCTTGCGTCTTCTTCAATGTTTGCCGACGCAATATCTCGTGGCAGTGCCAATGATGCACTACTCAAAACGACTATGCTGTCATGCGAAATTTGGCACAACTTTCCACTCAACTCAGATTCAGCGCTAGCAAATTCGATTCTCCACTTATCGCCTATCGGTAAAATGAATTCAGAGGCTTCGCCCCGATTAAATATCATCAAAACCGAACCGTGATTGTTCACGGATAGCATCATGCCGAACGCCTGATGGTCAGCGTCCTCCCATCCTGAGCCTTTCAGCGTATTGCCAAACCTATCTATCCAAACCACATTTTGAGCATGGGATGCATTGATCGTTTCGCCGTGTAAAAACTCACCCTGACCAAAGTGAACCAATTTTTCGCGCAACCCAATTAGCTCTGCCACGGCCTCGGTCAGTGTTTCGTCACCCTTCGTCCAATCTAGCCACGCAATCTCATTGTCTTGACAATAGGCATTGTTATTCCCGCCCTGACTTTGGCCAAATTCATCGCCCGCCAGTAACATCGGAACACCTTGCGAGAGCAGAAGGGTTGCGAGCATATTGATTTTGCGGCGGCGGCGATTTTCTATAATTGACGGATTATCTGTAGCGCCCTCAACGCCCATATTATCAGAGAGATTATGACCATGCCCATCACGATTTTCCTCGCCATTGGCATGATTGTGCTTGTCGTTGAAACTCACGACATCCTGCAAAGTAAACCCGTCGTGAGAGGTGATAAAATTGACGGACGACAAGGCGCCTCGTCCGCTATGATCAAAATTCTGCGCTGAGCCTAATAGTCGTCCGGCGAGGTCTTTATGTGCGCCGCTGTCTACCCGCCAAAAACTTCATACGCTATCGCGGTACTGATCGTTCCACTCATTCCAGCCTTGCGGGAAACCGCCAAGCTGATAGCCGCCAGGTCCGATGTCCCATGGCTCAGAAACGAGTTTAACCTTCGACAAAATCGGATCGTTTTCGAGCGCTTTGAAAAAAGGAGCCTCACGATCAAAGTCCGTCGGATTTCGCCCCATGGTCGGGCCGAGGTCAAACCGGAAACCGTCAACATGATAGGTCTCTACCCAATATCGCAGGCTAGCAATCGTCAAATCCAAGACCGCCGGATGAGCCATGTTGAAGGAATTGCCACAGCCGGTATAATTTTCGTAAAAACGCTTATCGTCTTTGAGGTGGTAATAGCTTTTATTATCAATACCGCGATAAGACAGTGTTGGGCCGAGTTCCCAACTCTCCGCCGTATGATTATAAACGACATCCAAGATGACTTCGATGCCCGCCGCGTGAAGCGCTTTGACCATAGTCTGAATAGATTTTGATTTGCTCGAGCCGAGATAGGCATTGTGTGGCGCGAAATAATTGACGGGATTATAGCCCCAATAATTCGTCAGCCCCATGTCCAAGAGGCGCGGTTCAGAGAAAAAACTCTGAAGCGGCAAAATCTCAACGGCTGTCACGCCTAGCTTTTTTAAATGCTGAATCATGGCAGGCGATGAAAGACCTTCCGCTGTGCCGCGCTGTCTTTTGGGCACATCTGGATGAAGCTTGGTCACGCCTTTGACCTGGCACTCATAAATAATTGTGTCTGATAAAACCGTGCGCGGCGGCGCATCATCACCCCATTCAAATTCAATCTCCCCCACAACACATTTAGGCGCGAAAGGCGCGCTGTCTCTTGTATCAAAACTCAGGTCTTGATCTGCAGAATTAACGTCATAACCATAGAGCGCATCGTCCAAAACGAACGCTCCGAAAAGTTGTTTGGCGTATGGGTCGATAAGGAGTTTATTGGCGTTAAATCTGTGCCCGTCATGCGGCGCATAGGGTCCGTCAACGCGGTAACCGTAAAGCTGTCCGGCCTCCAGACCTTCGACAAATCCATGCCAAATATCACCCGTCTTTTCTGTCAGAGGAATCTGCGCGATTTCCTGCTTTCCGGTTTTGGAAAACAGGCAGAGCGTCACGCCGCTGGCATGCGCCGAAAACAGTGCAAAATTAACGCCGCGCTCCACCACAGTCGGTCCAAGCGGTGCGGGGCTACCCTGAGTAACGCGAAAGTCGCGGGTCATAGATTCAGCTTACCCTTTAAGACGCGCATACAGATTGGCATATTGCTGCGCTGACTTCTTCCAACTTACGTCCTGTGCCATGCAATTCTGTGCCATACCACGCCATGTTTTGGGTGCGGCATAAAGCTCAAATGTACGGTTGATGGCTGAGGCTAGCATATGCGGATCAATGGGTGAAAATTGGACGCCCGTCGCACAGTTTTTCGCCAAGGCAGCGGGGTTAGCATCAATCACTGTATCATTAAGCCCCCCTACACGACCAACAACAGGAATAGTCCCGTAGCGCATGGCGCAGAGCTGCGTTAGGCCACACGGCTCAAACCGCGACGGGATCATAATGGCGTCGGCTGCAGCTTGAACGCGGTGGGCCAAAGGCTCATCATAGCCGATGAAGCAAGCGACACTGTCAGGGTTGGCCTTGGCGCTAGCTAAGAATTGCGACTCAATCGCGCTATCGCCTGAACCCAGCACCATAAGCTGTCCGCCCAACGCCGTGATTTGCGGCACAGCATCCGCCAACAGATCAAGTCCCTTTTGCCCTGTAAGCCTTGAAATCACGGCAAATAAGGGCGTGTTTTTTGAGACTTTCAATCCCATGTCTTTTTGCAGCTGCGCCTTATTCTTGGCTTTCGCGGAGAGTTTCGTCCTGGAAAAATTTGCAGCTATATCTGGGTCAGTTTCAGGATTCCAAACCTCGGTATCAATCCCGTTTAATATCCCCGACAGGGCATTACCGCGGCTTCTTAATAAACCGCCAAACCCCATGCCGCCCTCGTTCGTCTGGATTTCGAGCGCGTAGCTTGGCGAAACAGTTGTTACATGGTGACTATGAACAATACCGGCTTTCAGAAAACTAATTTTGTCCCAGTATTCAAGATTATCCTTGGCAAAATAATCTGCTGGCAGGCCAATGTCAGGCATTAGCATTTTCGGAAACAGGCCTTGAAAGGCCAAGTTATGGAGGGTCAGAACGGACGCGGGCACCGGGGCCATTTCAGTCGATAAATAGGCGCTGACCAAACCCGCTTGCCAATCATGAGCGTGAACCACATCGAAAGCTGAGACCCCATAGCGGCCTATAGCAAGATCGGCCGCAACCCGACTAAAAGCGGCATAGCGAAGGCCGTTCCCGTCTCTGTCTGTGCCGTCTGGATTTTGATATGGATTGCCCTCAAATTTAAATAATTCTGGGGCGTCCAGCGCGATGATTTTTAAGCCAGAGTCCGTTTCTCCTTCCATCAGCTTTGCTGTCCCGCTGCCTAGCGCGAAGGTCTTGCCTATAACTTTTTTCTTCTTCAATCCTTTGAGGACAGGTGGAAATCCCGGCAGAAAAACTGTGACATCAACGCCTTGAGCATTGAGAGCCCGTGGGAGTGCCCCGACCACATCCGCGAGTCCCCCTGTTTTGATAAGCGGGAAACATTCCGAAGCTACAAATAAAACGCGCATGCCTGCCTTACATATCCAGATTATCAATCATGGGCTGGGTAATCAAACAAATGCCGTTTTGAGTATGATAGAAGCGCTTTGCGTCCAGTTCTGGATCATTGCCAACTGCCAAGCCCTTTGGGATTCTTACGCCGCGGTCAATCACCACATTCGTGAGTTGGCAGACCTCTGCCACATCTACATGCGGCAGAACAATGCAGCGCTTCAGCGTCGAATAAGAATGGATGTAGCAACCTGTAAAGAGCAGCGATTGATCCACTCGCGCGCCTGACACAATACAGCCCCCGGAAATAACTGAATTCACGGCTGATCCGCGCCGCCCTACTTCGTCATGGATAAATTTCGCGCCTGGCGCGAGTTCAGAATATGTCCAGATTGGCCAGTCACTGTCATATAGGTTTAGCGCAGGTTCAAAGGAGGTCAGATCTAGATTGGCTTCCATATAGGCATCAACAATACCGACATCCCGCCAATAGGATTCCTCCTCGCCTTCAGACCGCACACAAGATTGGGTAAACCGATGCGCCTGCGCTTTCCCATTTTTAACGATGTAAGGAATGAGGTTTTTTCCAAAATCCCGATCAGACCCTTCTTCGGCAGCGTCGCGCCGTAATTGTTCGAATAAGAATTTTTTGTCGAAAACGTATATTCCCATCGATGCCAAACACGTGTCATCGCTTCCCGGCATAGTGGGGGGATTTGCCGGTTTTTCCAAAAAGTCAGTGATGCGATAAGTATCGTCAACATGCATGATGCCAAATTCACTCGCATTCGTCTTCGGAATTTCAAGACACCCCACCGTCACATCCGCGCCAGAGTCGACATGCTCTTCCAGCATGATTTCATAATCCATTTTATAAATATGGTCGCCCGCTAAAATGACGACATATTCAACATTGGAGTGCGAATTTATGATATGGATATTTTGGTAGACAGCATCTGCCGTGCCTTCATACCACCGATTATCAGACATAGTCTGAGAGGCTGGCATGATATCGAAGCTTTCATTACGTTCTGCCCGGTAGAAATTCCAACCGCGTTGCAAGTGCCGTATCAAGCTATGTTGCTTATACTGTGTAGCGACACCGATGCGTTTGATGCCCGAATTCATCGCGTTGGATAGAGCAAAATCGATAATCCTGAATTTACCGCCAAAGAAGACAGCCGGCTTTGCACGATTCTCCGTTAGGTCTTTGAGGCGACTTCCCCAGCCACCCGCCAGAATAAAAGCCATGGACCGTTCAGCAAGACGCCGGTTCTTAGATAATGCCTTATTTTGCATCGCCACCTCCCATTTGAGGGTAAATCCCTCTTTTTTGTTTTAAAGCACAAGAATAGCGCCTTAGTAAGACACATGTTGCGCTTATGACTGGACGCGTGAATATTTGAACTTTATGACCCCAAATTCAGACAGCGCTGTCATACCAGTCAACAAGAGCGTTTCATCACAGAAAATCAAGAGAATTCCATGAAAGCCGTTTCCCACACACTCGCAGATACGCAAGATCTGATCACAGAAAGCTTTGGTGATTCCATTCTGCGCCACTTAATCTATTCCGTCGGGAAGGATATATCGCATGCCGTCACGCGCGATTGGTGCGTAGCTGTGTCACTGGCTGTGCGGGACCGCATGGTCGAAGGCTGGATTGATACGACGCGTGAAATCTACAAACGCAAGCAAAAGCGCGTCTATTACCTATCAATGGAATTTATGATCGGGCGGCTCTTGGAAGACAGTCTGACAAATCTAGGCCTTGCAGATGAAGCCCGCGCTTTCTTTGAGGCAAAAGGCGTGAATTTTCATGATGTGCTTCATGCCGAACAAGATGCTGCTCTGGGAAATGGTGGACTAGGCCGACTAGCGGCTTGTTTCATGGACTCCATGGCGACTGTTGGCGTTGCGGGTATGGGATATGGTATTCGGTATCAGCACGGCATTTTCCGCCAAAATATGGAAGATGGCTGGCAGATGGAAGAGCCCGAAGATTGGCTTGTTGAAGGTAATGCTTGGGAATTTCGCCGCCCCGAGGTCGTTTATGATATCGATTTTGGCGGCAGTGTCGTGACGGATGAGAACGGTAAGACAGTTTGGAAGCCGACAGAACAACTGCAAGCCCTTGCCTTTGACCTGCCGATTGCAGGGTGGGAAGGCAAGCATGTCAATACGCTACGCCTATGGTCAGCTCGGCAATCGGAGAGCATGAACCTCAAGAAATTTAACGACGGCGATTTCATTGCCGCCGCGCGCCAGCAAATTTTGGCAGAAACGGTTTCTAAGGTTCTTTATCCTGGCGATCATACGGAACAGGGTCGGGAGCTTCGCCTGAAACAAGAAGTCTTTTTCACCTCGGCCTCTTTGCAAGATTTGATCCGTCGTTTCTTCACCAATTATGAAAGCCTAGATAATTTAGGGGATCACGTCGCAGTTCAGCTCAATGATACCCATCCCGCGATTGCCGTGCCGGAACTTATCCGAATTCTTATGGATAAATATGATTACAGTTTTGATGCCGCTTTGAAGATCGCGCGTGAAACACTGCATTATACGAACCATACACTCCTGCCAGAAGCGCTGGAAAAATGGCCCAAAGGCTTGTTTGAGCGTATCCTGCCCCGCCACCTGCAAATCATCAATATGATTGATGGCGCTTTCTATCAGGAAGCGATGGCAAAAGGGCTTGAACATCACATCATCGCAGGCATGCAGGTCATTCATCCGCATCAGCAAGACTGGGTGCGCATGGGCAATCTTGCCTTTATCGGCGCGCGGAAAGTGAACGGCGTCTCAGCCCTGCACTCCGAGCTTATGAAGGAAACCGTCTTTCATGATTTAAACATCATGTATCCCGACAAAATTGTGAACCAAACGAACGGCGTTACGCCGCGCCGCTGGGTGTTGGAATGTAACCCTCACCTCTCTGATTTGATCACTGAAAATATCGGTAATGAGTGGATCGCCGATTTGGAACAGCTTGAAAAACTTGCCCCACTCGCGACTGATAAAGCGTTTCAGAAAAAATATATGGATGTAAAGTTGGCGAATAAGAAACGCCTAGCCGACTATCTGTTGGAGCGCACGGGCGTTAGCGTTAATCCTGCGGCTATGTTTGATATACAGATCAAACGCATCCATGAATATAAGCGTCAGTTAATGAACATCTTGGAGGCCATCGCGCTTTATAATGCCATCAAGGATAACCCAAAAGGCGATTGGCAACCGCGCGTAAAAATCTTTGCCGGCAAAGCTGCACCGAGCTATTTCCTTGCCAAGCTTATCATTAAGCTGATCACTGATGTGCAGAATGTCGTGAATAACGATCCCGAAATCGGTGATAAGCTAAAGGTGATTTTCCTGCCAAATTACAACGTATCTGCCGCTGAGATACTCATACCTGGCGCTGATTTATCTGAGCAGATTTCGACAGCAGGCTTTGAAGCCTCTGGCACGGGCAATATGAAATTTGCCTTAAACGGCGCGCTGACGATCGGTACGCTAGACGGCGCGAATGTGGAAATGGCCGAACATGTCGGCCATGAGAATTTCTTTATTTTCGGCATGGAAGCCCATGAAGTGGCAGAACGGCAACATCGCCGCGCTCGGCCCTCGGAAATCATAAAAGACCTACCCCGTTTTCAACAAATCCTCGCCCAATTAGAGGACGGCACGTTCTCAGACGGCGACACCGATCGCTACAAAGACATTCTCGACAACCTAAAACATCACGATTATTTCCAAGTCGTGCCTGATTTTGAGGCCTATTGGGATATGCAGCGCCATATCGACGGTGTTTTCGCGGATAAATCCAAATGGGCCGAAATGGCAATTTTGAATACGGCTAAAATGGGCTGGTTTAGCTCTGATCGGACAATACGGGGCTATGCCAAAGATATTTGGGACGCTGACCTCGCGTTCTGATAAGCCTGTCGCCATGATAGGAATGTGCATATGAAAGCGGCATTTGAGGATATAGCAAACGGTCTGTCAGCAGATCCGTTTTTGGTTCTGGGACGCCATAGGGTTGGACGAAAAACACATTTGCGCACATTCGCCCCTGGGGCGGAAAAGGTCGAAATACTCTCTCCTCGCGGCAAAACAGCTATCGCGACACTAACTCGTATTCATGATGCAGGATTGTTTGAGACTGATATCCCCGCGTCAAAAATAAAGTCTGGCTATCGATACCGCGCATGGTTCGGTGAGCTATCGCATATTTATGAAGACCCCTATCGTTTTGCCCCCTCTATCGGTGATCTCGATTTATATCTGCTATCCGAAGGCCGCCATGCCCACGCCTTTCGCTGTCTCGGCGCACATGTCATGGAGCAAGACGGCATAAAAGGCACACGCTTTGCTGTCTGGGCGCCCAATGCCCGTAGCGCCTGCGTTGCCGCTGATTTTAATCTCTGGAGCGACGTCAAACATCCTATGCGCTCACGCGGCGGCAGCGGTATATGGGAGCTTTTCGTGCCAGATGTCGGCGACGGCGCAATTTATAAATACGTGTTCCGCGATCAACTGGGCAAGCTGCTACCGTTCAAAGCAGACCCTTTTGGGTTTGGCGCAGAGATGCGGCCTAAATCTGCTTCGGTCGTGCGCGATCTATCTGGTTATAAATGGCAGGATCAGGATTGGCTTGCGACAAGGTGGGAGCGCCACACGCGCGAAGTCCCCATGTCAATTTACGAAGTCCATCTTGGGTCTTGGAAGCGTAAAGATGGCAATGATTACCTTACTTACACCGAACTTGCCGACCAATTAATTCCCTATGTCAAAAAACTTGGCTTCACCCATATCGAAGTGATGCCAATTACAGAACACCCGTTTGACGGTTCTTGGGGGTATCAACCCATCGGTATGTTCGCGCCCACCCGCCGACACGGTACACCAGATGATTTCAAAGCCTTCGTCGATGCCGTGCATGCTGCGGGGCTTGGCATTATTCTCGATTGGGTGCCGGGACATTTCCCCAGTGATGAACACGGCCTAGCGCAATTTGACGGCACACATCTTTATGAACACGCAGATCTGCGCAAAGGATTTCATCCCGATTGGAATACGTTGATCTTCAATTTTGGCCGTCGGGAAGTCGTCAACTATCTCGTCTCAAATGCGCGCTTCTGGCTCGAGGAATATCACTTAGATGGCCTGCGCGTCGATGCGGTGGCGTCCATGCTTTATCTGGATTATTCCCGCGAAGACGGCGAATGGATACCCAATTCCGATGGCAGCAATGAAAACTGGGAAGCCGTTAAATTTCTGCAGACCTTCAATGCCGACGCCTATTCAGAACTGAAGGGAGTCCCGGGCGGCATTTTCACAGTGGCGGAGGAAAGCACGGCTTGGCCCGGCGTCACGGCGCCGACCAATCATGACGGTCTCGGCTTTGGCTTCAAATGGAATATGGGCTGGATGAATGACACGCTGTCTTACATGTCCGAAGACCCGATTAACCGCCGCCATCACTATCACATGATGACTTTTGGCATTGATTACGCCTTTTCTGAAAATTACATATTGCCATTGTCGCACGACGAAGTTGTCCACGGCAAAGGCTCCCTCATTGACCGCATGCCTGGCGATCGCTGGCAAAAATATGCCAATCTGCGGGCCTATTACGCATTCATGTGGACCCATCCCGGCAAGAAGCTGCTCTTTATGGGGTGCGAATTTGGACAAACGGCAGAATGGGACGCAGATCAGAGCCTGGACTGGCACCTGACGCAATATCCTGAGCATGCCAATACGCAAAAACTCATGACCGATTTGAATGCGCTATATAAAACATACCCAGCCCTGCATGAGCAGGATTGCGTATCAGAGGGCTTTGACTGGATCGACGGCGGAGCGCAAAATGACAATGTGTTTTCGTATATTCGCTGGGATAAAGATCGAAAGCAGCCCTGCCTGATCGTCTGTAACTTCTCGCCAATCCCACGCGAAGGCTATCATGTTGGCGTCCCTATCGCTGGGCATTGGAGCGAAGTACTCAACACTGATTCTGGTTATTATGGCGGAAGCGGTGTAGGGAATTTGGGTGGATTTGATAGCCTACACACATCGGCAAACGGCCTCCCAAATTCGCTCAGCCTCAAACTCCCGCCCTTATCGACATCGGTTTTCGTTCTCAAACAGTAGTTATTAATGAGGCCAACGCTTATGGGCTCGCAAAGTTAGCGCAGAGAATGTGATTTTGGAGATTTCCCCGTCTCAAAAATTACCGCTAGCGGAACACGGATATAGGAACTCTCTTAATACGCTCGATTTTTTGCACACAAGCATCCCAAAACGCCTTTAAATGAACTCGCACAAAAATATTTTTTGAGGGGCCATTTTCTACACGATAGTGGGACCCAGAGGGGGACTATTTGGATTCTAACGATAAATAAATCATTGAAAACAATGACTTATAAAGAAGGCTGGCGGAGACGAAGGGATTCGAACCCTCGATGGGCTTATGACCCATACTCCCTTAGCAGGGGAGCGCCTTCGACCACTCGGCCACGTCTCCGCTGGCGGGACTACAGAAAGTGGTGGGCGGGGGCAAGTAATAACGTCGCTTCATCTGCGCTTTTTTCGATTAACGCAAAATTTACCATAAACGTCTGTCATCTGCCCTACTCTCGCACATGGTGAAACTCTGGGCGCAATACTCGCATGACGTGAGCAAAGTCCCCAGCGTTTACCGTATGTTTGGGGATTTTGTGTAAGAGCGGGACAAAGAACAGGTGGGATATATGTCAATTCAGAATTCAGCGCGTCGAGGTGCGTCACCCAAAGGTGTGCGTGCGGGTCGTCAACAGGACGAAAAGCGCGGCATTATAGCGCCGAGCGAAGTTGCGTTGGACAAATTCTCTGGCCGCGTGCGTGCCGCTGAGACCGCTCCAAAAGTGGATCGCCGCCGTGCGCGCAAAACGACTGCAGATGTTCAAGTCCCGAGAGTTCAGACCAATATGAATGCGCTCCGCTTTGGTTTGCGCAGCCTGGATATTCTAGCCGTGATTTCGATCATCACACTTGGCATTTGGGGCGGCTATATTGGGATTAACAATCGCGGCGTGCTGGCGCCAGTTGCCGCTGCCGCTTTGGGCAGTGTGATCTTTATCGCGATGATGCATGCCTGCCGCGCTTATCACTTTGGGCCAGCGGAGAGATTGTCCGCGCATTTAAAGACTGTTGCGATTGCGAGCCTTTCTGCGCTGGGGCTCTGGCTGACGATTGCTCTGATCACGCGGCCAGAGACGTTTCTGCCAGACGCACTGGCGAAAGCGGGATTGGGCGCGACGGCGCTGCTACTCATATTGCATACCCTCTACCACAAACAAATTGAGCGCTTTCATGCGCGCGGCGCATTGGCTCCGACAATCGTCATGTTGGGCGCAACAGAGAGTGCGCGTCGCATTATTGAGGAAAACGCCAAAACGAAAGAACTCAACATTCTCGCGATTTTTGATGATCGTCTCGCCCGCGCACCCCACAATATTCACGGTGTGCCTGTGATTGGTCAAGTCGAAGACCTCCTCGCCTGGGACGCCCTGCCCTATATCAACCGCATTGTGGTGACATTGCCGAGTATGGCCAGCCAGCGGAAAAAAGACTTTGTTGATCGCGTGCGCCTGCTGCCCAATCGTATCGCCTTTGTTGTCGATGAATTTGAGAACCTCAACCATGTGCAACAGCGCGTGTCAGAAATCGCGGAAATCTCGCTGACTGACGTCACAGGCAATCCTAAAAGCGGCCGTCACACAGCGATCAAACGTATGATGGATGTCGGGATCAGTGCGACAGCACTTGTCCTCGGCGCACCTGTGCTGGCGCTGATCGCGTTGCTGATCAAGCTCGATAGTCCCGGCCCTGTATTGTTCAAACAATCCCGCCATGGCTTTAACAATCGCGTGTTCGACGTCTATAAATTCAGGTCTATGCGCAACGACATGGCGGACCCAGATGCCGCGCAGCAGACGCAAGCAGGCGATGCGCGCGTCACAAAAATTGGCCGTTTCATCCGCAAGACCAGCATTGATGAACTGCCGCAACTCCTCAACGTCCTCAAAGGCGAGATGTCGCTCGTTGGGCCACGGCCTCACGCAGTTGGCATGCGCACAGCGGGTAAAGCCAGCATCGAACTGGTTCAAGAATACGCCCATCGCCATAAAGTCAAACCAGGTATGACGGGCTGGGCGCAGATTAATGGATCGCGTGGCCCGCTCCATGACGCCGCTGACGTGGAACGCCGCGTAAAGCTGGATGTCGAATATATCGAACGCTCTAATGCGCTTTTCGATCTCTATATCATGCTGAAGACCTTGCCTGTTCTGCTGGGTGATAGCGAGGCCATCCGCTAGTGAGCCGCACACCGGCATATCAGGGGCAACCCGCATGCTAGGCCGGTCTATGCTGGCCTATTTACCTGTCAACCTGGCCAATATCGTGGTCAGCTTTGGCACGATTGTCGTTCTGACGCGCCTGCTCGGCTCGGCTGAATTTGGGCGTTACGCGATTGCGATGATCACTGTGCAGTTTGTCCATATGGGCATTTTTACGTGGATGGAGGCCGCCATGGCGCGGTTCCAAGCGCGGGCCGAACGCGAAAATGATGTCCGCAGCCACCTCAAAACGCTCTATACCCTCGGAGCCATAACTGGACTAATCGGCGGGATCACTCTGATCTCAGTCGTGTTCTTGCTGCCGTTGTCTCCGCAAATGACGACAGTTCTGGCCGTGGCGCTCGGCTCCACCGCGCTACAGATCATCTTTAACCTCGGCATGGAAGCGCATAAAGCCGCGCACCGCGTCAAACGCTATAGCTTCACTTATTCAGGGCAAACATTGCTGAGCTTTACGCTCGGCATCCTGCTTGTTCTATTTACACCGCTGCGGGAAGTTGCCCCATTTGTAGGTATTCTGCTGGGCTTGATCTGCTTCATCGCGATTGACCTCACTTTCATGCTGACGCGGATGCGGGGCGGAACGTATCAGGCGGATAAGACCAAGATTTATTTTGCCTACGGCATGCCGATCTGTCTCTCTTTGCTGCTGACATATGCACTCAATTCAGCCGATGTTTACATCATCGCTGCGATATTGGGCGAAGCGTCGGCGGGGCAGTATAATGCAGGCTATAACCTCGCCAATCGTAGCCTCGAAATCCTTTTTATCTGGATCGCCATGGCCGTTACACCAATGGCTGTGACAGCCTTTGAAAAGCAAGGCTCTGCGCAATCGATTGAGATTATGAAGACCTACGGCGCGTCCCTGCTTTGGATCGCATTGCCCGCAGCCACGGGCATCGCTCTGGTTTCGCAAGACGCTGGCTTCATCCTCGGCGAGTCCGTTAGGGCAGAAGCTGTGACCGTCATGCCGCTGATCGCCTTTGCTGGCATGATCAACGGGTTTATGAATTACTATGTGCAGCGCGCCTTTATGCTGTCGGGAAAAACGGGCGCCTTCGCGTGGGCGATGGTGCCGCCAGTCTTGCTCAATATCGGACTAAACCTCTGGCTGATCCCGCAATTCGGATTGATGGGCGCAGTTTATGCAACCGTCATCAGCTACGCCCTCGGACTTATCATCGCGATTGTCATGGCGCGCCGTAGCTATCCGCTGCCCCTACCCATGCGGGCGACATTAGAAATTGCCGCGGCCTGCGCTGTGATGTGGCTAGCTGTCAGCGCTCTGCCCATTCCAGAGGCGTGGCATGGCCCGATCTCGCTGCTGATCAAAGCCTCTGTCGGCGCAGGAGTTTACCTAACCGTCTGCTGGCTGATCAATGCCGCGAATTGTCGAAATATCATCCGCGATGTGTGGCAGAAATTCCGCCGCCCTAAACTGGCAGAGGTCGCAGAATGACCGCGCCGCGCATCACGACATCGGAACAATGGATAACAGCAAAGCCGAAGCTCTCCGTGCTGATCCCCTATTTCAAAGACGATCCCGTCGCGCTGATGCTGGCGCTCGACGCTTTGCCACACATTGCGGGCCAGGTCGAAGTTATCGTCTATAATGACGGCACGGATGACATTGCGCTTGAAGACACCGTCAACGCGGCGCTATCCACCCTTACTCTGCCAGCCATGAACATCACCGCGACCGTCAATAAAGGCCGAAGCGCCGCACGGAATGCTTTGCAGGACGCTGCGCGAGCGGACTGGGTATTGTTTCTAGACGCCGACATGCGGCCCGTGAAAGATAGCTTTTTACAGGATTACCTGACGTTGATCCAATCGGAGGCGGACGTTGTTTTTGGCGGATTCCACGTCGAACACCGCGCCGTTAATGCTGACCGCGACTTACACCGCGCCCTATCCCAAACCAGCGATTGCCTCTCCCTCGCAGAGCGTCAGGCAGCCGGCCCGCAATTCGTCGCGACATCTAACCTCTGCGTGCGCAAAACAGCATTAGAGGCCGAAGGCTTCGATCCAGAATTTTCTGGCTGGGGTTGGGAAGATAGCGAATGGGCCGCGCGGATCGCTAAACGATTCACGCTGCGTCACGTCGATAACCCTGCCCTGCATTTGGGGCTTGAGACGACAGATACGCTCCTCTCTCGCTTCCGCACAAGTGGGCCAAATTATGTGCGCTTCACGCAAAAGCATCCGGAATTGGCGCAGAGCCTCGCACTCTACCGTATCGCCACGAAACTCGGCCATATCCCAGGGCAGCGGTTGCTGCGTCCACTTCTGAAGGTGCTTGTAAAAAACTCCATTCTTCCCGTGTCCTGGCGCGTGGCAGCACTCAAACTCTGGCGGGCGTCATGGTATGGGGAGGCTCTAACCCGCCCTGCCCCCGTGCGGGAGGTGATCGCATGACCCCGCACATCGAAACCCTTGATATTGATAAAAGCAAGTCCGGCAAAGTGGATGCCGTGCGCCGCCGCCTAGCGCGCCATCGTCATAAACGGATCGTGACGCCAAAACTGGATCGCCCGATAATCAGCTTCACTTTCGATGATTGCCCCAAATCTGTCGTAGAGACAGCTCTGCCATTGATTGAGGCGGAAGGCTGGCGGGCAACGATTTATGTGGCTTGCGGCCTATGCGACATCACGAACCATATGGGACTGCATATGAGCCGTGACGACATCAAAGCGGTGGCGCGTAATGGCCACGAGATCGGTGATCATACTTACGGTCACCTAGACGGGCTGCGCGTGACGCCAGATATGTTCATGGCCGATATTGTGCGCAATCAAGCCGAGCTGGACGCCCTTGGCATCGCGCCCAGCCGTACCTTTGCTTACCCCTATGGTCAAGTGACGACAGCACTCAAAAAACGCCTCCTCAAGCGATTTGATTTGTCGCGTGGGGTCAATCGTTCTTCCTCTACAGCTTTTGACGAAGGGTTATCGCCTGCCATGCGTTTATATCATGGGCAGGCCGTGAACGAGGCGCGGACGCGCATCGAAAGCTACAGCACTGCCCCGCAATGGGAAGTCTTGTTCACACATGATGTGCGCGACACGCCGAGTGATTATGGCTGCACAGCGGCTGATCTGAAACGGACGATACAAACGGTCAAAGAAAGCGGAGCTATCGTCCTGCCTGTTGCGCAAGCCTTGGATATAGCTCGGAGACAGACATGAGCGAAAAACGTATATCTTGGGACGAAGGCATTTCCATCGTCATTCCGACATATAAGCGTCCACACGGGATCGCAACAGCCCTGCCCAGCGTGATCGGTCAAGTCGCAGATGGTCGCCCGATCGAAATCATTGTCGCCGATAATGATCCCGCTGGCAGTGCGCGTGAATATGTTGAGAGTTTTTCGTCTCAAAGTGACGCGACTATCATCTACGTCCACGTTCCAGAACCAGGGGTCAGCAATGCGCGGAACGGCGCAGTCGCCCATGCGCGGGGTCGTTTCATCGTCTTTCTCGACGACGATATGGAAGCGATTGGCGATGTAGACGGTCACTGGCTTGCGCCCCTAATTGCAACGGCAGAACGCTTTGACGCGGGCATCGTTTTCGGTCCCGCCATCGCAACTGTGCCAGACCTAACGAACCCCGTGCAGCGCTATATGATTCCGATTTATTCGCGCGTGCGAGATATGGAAGACGGCTTGCTGAAAAAAGGGATCGCAACAGGGAATTGTTTGCTAGATCGCCAGCGCTGCGCCTTCCCCGACCCGATGTTTGACCCAGCCTTGAATGAAGCGGGCGGCGAAGATGACGCCTTGTTTGAGCATTTGGCGGCAGGCGGCACAAAGATCGCTTATTGCAATGCAGCCAAAACGCTGGAGCATGTGCCCGCCACCCGCGCGACCCTCCGCTATATCTGGCGCCGTAATTTTTCATGGGGACAAAGTCCATCACGCAACGCCGCCGATATGGGCATTAAAGGCCTCGCTAAGGTGCTGTTTTGGATGATGATTGGGACGGTTCAGTTGACCGCGAACGGTCTGGCCTTTTGCGTGCTGCGCCTGTTAGGGCGTCCGCAATATGTGAAATTCTTTGCGCGTTTTTCTCAAGGCGTCGGCAAAGTCCTGTGGTCTGACCGCCTGACCCCGAAGCTCTACGGAAACTAGACACAAAAAAGCCAGCCCGAAAGCTGGCCTTCTTTTCGAAATCTATGAATTTGGCGCGAGCTATGAATTTGGCGGCGGGGCAAATACAGGGGCGTTTTGCTCTGTATAAGTCTCCGACACAGCCTGCGCATAAGGATTGGCATAGATATCCTGCGCCGTGGATGTTGCGGTTTGAGGTGCCACAGGCTGTTGCGGCGGCGTCCATTCTGACAGTCCTGCGGCGGCCGCAGATGAGGACATACGCTGCGCAGTCTGCTGCGCGATAGAGCTACCATACTCTTCTTGCGGCGCGTAATTTGGGTCAGGCGCGTAGGTTTCTTGCGGATACTCGGCCTCCGCAACTTGCGGCATGGTATCTGGCTGATATTGCGGCATAGGGGTAGCGGGGCGATACGGCGCCACTGGCTCTGGGATAGATGATCCACCGCCATAGCCGTAATCTTCCACCGGGACAGGACGGCGCGTGCGTACATTCGGGCCAGGCGAAACATAAAGGCGTGGATCGAGGAAAACCCGCATCAGGGCCAGCACAAACAAGGTCACGCCCCACCCGACTGTTGCCAGAGCAAACATCAGCAAACTCATATTGCGGCCCTTATTTGGGTAAGTCGCGCGTGAAATCACTTTGATGTTTTCGCTATTCGCCTCGGCTTGCGACTGATTGATCAGCGCCTCTTGCTCCTTGGCATTATAGTTTTTCAGACGCGCACTCAGCGTATCTCGTTCGCGTAGCAAGTTTTGGAAAGCAGGTGTCAGCCCTGTCAGGCGCTGAATTTTACGATCTGCACTGTTGAGTTGATTTTGCAGCGTAAACTCTTTCTCGCGCAGACTATCTGCTGTCGCGGCCAATGTGTTGCGCTGTGTGAGCAAAGCTTGCTGCACAGGGTTCGGCCCGACACGGCGACCGCCATTGGCTTGCCCATTATAGGAGGACTGCAAGGATTTTAACTCTGCCAGTTCTGTCTGCTTCTGACGGACCGGGTCAGATGTCGGCAAATATTTCGCCAATAGCTGTTTTAGCTCCAACTCCGCCTGCGCAATGCGCTGGGACGCGCGGTCGTCGACATAGAGATTGATCGTCGACGGCGTGTTACGTAACTGATCTTCAACTTCAGCCAATGACGCTTCGGTCTCAGCGATTGAGGCACGGGTCGTATTGAGTAGCGCTTTGAGGTCTTCTGTCCGCTTGCGCAGCCCGCTCTGCTCTGACTCGAAGTCAGAAATAGAGTTTTTTTGCAGGAAGCGCGCAATCGCGCGTTCGTTTTGATCGAGCTGCTGCTCAGTCGCGATACGGCGTTCAGAAATAATATCGCCTGACCCTTCGACAAAAATTGTCCGGCGGTAGGATAAATAGGCATCGATAAACGCATTGAGCGTCTCAACAGCCACATCAGGATCTTCATGTTTGAAGACCATATCAATGATGGAGGCTTTCGGCTGCGCCATGACCACGAAATTGCGATCAACGAATTTGCGCAACTCCATATAGGCCTCTTGCCGCGCCCGCTCATTTGGGGCATTGATAATTTTTTTGAACGCATCTTCGTTGAAGCGGCGCATTGCGGCATCGTCTGGCATCATCTCGCCGATGACTTGATCCATGACTTCAGCGTTCTTGATAATCGCAACTTCATTGAGCGTAATCGTGTCAGGCGTCTGCGTCAGCCCTCCGCCATTCGCGCTGCCTGTGATCGGGTTGTAGACATATTCTTCGCCCAGCTGCACCATGATGCGACCATCGCCAGAATAGACGCGTTTGAAGTCTTTGGTGAAATACCACGCCGCGATTGTGCCAAGTGCAAAGAGAGGAAGAACCCACTTTAGCTGCCGACCGAAGCTTTTGAACAATTCGGACAGTCGAATATTTGGAACACCTGTTGCATATTCGCCGACGGTCAGATCGCCCATGCGGGGATCATCTCGGTAAGCTGGCTCTGGCGCGTAGCTCTCGGCATAAGGCGGAGAATAGTGCGGCGCATCGTGCGTGCCTGTCATCGGCGGCGCGTCTGCATCCTGCATATTATCCAGATTGGCAAGCTTAGGCTTTTTGCCTTTGCCGAGTGTCAGACCAAATATGGCCATACGAATCCCCTATCCCTTTAGAAGTTGACCCAACAGACAGCCTAAATTTTAACAATTCCTTATCCATTCTTGTTAACTATTAGAAAAAATCAGTTTTCACCTAGATTGTGTGCTTTTTATGCTAAATCCTCGTTTCATATGCCATTTTACAGCGGTTTTGCTGGCCAGTGCGGCGATCCTGAGCCTCGAATCAGATGCGCAAGCCCAAAGCCGCTACGGAACGAATCAGCCTGTGCAGCAACATTATCCGCAAGGTATGGTTAATCAGCACCCCGCTTACGGGCCTCAAAAATCGGCGAAGAAGTATAAAAATGTCTTCCATCGTATGCGCGGACAACGTCACCTCGCCTATCAAACTCCGCCGCCCCCAGGCATGTTTCAGCAATGGGTTGAGTATGAACCGCAATATGAATTGGTGCCTGGCGATCAACTCGATATTGTTGTGTCATCCGCACCAGAATTATCGCGCACATTGACCGTCGTCCCCGATGGTCGAGTGGTTATGCCGATGAGCCGGCCAATCATGGCAGCGGGTCGGACCTTTATGCAAGTTCAGTATGAATTAATGGCTGAGCTATCAAAGCAGCTCCGTGATCCTACGATCGCTGTAACGCCTCGCGCCTATGCGCCAGAGCAGATTTATGTGGGCGGTGAAGTGGGACAGCCGGGAACTTACACGCTCCCAGGTCGGATTGGTGCGCTTGAAGGCATCCTCATGGCGGGCGGCATGCGGCCAACAGCTCGCACACGTCAAGTCGCTGTGCTACGCCGTGCGCCTAATGGCGGTATGATGATGAGGACAGTCGACATCCGCAACGGCTTGCTCAATATCCGCGAATATAATGATAATCTGCAGCTACGCCGAGGCGACATCATCTATGTACCGCAATCCAATATCGCAGAGATCGGCACATTCATGCAGAATTTCCGCAATGCCCTGCCTGTGGACTTCAATCTGTCCTATCAGTTCGGCAATAATGGCGGCGGCACGACGGTTATCTCACCTTAAATCGTGCGACGATGTAAAATCCGATAAATATCGCTGCGCTAATGACAGCGCAGAGCACCTTCCAAAGTATGTCGCCGAATATGTCCAAATATTTGGACATGGCAGTTTTATGCAGCGACTTTCAAAAGCTCGCGATTTTCAGCTAACCATCCACGCGCAGCCTTTTGTGCGAGCGTCAGATCGTCAGATGTCATTTCCAGCTTGATCTCATCGCGGTAAGCTTTGGCTGGCTGGCTACCCATCATAGCGGCCAAACTAAACCATTTATGTGCTTCCACGAAATCCGCACCGCGGTCTTCCACATTTGTGGAGTAGATCAACCCAAGACGGAACAAATCCGCTGAATTTGCACTCGCCGCGATGGCGGCTTCTGTTTCTTTTACTTCTACATCAGTAAAGGCCATGATTGCCTCCCCATTTCTGTTTTTTCACCTAATACCATCGGGAGCCCCTCCGTCTGGTGAGTGCCTCGCTGCGAGATTTTCTCGTCTGTCTCAGCCCTCATCTGGACTTTGTGCCAAGTGAGATAAATATTAGGTTAATCGGGAACAGGGTTAATCAAGCTTTATCTGTGTTAAATGAAGTAAATATGAGTTACTATCTGGTTTATACATTCATAATATAAGATTAAAGGGTCAATATTACTTATAAATAGCAAGCACTGAAAAAGTATCTTTCAAGTATAAGTGATGTATAAGACAGCATCAAAAAAGGCTATTTTTTTCGAAATAACCTCATTTTGTTTGAATTTTTCTTATTTTGAGACAGCTAATCCCACGACTTATGGCTCTAACCAGGCGCGTGATCGCTACAAAACGGCGTGTGTGGGAGGAGTTGCAAGCGCTCAGAGTCGATCTCGTCGCCGCAGGTCATACACTTGCCGTAAGTTCCGTCATCAATCCGCCCTAAGGCCGCATCAATCATCCGAACCTCGCGCTGTCCCATTTCGTCCAGGTCATCCAGCACGTCCAAATTACCGATTTCAGCTTGGTCGCTATCAAATGGCTCATCGCCAGAGCGCTCAAATTTGTCTTCAATGTCATCGGATTGATCCACCAGATAGCCTCGGCGGGTCAGCAATATCTCTTTATATTTTGAAAAATCAGTCATAATTTGTCCTCTCACAAAAATAACGCGCAGAAGAGACGAAGGTTCAAACTATGACTCGCACGCGTTTCCTATGGGAGTATGCGCGCAGGTTTTAGCTATAAAACTTCACCACGTCTTCCATCGGCGCACGGTCGGCATAGAGTTTATTGACGGCGGCGTCAGTATTGGCATAGCCCATGGACATGCCGACAAGGACTTCGTCTTCCTCAGGAATGTCTAAATGCTTGTGACACACCGTATGCCAGTTACGCCACCACCCTTGCGGCGCAGTGTGCAACCCTGCTTCGCGCGCGAGCAGCATGAGCGACTGCGTGTAGATCCCGATGTCCATATATTGCGGCATCTCTAGCCGCTTATCGCCCGTGATAATAATCCCGACAGGCGCGTCGAAGAATTTGATGTTCTGCATCAGCCACATCAGGCGAGCCCATCTTATTGTCTTTTTCGATCCCAATCAGGCCATACATATCTTCGCCCAACTTATAGCGCCAAGAGCGCTGTGGCTCCCAAAGCGGGCTGGGATAGGCTTGGTGGGTTGGCTCGTCGCGGTGACCCGCCTGCGCCATCGCCAGTGCATCTTCTTTAAACCCTGCGAGTTTCTCGCCGGTCATGACGTGAACATGCCAAGGCTGCAGATTGCCGCCCGAAGCGGATCGCTGCGCAGTCGTCAGGATTTGCCGAAGAGTCTCCTCAGGCACGGGCATATCTTGGAAATCCCGCACAGTGATGCGGGTGTTCAGCGCGTCCGTGACAGTCACGGCGGGGTCATTGGTAAGTTTCATATTATTTGGTCTTCTTATTTTTTAGGTTTTCGAACCAAGCTAGGACTACGTAGTCCAACGCCGCAACCCCTATTCCCGCAAGGGCGCCATACAGAATGTTCTGCGTCTTTTGATATGTGAAATAGCCCACACCTGATCCGATGATCAGGGCACCAAATAATGGCCCCTCGCGGAGCTTCACCCTTGATCCATCCGATTCATCAGCCAGCTGAGAATAACGTAGTCAGAGATCGCCACGACAGCCGCAATGATAAAAGCCGGCGATAACTCCAGCCCTGCAAACTTAAACAACACAAAAAACAGCACGACGAAGACAATGATTGGCCCAAAATTTCGGTTCATACTCCACAGGGCGCGTTGTTGAGGCGTCATGGCTTACAGTCCTAGCTTCTTCCGCAATATCTCGTTCACCGCCTGTGGGTTCGCTTTGCCTTGGCTGGCTTTCATCACTTGGCCAACAAAGAAACCGAGGAGTTTCGGGTTCTCTTTCGCGGCAGCGGCTTGGCCAGGATTGGCAGTAATCGCGTCGTCGACCATAGCTTCAATCGCGCCCATATCGGTGACTTGCTTTAAGCCTTGCGTCTCGATGATCGTATCCGCATCGCCCTCGCTCGCGACCATGCGCTCAAATACGTCCTTCGCGATTTTGCCAGAAATCGTGTTGTCCGCGATCCGGTCAATCAACCCGCCGAGCATATCTGCGCTGACGGGGCTATCAGCCAAGTCCAGCCCTGCTTTGTTGAGCGAGCCAAATAGCTCGCCCATCACCCAGTTAGACGCAATTTTGGCGTCGCGGCCTTTGGCCACCGCCTCGTAAAAGTCCGCGCTCGCCTTATCGACGGTCAGGATACGGGCGTCATATTCGGGCAAGCCGTAATCGGCCATGAAACGCGCTTTGATCGCGTCAGGCATTTCAGGCAAGCTCGCTTTGATCCCGTCCACAAAGCTCTGCTCCAGCTTGAGCGGCAGCAAGTCGGGGTCAGGGAAATAACGGTAATCATGCGCGTCTTCTTTGGAACGCATCGTGCGCGTTTCGCCTTTGACACTGTCAAACAGGCGCGTTTCTTGGTCAATCGTCCCGCCCGCTTCGATAATCTCGATATGACGACGCGCCTCATAATTGATCGCTTGGCGGATGAAGCGCATGGAGTTGACGTTCTTGATCTCGCAGCGCGTGCCCAGATCTCCGCCCGGACGACGCACAGATACGTTCACATCGGCGCGCAGATTGCCCTTCTCCATATCGCCATCACATGTGCCGAGCGCACGGACGATCCCGCGGAGTTTCTCGACGTAAGCAGACGCCTCTTCTGGCGAACGCATATCAGGCTTGGAGACGATCTCCATCAGCGCCACGCCGCAGCGGTTCAGGTCAACATAAGTCTCGTCAGGCGATAGGTCATGGACAGATTTGCCCGCGTCCTGCTCCAAATGCAGACGCTCAATCCCAACAGTGACAGGCTCCAACGTATTGCCATCGGCATCGATCGGCAGAACCTCGATCTCGCCCTCGCCCACAATCGGAAACTCGAACTGACTGATTTGGTAGCCTTGCGGCAGATCGACATAGAAATAATTTTTGCGATCAAAGCGCGAGAACAGATTGATCTGCGCATTCAGGCCGAGGCCCGTGCGGACGGCTTGCTCGACGCAAAACTCGTTCACGACAGGCAGCATGCCCGGCATGCCCGCATCGACCAGCGACACTTGGCTGTTCGGCTCCGCGCCGTATTCCGTGGCCGAGCCAGAGAACAGCTTTGAATTAGATGCGACCTGCGCATGGACTTCCAAACCGATGATGATTTCCCAATCCCCGGTCTCGCCCATGATCCAGTCTTTTTTATCCGCAACGCGGGGTGCAGAAAAAGTCATTATGAAACCTCAGCATTTTTTTGAGGCAAAGACTGCCATCGTTCAGCTAATTTTTGAATCGCGCCACCTACAGATTGATCACCTACCTCATTTCGTAGTCTTTTTATGTAAGTTTCCAAATTTTCCCACTCCTTTAGAAAAAGAGATTTAAGAATTAATTTGGAATACTCCTCCGAGACACCACCGTTAAGAATTGCGATAGCTAAGTTCTCTCGATGGTCAATAAAATCATTGATAGTGCTAATCTTAACGCTATTCGACGCTGGGTTATCGAAAAGTAGTGCAGCATCTTCATCTCCTCTACAAAAGGAAGCCACGTCCTTCCGTAATTTGGCATACTCAGCACTATTTGATAAGTCCGTATAATACTGGAATGCCGCCCTGTTTGAAGCGTCTTTACGTGCAGTCATTACTTGCCAGAAAGTTGCACCTAAAAGGGCCAAAGAACCAATAGCAGCTATATAAACTGGAAAAAGCTCAACAACTTTAGGCCAGTCAAATTTGCCAAAGAATTCCATCACGCCCACCACTTCTCAGGCCGAGCGCTAAACCCAGCCGCCTTCTCCAAAGCATTCGCGGCCTTGAAAACCGTGTCTTCGTCCAGCGCTTTGCCGATAATTTGAAGGCCTAGCGGCAGGCCGTCTGCGTCCAATCCAGCTGGCACGGAAATCCCGGGCAGCCCTGCGAGGTTTGTCGTGACCGTGAAAATATCGTTCAGATACATCTGCACGGGGTCAGTCACTTTGCGGCCGACAGCGAACGGTGCACTCGGCGCTGTGGGTGTCAGGATCGCGTCGCAAGTCTGCCACGCATTTTCGAAATCTTCGACAATCCGTGTGCGAACTTTTTGCGCACGCAGATAATACGCATCGTAATAGCCAGCCGATAGCACATATGTCCCGATCATAATGCGGCGGCGGACCTCGTCGCCAAAGCCTTCGGTGCGCGTGCGGTCATAGGTGTCGTTCAGGTCGTCGCCCTCGACCCGCAAGCCGTAGCGCATGCCATCATAGCGCGCCAAATTTGACGACGCTTCCGCTGGTGCGACCACGTAATAGGCTGGCAGTGCGTATTTTGTGTGCGGCAGGGTGATCGGCACGATCTCGGCCCCTGCGTCTTTCATCCACGCCACGCCCTGATCCCAGAGCGCTTGGATTTCGGCGGGCATGCCGTCGATCATATATTCTTTGGGGATGCCGATGCGCAGCCCTTTGATAGACTTCCCGCAACTGTCTGACCATTTCGGGACAGGCAGGTTGAGCGAGGTGCTGTCCTTGGCGTCATGTCCCGCCATGGACTCGAGCAAGATAGCGGCGTCTTTCACCGTTTTGGCAATCGGACCTGCTTGGTCGAGCGAAGACGCGAAAGCTACCGTGCCCCAACGGGAGCAGCGACCATAGGTCGGCTTGATCCCGACTGTGCCTGTGAAGCTCGCGGGCTGACGGATGGACCCGCCCGTATCGGTGGCTGTCGCGCCGAGGCACAAATCTGCCGCAACCGCTGCAGCAGACCCACCAGATGATCCACCAGGCACCAAGTCCTCGCCCTTACGCCACGGATTGATCACGGGACCATAAAATGAGGTCTCGTTCGAACTGCCCATCGCGAATTCATCGAGGTTCAATTTGCCGAGCATGACCATGCCGTCGGCTTTCATGTTCGCTGTCACGGAGGACTCGTAGGTCGGCGTGAAATCTCCGAGAATTTTAGAGCCCGCAGTCGTTTTGACGCCGTCCGTACAGAACAAATCTTTCACGCCCAATGGCGCGCCTTCGAGGAGGCCCGCTTCGCCGCGCTCCCGACGCGCATCAGACTGCTTAGCTTGCTCCATGGCGAGGCCGAATGTCGTCGTGATAAAGGCGTTCAAATCCGCCCCATCGGCACAGGCATCAATATGCGCCTTGGTAAGTTCTTGCGAGGTGAAATCGCCCTTCGCCATGCCGTCCAGCGCGGACTCCAATGTAAGTTTTGTAAGATCGCTCATTATTCAACACTCCGCGGAACAACGAAGAAGCCGTCATCTTTTTTCGGCGCGTTTTTCAAAATAGCGTCACGCTTGCCGCCATCTGTGATCTCGTCTTTGCGCATCGGAGCGGCCATATCGACAGCGGATGTCATTGGCTCAACACCTTCAACATCAACTTCGGCGAGTTGCTCGATCCAGCCGAGAATTCCGTTTAGCTCATCGGCCAGCGGCGCCAGTTGCTCCTCCGCCACATGCAGCCGCGACAGGCGGGCAATTTTCTTAACGTCTTCGGCGCTCACAGCACCTTTGGGGTCACTCACGGGAGTCTCCATTATATCCTGAATGCGCGGGTTAGCAGGGGGACGGGAGCCCTGCAAGACTAAGCATTGCGATAAGGCCGACTTTTAGCTATCCCCGCACAAAAGGTAGGCGGCTAAATGGCAAAGTATGATAATTCAGTGGTGAACGAACACGTCCCACGTTTAGGCAATGCCATCACCCGAGGCCTTTCCGAACTTGTTTTAAAACTGATGGGCTGGAAAATTACGGGCGCATTTCCGCATGAGCCAAAGGTCGTATTCATCGGCTGCCCCCATACCTCGAACTGGGACTTTATCATTGCGATTGCCTCGATGCAGTCCGTCGGCTTGCGGGCCTCTTGGATGATGAAAAAGGAAGCCTTCTTCTGGCCCCTTGGAGGATTGTTCAAAAAGATCGGCGGCGTTCCGATTGACCGCAAAGCCAAAAGTGATCTGACCACGCAAATGACCGAGTGGTTTGCGGCAAACGACAAGGCCTATCTCGGCATTACGCCCGAAGGCACGCGCTCCAAAGTTGAAGGCCTCAAGAAAGGTTATCTCCGCATCGCTTACGCCGCCAAAGTTCCCGTCTTTTTGGTCGCGATTGACGGCAAGAATAAGACAGTCGTGCTAGATCGCCTCTGGCCATTGACGGGAGACATCGACGTCGATAATCGCGCAATCAAAGCGTATTACAACGAAAACTATCAAGGAATTCGTCCAGAATTGGGCTAAACACACATGAAGTATGACAACCCCCATATGAGCGAACACTCCCCGCGCATGGGCAACGCATTGACGCGGGGCTTAGGCTCGCTTGGACTGAAACTGACGGGCTGGAGCCTGCATGGGAAAATGCCAGATGTGCCGAAATTCGTGATCGTCGGCGTGCCGCATACATCAAATTGGGACGCGATCTCCGCCTCCCTCGCTATGCTTGCCACGGGTTTTAAATATACATTTTTGATCAAGAAAGAGTGGTTCTTCTGGCCGATGGGGCCGATCTTCCGTGCGCTCGGCGGCTATCCCGTTGACCGGGGTAAAGGCGCAGCAGATGTGGTTGACCAAGTTACAAAGCTGTTTGAGAGCGCAGATAAAGTCTGTGTTGGCTTCCCGCCCGAAGGCACGCGCGCCCTCGTCCCGAAATATAAGACGGGCTACCTCCGCGCCGCTTATGCTGCCAACGTCCCTGTCTTCATCTGCGCCTTTGACGGCCCGAATAAGCGTGTCGTGCTGGACAAGATTTTCCCACTGACGGGAGATCTGAAAAAAGATAACGCTGCGCTAAAAGCCTATGTCGATGCGACGTGGACTGGCGTGCATCCCGAACGGCAGAAGTGAACTCACCCACACATTCTCTCATCGCGCTAGCTTTATTGTCAAAGCGTGGGCAGACAAAACGTAATTGGGCAGTTTTAATTGGTTCAATTATCCCAGATATTATTATCTATATCTGGGCCCCCTATCAAAGCCTCGTCAACGGTGTATCAGGCGCGCAAATGTGGGATAAGCTGTATTTTGAACCGCCCATGCAAACCGCGATTGCTCTGGTTAACTCCATCCCAATTTATGCGGCGCTCGCTTTTGCAGGTTGGATGGGGCGGCGCAAGCTCTGGGGCAAGTTACTCCTATTTTTTGCGCTGGCCGCCCTGATCCATATGGAGACAGATTTGCCCGTCCACGGCCATGATGCTTACCGCCATTTTTGGCCGTTAAGTGATTGGCGTTTTCATTCACCCATTTCTTATTGGGAGCGTGACCTCCACTCGACTTGGGTCAGTTTAGTCGAGGCAGTGATAGCCTTAGCATGCATCATCATACTATGGCGGCGTTTTCCAAAGCTATGGGCACGGACGATATTGAGCTTGCTCGCGCTGTTTTATGTCGCAATGCAGCTTGTCTTGCGCCTTGCCGCCATCGACATTGGTAGTTAGAGCCTGCGCATGGCGATAATTACCCTCGACGATTTGCGAGACACAACAGGCGCGTTGCTGGGCCTTGACCCTGGCACCAAGACGCTAGGCCTTGCGATTAGTGATCATACGCGCCTGATCGCTACGCCGCTGCAGACGATACGACGCGAGAAGTTCACGCCAGATGCGGCGAAGCTGCTGAAGATTTATGACGATAATGAAGTCAGCGCGTTAATTGTTGGCCTGCCTGTGAATATGGACGGCAGTTCGGGCCGCGCGTTCAATCCGTGCGTGACCTCTGCACGAACCTGCTACGTATTCGCGATCTGCCAATATTTATGTGGGACGAGCGCCTCTCGACCATGGCGGTCACGCGCACAATGTTAGAGGCCGATATGACACGCAAGAAACGCGCGCAAAACGTGGACAAGCTCGCCGCTGGCTATATCTTGCAGGGCGTATTGGATCGCCTACGGTCATAGGTGTTTTTGCGAATGAGGCTTGACTCTGTATGATATTTTCATACACCGCTTTCGTGTCTTACTCTCGCGCCATAATTGATGACATTTTTGGGGGCATCCGCCCCGCCTCTCGCGCGCTAGATAAAGCGGCTTCCACCATTCAGGGCTGGTATGATACGGGAACGATCCCGCAGAAGCATTGGCCAGATGTCATTGAAATTGCAGAACAATTTGGACACACTCTAACTTCGGATGATTTCTTTCCCGATGAGTCTGAGTCCGCAAGCGAGCCCCTGCTATCCTCCTATGGCTATCCCTTTGCGCAGCGCCATTGCCTCTCTGTCACAGACTATAAGCGCCCTGATATAGACACGCTGCTCTCGCTTGGGGCACATTATCTGGACTTGAATATACAGAAATCACCGACGCGAAACGTGCTGTCAGGTAAGACGCTGATCAATCTGTTTTTCGAAAACTCCACCCGTACGGAGAAGTCATTTGAGTTGGCAGGGAAACGCCTCGGTGCGGACGTCATTAACATGGCGATCTCGCAGAGCTCTGTCGCGAAAGGCGAAACTTTGCTGGACACGGCTGCCACACTCAACGCAATGAATCCCGACCTACTTGTGGTCAGGCATAATGCCTCTGGCGCTCCGCATCTGCTCGCCCAAAAGGTTAGCTGTTCGGTTATCAATGCGGGTGACGGAATGCACAGTCACCCAACGCAAGCGCTGCTCGACGCCCTCACCTTACACCAAGCTTTTGACGGCGATATTGCAGGACTGCGGATCGCGATTTGTGGCGACATCACGCATAGTCGTGTGGCCCGAAGTAATATCCAGTTACTCAATATGCTCGGCGCAGAAGTGCGATTGATCGGCCCGCCAACGCTGATCCCGATTGACGCAGACCGCTGGGGGGTGGACGTCTTTCATGATATGGAAAAAGGTCTGAAAGGCTGCGATGTCGTAATGATGCTGCGCCTACAGCTAGAGCGGATGAGTGGTGCATTTGTGCCGTCCAAGCGTGAGTATTTCCACTATTACGGTTTAGACCGGGCCAAGCTCGCCTTTGCCAAAGACAGCGCCCTCGTCATGCATCCCGGCTCGATGAATCGCGGCGTAGAGATCAGCTCTGACGTCGCGGATGATCCCGACATCAGCTTGATCACGCAACAAGTTGAAACAGGCGTTGCGATGCGCATGGCGATACTTCACGCGCTGTCCCACGCGCAAGACACGGCGAGGCGCAACCCATGACCGTGCTAACAATCGAGAATGTAAGGATTTTTGATCCGGCCAGCGGTTATGACGAAATGGGCAATATCGTCTGCGAAGACGGCGTCATAACAGGCTTTGGCCCGCACATTGATGTGAATGGCGACGTACTGGACGGTGAAGGCCTTATCTGCGCCCCTGGCCTGATAGATATGCGCGTCCGCACAGGCGAACCTGGGAATGAAAACAGCGAGACCCTCGCGACAGCCGCGCAAGCTGCAATCGCGGGCGGCGTCACCTCTATCGTGATCATGCCAGAGACCAATCCCGTGATTGATGACATGTCGCTGGTCGACTTCCTCAAGCGGCGCGGCGATGAACTACCCGTCAATGTTCACATCGCGGGCGCATTGACAAAGGGGCTAGACGGGCACTCAATAACAGAGATCGGCCTGATGAGCGAGGCAGGTGCGGTGATGTTTTCCAACGGGGCTACTCCCATTGCGAATGCACAAATCATGCGCCGTATCTTGGCTTATGGCTCGCGGTTTAACGCGCTGATCGCCAATCGCTGCGTCAGTCCAGAGCTATCAGCGGGCACTGTGGCGCATGAAAGCGATCTCTCAGCCCGATTGGGATTGCTCGGCGCACCCGCAATCAGTGAGCGGATCATGGCAGAACGCGATATTGCATTGGCAGAGCTGACAGGCGGGCAAGTGTTGATTGATTTGGTCTCATCCGAGGACGTTTTGCGCGTCATCCGCCGTGCGAAGTCACGTGATCTGGACGTGGCGGCGAGTGTGTCAATCAATCACCTCGCGCTCAATGAACTTGACATTGGTGACTACCGCAGCTTTGCCAAGCTCGACCCGCCCTTGCGCGAAGAACGTGACCGGCAAGCCCTGATCGCGGCGGTCAATGACGGCACGATCGACGTGATTGTCTCGGACCATAATCCCCAACCCGCAGGGCAAAAACGCCTTCCCTATAGCGAAGCTGCATCTGGCGCAGTCGGGCTGGAAATCTTGCTCACAGCGGGTCTGTCCCAAGTCGCCGATGGCGGGCTCGACCTTCGGGCGATGTTAACAGCCATGACCGCGCGACCTGCGGAATTGCTGGGCTTAAAGGCGGGACGAATTACAGAGGGCGCACCCGCCGACCTTGTGCTGTTTGATGACGGTCTGCCTTGGGTTTGCGATAGCGACCAATTACGCAGCGGATCTAAGAACACGCCGTTTGATGGCCGCCGCTTAACGGGCCGCACCGTGCATACGATCAAGGACGGACGCGTGGTCTATTCAGCCTAAGGCGCGACTCCTGCCTTGCGCAGCTCCCGCCCCATCGTCCCCGTCAGGAAGTGAAACAGCATCTTGAAGTCGGAGGCGAGTGACCAAAGCGGATAAGTGAAAGTCGCAGGCTTATTCTTCTCAATGGTGCCGTGACTGACCCAAGCAAAGAAATAACCGCAAACAAAAGCAAGGGGCAGAAAGAGCCATTTGCCCAACGCCACCACAACTATCAGCGTTAATAACGCCAGCCCTGTCCCAACATAGTGCCACGCCCGCGTAGCGGGGCGGCTATGCTCGCGTAAATAATAAGGCCAAAACTCTGCATAATTATCGATTTCGCGCATATATCCCTCTATTTCGTCATGTTTTAGCAGGATTTATGAATCGAATCACAAATTAATTGATAAAATTAAGATCAAATTAACCTTACTCGTTAATACAGAAGATGTCTCCTCTAGGGGACACCCCACCATTCACCTAATACCTTCGGGAGCTTCGGCTCCCTTTTTTCTTGCCTAATCGGCAGAGGTGACATTTTATTTGAAATCAAGCAAAAACTTGCTTGTCGCGGGTGGCAAAACCCTGTTATAGCGCCCGCCTACCAGAATGTTGTTCCGCAATAGCTCAGTTGGTAGAGCAGCTGACTGTTAATCAGCTTGTCGCAGGTTCGAGTCCTGCTTGCGGAGCCATTCGGTTTTCTTTGATCTCAATATTCGCAAAGATAACTACGGGTTATTTGACTCATGGCAGGTGAGGCTTGTCTCGCCTTTAGTGCAGTAATTCACGCTGTCTGATAAAAGCGTCCGCTCAACTATCAACGAGGCAAGATTTGAGATCGTGGGCGGTATCTCCTATGCGGGTTTTGTCGATATTGGTGCCTTTGGTCAGGGCCATTTTGCCAAACATAAAATCACGGGGCGCGTTAACGGCATCTACGGCGATAAATCTGTCGCCTTTGAAGTAATAGACGGCCAAGCTTCGCCCAGTTTCAATATCACCGCGAATAACGACATCGTCAAACCCGTTGGACAGCCCAGCGATCTGCAGCTTAAGATCAAACTGATCTGACCAGAACCATGGCAGGCTGTTATAGGGCTTGGGCGTGCCGTTGATATGCGCGGCGACGACCTTCCCCTGCTCTGTCGCATTGGGGACTGACTCCAATCGCACATGTGTTTTGTAAATCGGGTTATAATGCCAAGTCACGTCGCCCGCTGCATATATGTCAGGATCGGAGGTCTGGCAGAATTCATTGACCTCTATGCCGTTACCAATCGATAGCCCTGCCGCCTCGGCCAATTCGATATTAGGAATAACGCCTATGCCGATAATGACAATGTCCGCAGCGAGAGTTCGCTCACATGAGGTTAGCACGCGCAACCCGCCTCCATCGGCAGGCTGTATCTCTGACGCCATAACATTTTCTAGGATTGTCACGCCTTCTTCTTCATGAACACGTTTGTAAAAAGTCGAGAGCGCGGGTGCTGTGACCCGCTGTAAAATGCGCGGCATCGCCTCTAACACAGTGACCTCTAAGCCTTGTTTACGGAGCGAGGCTGCAGTTTCCAGCCCGATATAGCCGCCGCCGATAATGACGGCAGTTTTGGCGGTTTCCGCTTCGGCCTTGATAGACAGAACATCAGCAGTGTCGCGTAAATAATAAACACCATTCAAACCTACGCCCGGCACAGGCAGTCGGCGAATACGCGCGCCTGTTGTTAGGACCAGTTTTGTGTAAGGCAAAACATCACCCGCATCCGTCAGAACAGTTTTATTCTTGCGGTCAATCGAGCCCACGCGTGTGCCAAGATGGAATTTGATGTCAGCCTCAGCATAGGCTGCGGCAGGCCTAATCAGAATATCATCAATAGCCTTTTGCCCTGACAGAAAATCCTTGGACAGTGGGGGGCGATGATAGGGTAGAACGGCCTCGTCCCCAATCACGGTGATGCCTCCCACCCAACCGCCTTGCCGCAGACTCACACTGGTCTGAGCGGCGGAATGGGACGCGCCAATGATGATGACTGTTTCTGACATAAGTTATTCCTAGCCGCTTCACAAAACTTCGAACAGGCTTTTTTATCAGTGTTGTAAGCGCAATATCTAAGAGACTTAGGCCGCATTTAGGCCACTGACGCAGACCCCCTATGACTAGCGATTGCGGCGCACTCCCAGCACGACACCGAGGGTCGCATTGGCAGCTTCAAATAAATTAGAGCCTGGGGGGAAGATCGCGCTGACACCCGCCTCTTTTAAGAAGTCAAAATCTTGCTCTGGAACAACGCCGCCAACAACGACTTTGATGTCTTCCGCATTTAGTCGTTTCAACTCATTGATAAGGGCTGGCACGAGGGTTTTGTGGCCTGCGGCGAGTGAGGATACGCCAACAACATCGGCGCCTTTTTCAATCGCGAGTTGGGCCACCTCTTGAGGTGTTTCAAACAAGTTCGTTAGATCAACCTGAAAGCCCATATCGGCAAAGGATGTCGCAACCACTTTCGCGCCGCGATCATGACCATCTTGCCCCATCTTCGCCACCAAGATGGACGGGAGGCGATCATGTTCTGCCTCAAATTCAGAGACGCGGCGGCGGATATTTTTATAGCTAGGATCGTCTTTATTTAACTCAGCGTAGACCCCTGACAGCACGCGCGTCGTTGCTTGGTGTCGGCCAAAAACGCTCTCCATAGCTTGCGTAATCTCACCCAAGCTCGCGCGCATTTTAGCAGCTGTCACGGCGGCTGCGAGGAGGTTCCCCTCCCCACTTTCAGCAACCGTAGTCACGGCGGCCAACGCATCTTCAACCGCTTTTGGATTGCGCGTTCGGCGGATTTGCTCAAGGCTTTTAATTTGGCCCGCCCGCACTTTCGCATTATCAATATCCAAGAAATCAATCGGGTCTTCTTGTTCTAGTGTGTATTTGTTCACGCCGACAATCACGTCTTCTCCCGCATCAATCCGCGATTGCCGACCAAGCGCGGCCTCCTCTATATTGAGTTTCGGCAGTCCGCTCTCAATCGCCTTGGTCATGCCGCCAAGCGCCTCGACCTCGTCGATCATCTTCCACGCTTCATCTGCGAGTTGCTGCGTCAGGCTCTCAACATAATAAGAGCCCGCAAGTGGATCTACCACACGCGTGAGGCCCGTTTCATGTTGCAAAATCAGCTGCGTGTTTCGGGCAATCCGTGCGGATGTCTCAGTCGGTAAAGCGATCGCTTCGTCAAAAGCATTTGTGTGCAAAGACTGCGTTCCGCCCAGCGTCGCAGCCATGGCTTCGACCGTCGTGCGGACCACGTTATTGTAAGGGTCTTGCATGGTCAGCGACACGCCAGACGTTTGGCAATGCGTGCGCAGCATTTTGGATCGCTCGGACTTAGCGCCGAAATCTGTCATAATTTTTGACCACATCTGCCGCGCCGCACGTAGCTTCGCGACCTCCATGAACATGTCCATGCCGATGCAGAAAAAGAAGGACAGACGCGGCGCAAAGTCATCAACATCCAAGCCTTTCGCCATGGCCGCTCGCACATATTCCATGCCGTCAGCCAGGGTGTAAGCCAGTTCTTGGGACAGCGTCGCACCTGCCTCTTGCATGTGATAGCCTGAGATAGAAATCGAATTGAACTTCGGCATCTCAGCCGAAGTATATTCAATAATATCGCCGATAATCCGCATGCTCGGCGCGGGGGGATAGATGTAGGTATTGCGCACCATAAACTCTTTGAGGACGTCATTTTGAATAGTCCCAGAGAGTTTGTCGGTCGAGACGCCCTGCTCTTGCCCAGCGACAATAAACATCGCCAAGATCGGGATCACCGCACCGTTCATCGTCATAGACACTGACATCTTGTCGAGCGGAATATCATTGAACAGGATTTTCATATCCTCGACACTGTCAATGGCAACGCCCGCCTTGCCGACATCACCCGTCACGCGAGGATGATCTGAATCGTAGCCGCGATGGGTTGCAAGATCAAAGGCAACGGACAAGCCTTTCTGGCCCGCCGCGAGGTTCTTACGGTAAAATGCGTTGGATTCTTCTGCAGTAGAGAAGCCCGCATATTGCCGGATCGTCCACGGGCGACCCGTATACATGGTCGCTCTCACGCCGCGTGTGTAAGGCGCAACACCTGGAATTTCTTCCGCCGCAGACGGCGGCACATCTTCCGCTGTGTAGAGCGGCTTCACTGTGATACCTTCGGGCGTCTCAGTCTCAAGCGTTTTTGGATCGCCGCCTTTTAAATCGGCGCGGGCCAGTTTTTGCCACGCTTGAATTTTGGGATCATCGCTCACGTTTCAAATTCCATGATCACATCATCTACGGCCAAGTTATCGCCTGCCTGACAGTTGATTTTAGCAATGATACCCTTGGTCTCTGCACGGAGTGTATTTTCCATTTTCATGGCCTCAACAACAGCGAGCGCTTGGCCGTCTTGGACCTCGTCGCCCTTATTCACTAGCACAGACACAATCACGCCAGGCATCGGACAGAGCAGTAAATTGGACGTGTCAGGTGCTTCTTTGACAGGCATCAACTTCGCCAGTTCAGCCCCGCGCGGGGTTCGCACACAGACCTTAAAGACACACCCACGATGCCAAACGTGATAGCCTTCCGCGCATCTCTTCGCCCGAAAATTCAGAGGCTTATTATCGACATAGGCCAACACCATCGGCATGCCCGGTTTCCAACTTGTCAGGACTTCCATTTCGAGCGCAGCTTTGCTCTCATTTATGTCGTCAACAATGACAGTACGCAGGCCTCGCTCGCCTTTGATCTCTGCCGTGTAGTCCGTTTCGCCAATCGTGATGGCCCATTTATTGGGGACGTAACGCTCATGATTAGGCAAAGCGCCACTGATCTGAGCCGACCTATTTTCGGAAATATCATGCATCAAGCCGCAGACCGCTGCGATCTTTCTTGTGTGGCCAGAGTTCACCATCGCGCCCGAAAAGCCTTCGGGATATTCCTCCGCAATAAAGGCCGTTGTGATGTCGCCGCGTTCAAATCGGTCGTGATCATAGACGGCCTGCAAGAACGGAATATTGTGACCAATCCCGTCAAGCTCAAACACGTCCAGCGCATCTTTCATCGCCGTCAGCGCCACGCCGCGATCCTCGCCCCATGTGCAAAGCTTTGCGATCATCGGGTCATAGAACATCGAGATTTCGCCGCCTTCATAGACGCCCGTATCATTGCGAATAATTGCGCCGCTGGACAGCGTTCCTTCTGCTGGCGGGCGGTAGCGCACAAGCCGACCAATGGACGGCAGGAAATTACGGTAAGGATCTTCGGCGTAGATACGCGACTCGATCGCCCAACCATTTAGTGTCACATCGTCCTGCGTCATGGACAATTTATCACCATTGGCTGACCGGATCATCTGTTCCACCAGATCAACGCCCGTAATTAATTCCGTCACGGGATGTTCAACTTGCAGGCGCGTATTCATCTCCAAGAAATAGAAATTCTTGTCTTTGTCGACGATAAACTCAACTGTGCCCGCGCTATCATATTGCACCGCTTTGGCGAGCGCGACAGACTCGGCGCCCATAGCTGCACGGGTTTTTTCGTCCAAGAACGGGCTTGGCGCTTCTTCAATGACTTTCTGATTGCGGCGTTGGATCGAACATTCCCGCTCACCGAGATAGATCACATTGCCGTGCTTATCGCCGAGGACTTGGATTTCGATATGACGCGGTTGCTCGACAAATTTTTCGATAAAAATGCGGTCATCACCAAAGCTATTCGCGGCTTCGTTCTTGGACGACTGGAAACCTTCGCGCGCTTCCGTGTCATTATAGGCAATCCGCATGCCCTTCCCGCCGCCGCCCGCAGACGCCTTGATCATCACGGGATAGCCGACTTTTTTGGCGATCTTGACCGCCTCGTCCGCGTCTTCAATCAGGTCCATATGGCCCGGCACGCAAGACACGCCCGCCTCTTGGGCAAGTTTCTTGGAGGTGATTTTATCGCCCATCGACACAATCGCGTGGGGGTTGGGGCCGATGAAGGTGACGCCCGCCTTATTCAGCCGCTTGGCAAATTCAGGGTTTTCCGACAGAAAGCCATAGCCTGGATGCACCGCATCCGCGCCCGATGATTTGATCGCGTCCATGATCTTATCCATGACCAAATAAGACTCCGACGCCGCAGACGGCCCAATATGGATCGCCTCATCCGCCATGGACACATGCAACGCATGACGATCCGCATCCGAATACACCGCCACAGTCTTAATCCCGAGCCGCTGCGCCGTCTTAATCACACGACAAGCAATCTCGCCCCGGTTCGCTATGAGTACTTTTTTGATCATGTCTCTAAACCCATGTTGGCCCAATTTGAAGTGCGCTGAGGATGCCCGTCACGATCAGAAAAACACTTACTAAAATCGGAAAAATTACTGAAAGCACGTATATATCAACATACCTAAAAATCATTCCAAATATAAGCTTTAGTCTAGTCTTACGGATTGACTTTAATTGTTTTTTTCCAAAATTTAATATTTTGCTTAAATCTTCATACTTGAGCTTTTTAATAACATAACGGCAATCAATAAGTATTCTTCGTCCATCATTCCAAGAAAAGTTGTTTCCTTGATCTGATAAAAGTATTTTGGAAGTAATTTTTCCAAACTCTTCTGAAAACGTACGAACATTCGCAAGTCCAAAGTTTCGGTATTTCGGAGGTACCTCGCGAAGATCTAAACCCACAACAGGTCTATCAAGACAGCTATTGCTCCATAACTGGTAAGCATCATATAACTCTTCGACAAAGGCTTTAACTTGCTTGTTTGCTTCAGCTTGCTTAGGCATCCAGTAGACTTCATCAGAAGCAAATACGAAACTGTTAGAGTCATTATTTTTTAACTCCTCAATTTTCGAAATCGCCGTTGAGATGCTTTCGATAGAGAAATTTAAGTAATTACGAAAAATTTTTAATTGCGGGCTTTGGATTGGTGCTTCGTATTTACTCCTGATTAGAAAACTAACTAGAGAAAAAATAGAAAAACTACATAAAGCAACAAATAAAATATCTCCAGAAGGAGCCTGCTTAAACTCAATCATTCCAAAAAAAGTTAAGCTTTTAACTTCGTATTTTGCAACCGCAACTGCACTTAATGAGGCCAAAAAGGTTTGGAAAGAAAGTCGAGTATGCTTAGATGACCAAGAAAAAACAAATGGATCAGTCCCATTTTGATTACTTTTTTCATCAGGCACACCTCTCACAGCGGCAAATTCCCATGCTTTTTCCACGGGTTTTTCGTGGCCTTGTCTGACAGTAGCGCGAGGCCTCGGCTGATCCGTTTCCGTGTGCTTTGCGGTTTGATCACTTCGTCGATATAGCCGAGTTCGGCGGCGCGGAAGGGGCTGAGGAATTTCTCTTCATAATCTGCGATATGTTCAGCCGTTTTGTCCGCGTCGTCCAAATCTTTGCGGAAGAGGATTTCTGTTGCGCCTTTGGCCCCCATGACCGCGATCTGCGCGGACGGCCACGCATAATTGATGTCTGCGCCGAGGTGTTTCGGGCTCATCACGCAATAGGCGCCGCCATACGCTTTGCGCGTGATGACAGTAATCCGCGGCACGGTCGCCTCGCCGTAGGCATAGAGCAATTTCGCGCCGTTCTTGATCACGCCGTTATGTTCCTGACTGACACCAGGGAGGAAGCCCGGCACGTCCACAAGGGTGACAATCGGGATTTCAAAGCAATCACAGAAGCGCACAAATCGCGCCGCTTTGCGAGAGGCATCGCTATCAAGGCACCCTGCCAATACCATCGGTTGGTTGGCCACCACGCCCACAGTCTGCCCCTCTACACGGATAAAGCCACAGAGAATATTCTTGGCAAAGTCCCGTTGAATTTCAAAGAAATCGCCTTCATCCGCGATCTTGTGGACTAGCTCTTTCATATCATAGGGCAAGTTCGGATTGTCAGGTACGAGCGTATCAAGGCTCGGCTCAATGCGGTCATGCTTGTCAAACACGGGGCGCCTAGGTGCGCCCGCACGGTTGTTCAGCGGGAGGAAATCAAACAGGCGACGGATTTCCGCAAGCGCTTCCATGTCATTGTCATAAGCCCCATCAGCAACAGACGATTTGGTTGTGTGAGTTTTCGCGCCGCCTAATTCCTCAGCTGTCACGATTTCATTGGTCACAGTTTTCAACACATCTGGCCCTGTCAGGAACATGTAGGATGTGTCGCGTACCATGAAAACAAAGTCGGTCAGCGCAGGAGAATAGACGGCCCCGCCCGCACTCGGCCCCATAATGACGCTAATCTGCGGGACAACGCCGCTAGCGCGGATATTGTTTTGAAAGACGTCCGTATAACCCGCCAGCGCCGCTACGCCCTCTTGGATCCGCGCACCGCCACTATCGCTGAGGCCAATAATAGGCGCGCCCTGCTGCATGGCCATGCGCTGCACCTTATTGATTTTCTTCGCGTGCGTCTCGGACAGGCTGCCGCCGTAAACGGTGAAATCTTGCGCGAAAACAAATGTCTTGCGGCCGTTGATTGTGCCCCAGCCCGTGACAACGCCGTCGCCCGGAATATGAGATTTATCCATGCCAAAATCCGTGGAGCGATGTTTGACGAACATGTCAAACTCTTCAAAACTGTCGGGATCAAGGAGCAATTCAAGCCGCTCTCTCGCCGTTAACTTGCCCTTGGCGTGCTGCGCATCAATCCGTTTTTGACCGCCGCCTAAGCGGGCCGTTTCTCGGCGTTCGTTTAATTGCTCAATTACAGTCATAGCCCTGCCTCACCCTGTCACGTATTATTGATAGTCATAGCGGCATAGAAGTCTTCATCTTATTTGTAAATTTGTTTAAGCCAAGCTTCGTTCTGCCCTAAAGGTCTGTCATTGATATAATTTGACGAATTGATCGCCAAGACTAGCTTTACAATGGCGGCGGACCGCGCCATCCCGTGCATATGACGACTCCCCGTTCCATTTTGAAAACTGTCTTCGGGTTTGATGCCTTCCGCCCCGGCCAAGAAGGTGTGATTGATCAGATTATGTCGCCGCAACATGTTCTGGCTGTCATGCCGACGGGCGCAGGTAAGTCATTATGTTACCAAGTTCCTGCCCTGTTATTTGATAGTGTCACAGTTGTCGTCTCGCCTCTGGTCGCGCTGATGGATAACCAAGTTGCAGGCCTTCGCGCGAACGGGATTGACGTCGCCTGTATCCATTCGGGGCAGTCGCGCGAGACCAATGTCGCGGAATGGCGGCGGGTTGCGGCGGGCGAAGCGAAACTGCTTTACCTCTCCCCCGAACGCCTGATGACGCCGCGCATGATGGCGGCGATGAAAAGCCTCGCGCCTGCTATGTTTGTAGTGGACGAAGCGCATTGCGTTTCCAAATGGGGGCCAGCCTTTCGGCCAGAATACGCGCAGCTTTCGCAGCTCAAGACCCATTTCCCAGAGGCGGTCATTGCGGCCTTCACCGCCACAGCAGACGGCGCCACGCGAGATGATATTGCTCACGCGCTGTTTGAAGGACGCGGGCAGATCATCGTGCATGGCTTTGATCGCCCAAACCTATCCCTGACAGTCACGCCTAAGACAGATCGTAAATTACAACTGGCAAAATTCATGGAAACTGTGCGGGGACAGTCAGGGATCGTCTATGCCCTATCGCGCAAAAATACCGAAGAATTTGCCGCGCATTTAGTCGCAAGCGGTCATAAAGCTCTACCCTATCACGCAGGCCTCGATCCGCAATTACGATTTGATACGCAAGAACGCTTCATGGCCGAAGAGGGTATGGTGATCGTTGCAACTATCGCTTTTGGTATGGGGATAGATAAGCCCGATATTCGCTTCGTCTACCACACTAACCTCCCAGGCTCCTTGGAGGCGTATTACCAAGAAATTGGACGCGCGGGGCGAGACGGTGCGCCTGCCGTGACGGCGCTATGTTACGGGCTAGATGATGTCCGCATGCGGCGGCAATTCATCATGGATGACGGTGCGCACGGCGATCATCAAATTCGGGAGTTACGGCGGCTCGACGCGCTGCTGTCCTATTGCGAAGCTTCGACATGTCGGCGGCAGGTGATGCTCGCTTATTTCGGCGAAGAGGCGCAGCCCTGCGAGAACTGCGATAATTGCGAAAACCCGCCAGACATGATCGATGCAACGGGGCCGTTGCAGCACGTCCTGACCACGATTGACGATACAGGCGCGCGCTTCGGCCAAGCTCATATTATCGCCGTCGCGCGCGGGGCTGATACGGAACGCGTGCGCCAATTTGGCCATCAAGACACAGCGGGTTACGGCAAAGCCAAAGCCATCGGCTCCCCCTATTTGCAAGGTCTCATTCGGCAAGCGCTGGCCAGTGGACATATCAATATGGACATAGAGCGCTTCGGCGCGTTGACGATAACAGAAACGGGCCGCGCTGTGCTGGAAGGGCGCCAAACCTTTAAATGTAAAGCGATTGCGACCACGAAAGCCAAGCCAAGTTCTGATTACAAACGCGCCAAGGCTGAGGCACAGAACGCGCTATCAGACCGCGACCAAGCGCTTCTATCGCAGCTGAAAGCCAAGCGGATGGATATCGCGCGCAATATCGAAAAACCTGCTTATATCGTCTTCTCCGATGCGACCTTGATCGACATGGCCAAGCGCCGCCCAGATAACCCAGATGCCATGCTAGATGTCTCAGGCGTGGGGGCCGTCAAATTTGAGAAGTTCGGGCCAGCGTTCTTGGATGTTATCCGCCGCGCGAGCTAAAACGATCCCCCGTGAAATCACGCGCATTTTACACTCGCTTTGACGGGGTCTATCGGACATAAAAGCGTGACTAAAACCTCTGGACTGGGCAGATATGGATCAACGGGCGACATTATCGCAAAGGATTGCGGGACAGCCCGTCCATCGTCGTCATATCCAAAAAGCGGACGGGCGAGACCTCTTGCTTTATGGCTACCACCCGCACAACGAGACGCCGCAGACAGAAGACGCCAGCGAGGTAGCGAAAGGCGGAGAATTACGCTGGCACCCTCTGCGGTCCGAATGGAATCTCTATGCGCCTCATCGGCAGAACCGCACGTTCAAGCCTGCAGCCGCCGCCGATCCCCTCGCCCCGTCAGTGGCAGGCCAGTCAGCCACTGAAATCCCGTTTACGGATTTTGAACTGGCTATTTTTGAGAACAAATTCACGTCATTACATGCGGAAGCCCCCGAACCACCAAGCATGACAGGCCTTAAGATTGCTCGCGCGGATGGGCGCTGCGATGTTGTGGTTTACACACCCGAAGCGCAGGGCAATCTACACACTATCGGACAAGCCGCGCGGCGGTTATTACTCGCGGCTTGGGTGGATCGCTACGAGACTTTGCGCGAGGCGGGCTATAAATTTATCTTGCCGTTTGAAAACCGTGGCGACGAAGTCGGCGTCACGCTCCCTCACCCGCATGGTCAAATCTACGCCTTTCCCTTCGTGCCGAATGTGCAAGCCAAAGCTGCTAAAGCGTTTGCGGCGGGGTATAGCTTGGAAGACGGTATTGCGCGGTGGTTCGATGATTACGGCGTGGCCCGGGCTGGCGGCATATCCGCATTTTGCCCACCCTTTGCGCGTTTCCCATTCGAGGTTTGGATTGCACCAGATCAGCGCTGCGCGGGGCCGTGGGAGTTCGCGGAGGATCAAACGGACGGGTTCGCGCATTTACTGGGCGATATGACGCGCCGCTATGACGTGTATTTTCAACGCCCCACCGCCTACATGCTCTCGCTCCACGCCGCCCCCGCAGGTACGGATGATAGCTTTCACTTTACCGCGCAATTCTATCCGCTCCTCCGCGCGCCCAATCGTGTGAAATACCTCGCTTCAGTCGAGCAATCCACGGGGACGTTCACTGTCGACGTTATGCCGGAATTCGCCGCACGAACGCTCAGAGCGTTGACGTGATCAGAGCCGCTTTCGAAACAGTATTTAGCTACGCCCCTGCGGTCTCTGGTTTCACGCCAGGCCGCGTGAATTTGATTGGGGAGCATCTGGATTATAATGGTGGCATGGTGCTGCCAATGGCGTTGGGCCTTGGCGTGACAATCGCACTGGCCCCGCGCACGGATTCGCAAATTAACATCGCCTCCAATAGTTTTGACGGCATTGCGAAACGCACGCTGACGGATACTGCCGAGGATCACTGGTCAGATTACGTCACGGGGGCAGTGATTTTTGCACAGCAAGCTGACCTATTGTCCGCTGGAGCAGACGTCTATGTCACCTCCACCCTGCCCCACGGTGCGGGCCTGTCGTCCTCTGCGGCTATTATCGTGGGCGTATTAAAACTCGCAGCGCAATTATCCCAGTCACAACTCAGCCCGACAGACATCGCGATACTGTCCCGCAAAGTGGAAAATGACTTCATCGGCGTGCCGTGTGGAATCATGGACCAAATGGCGGTCGCTATTGCTAAGCCTGGGCAAGCCCTCGCGCTGAACACGCAAGACCTCAGTTACCAAACTGTCGACTTGCCCTCTGGTTGCCATATGGCTGTTATTCATTCGGGCCATGGCAGGCAACTCAATGAGGGTCGCTATAAAGAACGCGCGGATGAATGTGCGGCGGCGAAGACATTGCTAGGTCGGGACGATCTCTGCCACGCGCGTCTTGCGGATTTGAATATTTTAGAGGGCGCCGTGATGCGGCGGGCACGGCATTGCGTAACGGAACATGTCCGCACGGTGGACGCCGTCTCGGCGCTGCGGGAGGGAGATATGGAGATGTTCGGTGCCTTGATGAATGAAAGCCATGTTTCCATGCGGGATGACTTCGAAATGTCGATCCCTGAGATTGATGCTTTGGTTTCGAGCGCCGTGACGTGCGGAGCCCTCGGAGCGCGTCTGACGGGCGGCGGGTTTGGCGGCTGCATCGTGGCATGTGTCGAGCACACTCATTTAGACGCTTGGACAGAGGCGTTGACTGCCGCCCACCCCAAAGCCTATCGCGTCGGATAGGAGAGCCCATGACCCAGCCAGAACTCGGCGTTTGCTATTACCCTGAACATTGGCCCGAAGAACAATGGGTCAAAGACGCTACAGACATGGTCAGCGCAGGCCTAACGTGGGTGCGGATCGGCGAATTTGCGTGGAGCCGTATGGAGCCAAAGCCAGACCTATTTGACTGGGGCTGGCTAGACCGTGCGATAGCGGCATTGGGCGAAGCGGGACTCAAAGTCGTATTGGGCACGCCCACGGCCACACCGCCGAGATGGATGCTATCGCGCTACCCTGATATGCTGGCCTATGATGCAGAGGGTCACGCGCGCAAATTTGGCTCGCGGCGGCATTATTGTTTTTCGCATGAGGGTTACCAAAAAGAGTGTGCGCGGATCGCGACGGCCCTTGGTGAGCGCTACGGTCAAAACTCGCACGTCCGAGCATGGCAAATCGACAATGAATATGGCTGCCATGACACAACACTCTCTTACAGCCCCGCAGCCCAAGCCGCCTTTCGCGCGTGGTTAGAAGCAAAATACAAGACCATCAGCGCACTCAACGCGGCTTGGGGCAATGTGTTTTGGTCCATGGAATACGGGACGTTTGACGAGATCGATCTCCCCAACCTCACCGTGACAGAACCCAACCCCGCGCATGTCATGGACTTTCGCCGCTTCTCTTCTGATCAAGTTGTGGCGTTTAACCGTGTGCAAGTCGAAGCGCTTCGCCCGCACACAAGCGTGCCGTTAATCCATAATTACATGGGGCGGATTACAGATTTTGATCATTTCGCAGTTGGCGCGGATTTGGACATTGCGAGCTGGGACAGCTACCCGCTGGGGTTTTTAGAAGACCGCTCAGACCAAGGCGAGGCGTTCAAAACCGAATTTGCGCGCCAAGGCGATCCCGATTTTCAAGCCTTTCACCACGACCTCTACCGCGCTGTCGGCACAGACGGGTGGTGGGTGATGGAGCAGCAACCCGGCCCCGTGAACTGGGCGCCGTATAACCCCGCCCCCTTCCCGGCATGGTGCGCCTCTGGACGTGGGAAGCCATTGCTCACGGCGCAGATGTCGTGAGTTATTTCCGCTGGCGACAAGCCCCCTTCGCGCAAGAGCAAATGCACGCAGGGCTACAACGCCCCGACGGCGAAGACGCAAATGTCATGGCAGAAGTCTCGCGCGTGTCGGGCGAGATTGCCAATGTCGGCGGAGCTAAAAAGACGATGGCCCCTATCGGACTTGTCTTTGATTACGCCTCGGCTTGGGCGTGGGAGGCGCAACCGCAATCCCAATCATTTAATTATTTCCGCATAATCTATGATGTCTATCGCGGTCTAAGGCGCCTCGGCCTGTCTGTCGATATTTTGCCGCCCACGACAGAGAGTTTCAGTGATCGTGCCCTCGTTCTCATCCCCGGTCTTTTTTCGTGGACGCCCGAACTCCTCGCCGCGATTGAGGGTTTCAAAGGTGAATTAGTTATTGGCCCTCGCACAGGATCGAAAACGCCTGACTTCCAAATCCCCACCTCCCTTCCGCCAAACCTTCCGCACTTTGACACGCGCGTGAGCGCGGTCGAAAGCCTCCGCCCTGGAACGGAAATTGCGCTTAGAGAAGGCGGCGCATTTCAGCTATGGCACGAATTTATAGAGACGACTGAAACTGTTACAGAGCGAACGACAGACGATCAGCCCGCCATTGTCTCGCACGAACGCACGCACTACCTCGCAGGATGGCCAGATGACGCCGCAATGACGCGCCTGCTTTCCCGCTTTGCACAGACGGCCGACCTCTCGACAGAGCCTATACCGCACGGCGTAAGGCGGAGGGATTGGGGCGCGTTGCGGCTATATATGAATTACAATGCAACAGCGATTTCTCTGCATGGCTACACCTTACAGCCCGCCGATATTCTGCTCTTTCGCGGCGACACGCCCATCATTTTTCCAACACAAGCGACAACGCCATGAACCTCAACACGACGCAAGTCATAGTTTTCTTTTTGATTTCAGCCCTGATCGCTTTTGCAACCTATTGGAAATGTCGCGGTGCGCGGCATGTCGAAGATGGCAACAAAGACTATTTTCTCGCGGGCGGCGGGCTGTCTTGGATATTCGTAGCGGGCTCTATCACACTCACAAATCTGTCGACGGATCAACTCGTCGGTATGAACGGAAGTCAGATGGCACTCGTCGCTTGGTGGGAATTCGCAGCTGTCATAGGCTTAGGGATTTTGTGTTTCGTCTTCATCCCAGTCTATTATAAATATAACTGCACAACGACAACGGAACTGCTTGAAAAACGCTATAATAACAAAGATATCCGCGCGATTATTTCAGTGCTTTTCCTAATGGGAAATATATTTATCTTCCTGCCAGCCGTTCTGTATACGGGCTCGCTATTCATGAAAAATATGTTCGGCGTCGAGCTGTCACTTTATGTCATTGCAGCCGCTTTTGCGCTCGTCGGTGCAGCTTATGCTGTTTTTGGCGGGCTACGCGCCGTGGCGGTGTCGGACACATTTAGCGGTGTCTTGCTGTTGACCATGGCGTTAGCCGTTGTTTACCTGGCCCTCAACGCCATTAATTTCGATCTGTCAGGCATCCCGAAGGAGCGTCTAACGATGATTGGCGATGCAGATTCCAGTATTCCTTGGACAACATTGCTGACAGGGATGATCTTTATCCAGACTTTTTACTGGAGCACGAACCAGACCATCACGCAGCGCGCAATGGCGTCCCCGACGGTGAAAGAGGCGCAAAAAGGTATTCTGGCAGCGGCCGCTATTCGCTTGCTGATTGTCCCCCCAATCATCGTGCTGCCCGGGATCGTCGCGTTCAAACTTTACGGCGATATAGGCGATGCCGCCTATGGCCGTATCGTTGGAGATATTCTTCCCGCTTGGATGTCGGGTGCCTTTGCCGCCGCGATTGCGGCCGCCGTCCTCACGACGTTTAATTCAATCTTGAATTCGTCCACAGCGCTTTACGTCTGCGATATCCACGAGACTTATTTGAACAAAAAACCGAACGTGAAACGGCTTAGTCTGTTCGTCACAATCGCCATGGTCGGCGTCGCCCTGATGATGGTTCCCGTTTACAACAAGCCTGACGCCAGTATTATCGATACGCTACAAAAGCTCTATGGCTTGCTGAGTATGCCAATCCTGTCGACCTTCATCGTGGGACTTTTGTTCAAGAACGTCGATGCAAGGGCGATGATGATAGCTGTTGTGTTCGGTGTCGCGCTCTACGCATTTTTCACCTTTGTCTGGTCGCCCACACATTATATTCATTTGATGTTTGTGACGCTGTTAAGCTGCATCGGCATGGCGCTATTTTTAAACAGCGCGATCTTCGGCGCAAAGACAGAATGGGACGCGCCGAATGTTTTGTCAGGGCCAAAATAGGGCGTAACTCCTACGCCTTATTCTGACGGTTCTTGATCAGGTCATCGACGACTTCGGGGTCGGACAATGTGGAGGTGTCACCGAGATTATCAAAACTGTCCTCTGCGATTTTGCGCAAAATACGCCGCATGATTTTGCCAGATCGTGTCTTTGGCAAGCCCGGCGCGAATTGGATCAAATCAGGTGTCGCAATCGGGCCGATTTCCTTGCGCACATGCTTGACCAGATCCGCTTTAAGCGCATCGTCAGGATCAATGCCAGCCGTGCAAGTGACATAGGCGTAAATCCCCTGTCCCTTAATTTCGTGTGGGTAGCCCACGACGGCGGCTTCCGCGACAGCGGCGTGACTAACGAGCGCGCTTTCCACTTCAGCTGTGCCCATGCGGTGGCCCGACACATTGATCACGTCATCAACGCGGCCCGTAATCCAATAGAAACCGTCGGCGTCCCGCTTGCACCCATCGCCTGTGAAATAATTGCCAGGATAAGCGGAGAAGTAGGTCTCGATGAAGCGTTGGTGATCGCCGTAAACGGTCCGCATCTGCCCTGGCCAGCTTGATTTGATAATCAAATTGCCCTCTGTCGCGCCCGAAAGCTCCTGCCCGTCCGCATCGACAAGCGCGGGCTCAATCCCAAAAAACGGCAAGGTCGCAGAGCCAGGCTTCATCGGTGTTGTGCCAGGTAGCGGCACGATCATCGCGCCGCCTGTTTCTGTCTGCCACCACGTATCAACAATCGGGCAGCGGCACTCGCCAACCACATTGAAATACCATTCCCACGCCTCTGGGTTGATCGGCTCACCGACTGTGCCAAGTATGCGGAGTGATTTGCGGGATGTCGCTTTCACAGGTCCGTCGCCTTCGCGCATTAAGGCGCGGATCGCTGTCGGAGCCGTGTAAAATAACGTAATTTTATGCTTGTCGCAGACTTGCCAGAAACGGCTGGCATCGGGATAAGTCGGCACACCTTCGAACATCACTGTCGTCGCACCGTTCGCGAGCGGGCCATAGATAATATAAGTATGCCCCGTGACCCAGCCGACATCTGCCATACACCAATAGACATCGTCTTCTTTCAAATCGAAGACATATTCATGCGTGATGCTCGCCCAAACGAGATAGCCGCCTGTTGTATGTAAAACGCCCTTAGGCTTCCCTGTGGAGCCAGAGGTGTAGAGGATAAAGAGCGGGTCTTCCGCGTTCATCGGCTCTGGCGGGCAATCATCTGAAACGCCTTTGAGCGCCTCATGCAGCCAAACATCGCGGCTATCATCCCACCCAATGATTCCGCCTGTCGCCTTGACGCACAACACAGTTTTGACGGGCTTCCCTGCCTTTGCTGCAATTTCGCAAGCTGCGTCGCAATTCGCTTTTAACGGCACTTTCTTTGTGCCGCGCAGACCTTCATCCGCCGTGATGACATAGGTGCTGTCGCAATCCGTAATCCGCCCCGCCAGCGCGTCGGGCGAGAAGCCGCCAAAGACCACGCTGTGAACCGCCCCGATCCGCGCGCAGGCGAGCATGGCGTAGCTGGCCTCCAAAATCATCGGCATATAGATCGTCACACGGTCGCCTTTCTTGACGCCGTGCGATTTCATCACATTCGCAAAGCGGCAGACTTCGCGGTGCAATTCGCGGTAAGTCAGCGTGCGCGAGACGTCAGGGCTATCACCCTCCCAGATGATGGCAACTTTATCACCCCGCATATCAAGGTGCCGATCCAGGCAATTTGCGGAGACGTTCAACACGCCGTCTTCATACCATTTCACAGACAGGTTCGACTTATCCCAACTCACATTTTTAACTTGTGTGTAAGGCGTCATCCAATCGATCCGCTGCCCCTGCTCTCGCCAGAAACTCTCTGGGTCGGCGATGGAGGCCGCATACATCTCCTGATATTTATAAGGGGTGAGATTGGCTTTGCGCGCAAAATCGGCGGGGACGGGGTATTTCGGGTCGTGATGTTCCATGACCTTTAGCTATCATAGCTCAGCGGGCTAATCTAGCGGGCGCAAACAAATTGCGCGGAACAAACATTTATTTGACCCGATCTCAAAACTCTGGCTGACAGCGCGATAAAAGCAGATAAACTGCGCAAAACAACGATACTCACCATATCATTTTCAAGGAACCCCATGGCCAAGAGCAAAGCCGACGCGCAGATGAAAATTCGGACCGCGTCCGTCAAAGATATTCCCGGCATCCGCGCCCTCGTCGGCAAGGCCTACCCCGAAATGGGGAGCTATTCCGTGGGTGCGCTGAAAGGCCAAATAGCCAATTTTCCAGAGGGGCAATTCGTTGTTGAATATGACGGAGATATTGTCGGATATGCGGCCAGTTTCATCATTATGGAAGCTCGCGCCTTCGCACCCCATAGCTGGGACGAGATCACGGGCGGGGGGCACGGTTCGCAGCACAATCCGAATGGCGATTGGCTCTACGGGATGGAAGTTTGTGTTGATCCCGACCGACGGCGCCTGCGCATTGGCGAGCGGCTTTATGATGCACGGAAAGCTCTGGCCGAGAGCGCGGAGCTAAAAGGCATCGTCTTCGGCGCGCGGATCGCGGGTTGGCAAAAACGGCGCAAAGCCTTTCCAGATGGCCTTGATTATGTCGAAGCTGTCCGCGCCCGCAAGATCGTCGATCCGAGCGTGAACTTTCAACTGCGCCAGAACTTCGTGCCCAAAACCGTGCTGGAGAACTACCTCCCCGCCGACAAAGCCTCTGGCGGCCGAGCGATACTCATGGTGTGGGAAAATGTTTATGCACCAGAAGAGCGGGTGTCTGTCCACTCTCCCGCCTCGCAAAAAGACGTTGTGCGTGTGGCGACGGTGCAACTGCAAATGCGCAAGGTTGTGAGCTTTGAAGACTTCATGAATAGCGTCGAGTATTTCGTCGATAGCGTCAGTGCCTATAAATCCGACTTCGTCGTCTTCCCTGAACTCTTCACCCTGCCCCTGCTCGCGCTGGACGATCAACGGCTGAGTCCGTCGGATTCCATCGAAAAACTGACCGAATATACACCCGTTTTTATTAAGGCGATGCGTAAGCTGGCCGTGAGCTATAATATCAATATCATTGGCGGCTCTCACCCGACACGGGCGGATGACGGCGATATTCAAAATATTGCCTATGTCTTCCTGCGCGACGGATCAGTCCACGCACAAGAAAAAATCCATCCGACGCCGAATGAGCGTCATTACTGGAACATTAAAGGCGGCGACGAGATCAGCACGATCGACACGGATTGCGGCCCGATCGGCGTGCTGATCTGTTATGACAGCGAATTTCCTGAACTCGCGCGGCGTATGGCCGATGAAGGCGCGCGTATTCTGTTCGTGCCGTTTTGCACAGATAACCGCCAAGGCTATCTGCGCGTCCGCTATTGCAGCCAAGCGCGCGCGATTGAAAACCAGTGCTACGTCGTCATGTCGGGCAATGTTGGCAATTTACCCGGCGTCGAAAACATGGACATCAACTACGCCGAAAGCTGCATTCTGACGCCCTGCGACTTTCCTTTCGCGCGCGACGGGATCGCGGCTGAATGTTCTGAAAACGTCGAGACAGTCGCGGTCGCGGACCTCGATCTGACCGATCTGGCATGGGCCCGCGCGAGCGGGACCGTCAGGAACCTGCGGGATCGTCGCTTTGATCTGTATCAGACAAAATGGAATGACCGCTCTGATTAGAGTGAGTCAGACCACTTAGACATTCAATCAGTCATCGTAGTAAGCGCGCTTGCGGCTATGCGCTTCACGGCGGTGCTTGCCTTTGGGCTTTTTCCCGCGCGGCGCTTCGTAATGCTCCACATCGAAATCAGCCGAGACAAGATAGTCACCGCTAAAGGTTTCAAAAAGGTCTTTGGTTTTTCTGTGACGCTTAGACATAATGCCTCCTACAACGTCGTCGGCCTTGCAGCCAGTAAAGGTCGGAATTACCCCCGACCTAGGGAATAGTTTAGTATTTTATATGCTAATTTGGAAGCTAAAAAATCGGGGCCGTGAAAGCCTTCAATGGGGGCTAGCTCATTAATATCGGCGCCCACAATCGTGCCGACTTCTGAGGCCGCCTTGATGATTGCCATCGCGTCTTCCCAGAACAAGCCGCCCGGTTCTGGCGTGCCTGTAGAGGGCATGACAGAGCTATCAAATCCGTCCAGATCAAACGTCAGATAGATGTTGCGGCCTTTGAGTGGCTTCACAATATCGGCCGCTTTCCACTTCGCGCGGTCCTTGCCCCAATGGATCGTGATGCGGTGCTTATTCGCCTCATAAAACGGGATTTCAGACTTGGAGATATTGCGAATACCGCACGACACAATCGGCACAGTTGGTTGATCCAGCACTCGGCGAATGGCAGCGGCATGAGAAAAATGCTCCCCTTCATAGCCGTCCCGCAGATCCGCATGGGCGTCAAAATGCAGGATAATCAAATCGTCAAATTGTTTGAGAAACGGACGGATCGCACCTGGCGTGATTGAATGTTCCCCGCCAAAAACTAGCGGAAATTTGCCGTCTGACAGCACCGCCGTTGTCATCGCTTCAAGCTTTGTCAGCGTTGCGGGAATATCCTCATTATCAATGACAGGTTCCCGCGCGGTGATGACGCCGTAACGCTCAACAGGTTCGCACCAGAGATCTTCGTCAAATAACTCGACCTCGTGGCTCGCCGCTAGCATGGCTGCTGGGCCATTTTCTGTGCCCCCGCCATAAGAAACAGAGGCTTCTAGTCCAAACGGAATGATCACCGCCTTGGAGTCGGCATAGCTTGTCGCTAGCTCAGGCGGCAGTCCGAGGAAGCCCTCGGACGGCTTGAGCATGGCAAATGGCGCATTTAGCGTGGGCGCTGGCGATATCGGTTTGGTCATCACAGTTTTGGGCATAGCGAATTACTTCTGAAACATTTTCGCAAAATTGCGGCGCGGACGGTTTTTCCAATCACAGCTATGATACGCGTCTGACGCGAGGAGCGGCACAACCGAGCCTGCCTCGGCAAACACCATTTGTTCCAGCGTGGTTTGCACCTTACCCCAGCTCGCAGCTTCCTTCAGCGTAGAGGAGGAACACGCACCGTCCCGCACATCCGCAACCGTAATCTGCACGGCATATTTGTGCATTTCTGCTTCGACGCCGAGGATTTCTGCGCAGACAACAGTGTCTTGCACAAAGTTCTTCGGCACACCGCCGCCGACCATTAGCAGCCCTGTCGAGCCCGCTTTGATTTTCACATCTGTCAGCTCGCGGAAGTCTGCGACCGAGTCGATGGACATGTAATTGCCGGGGTTTTCGACCTGATGCTTGACAAGGCCAAAGCCCGCCGAGCAATCCGAAAAGGCTGGCACAAAAATCGGGACATCATAGTCATAGCACGTCTCGACCAAGCTGCCTTTCTTGACCGCATTCGTTTTCAGCCACTTGCCCATTTCCCAGATGAATTCACGTGATGAATACGGGCGACGCTCTAGGCTGTCAGTAATGTCTTTGATGACGTGGTCACAGGCCTGCAGTTCTTCTTCGTCGATATAGGTGTCATAGATACGGTCGATATAAAGATCGCGCAGATCATTATCATCGACCTGACTATCCGCTTGATAGTGCTTGTATCCAAGCGCTTCGAAGAAATCCATGTCGACGATCGCGGTCCCCTGTCGAAACAATCGCATCGACCATGCCGTATTTCACCAAATCACGATAGACATGCATACAGCCGCCCGCAGATGTGGAACCCGCCAGCGTCAGGATAACGGAGCAATTCTCGTCATTCACTGCTTGTTTGAAAATATCTGTCGCACGCGAGAGGTCGCGAGCGGTGAAGGACATCTTGCCCATTGCCTCGATGATGGGGCGTGCGTCAAAGCTGGCAATATCAATATGCTCGACAGGGTTGCTTAGCAGTTCGGCTTTTGTGTTTGTTTTTGTCATGATTTAGTCTTCTAAAATTGCGACCGTGTGGTCTGAGTAAAATCCGTTAAATTGTGTCGCTAATGTCTGACCATAAGCGCCTAAATGGCCGACCTCAATCCAGTCGCCTTCGCAGGTGTCCGCGGGAAGATGGAACGGGCCCTTCATCACATCTGCGCTGTCACATGTCGGCCCAAAGAACCGGAACCCGATCGTGTTAGCGGTTGGCGCAGGTGGACGGGCGCGGTGTAATTCCACAGGGAATTTCCACGCGAACTGTCCCGCATCAAATAGCGACCCATATGTGCCGTCGTTCAGATAAAGATTGTTATTCTTGCGCAGCTCAACCCGCACCAGCGTGGCGCCGCCTTCGGCACAAAGCGCACGGCCTGGCTCACCTAATATCGTCAAGCCGTCAAACCCATGCAGAGACAGGCTGCTGCGGATGGCATCGAAATAATCGCTCATCGGCGCGATTGGCATGTCTGGATAAGCCACTGGAAACCCGCCGCCAACATCCAAGCTATCAATCGCCACACCAGCTGAGTCTAGCACACGTCGCGCATAGGCCATCGCTGCGTCATAGCTCTGCACGTCTAAGCACTGCGATCCCACGTGGAAGCATAGCCCCAACTTCTCAGCGATAGGGCGAGCAGAACGCAGCAGAGCCACCGCTTCGTCAAAAGTCGCGCCGAACTTCCCGCCCAACGGCATGGCGGTATCACGCTTTGGCAGAGCGATACGCAGGTGCAATGACAAGTCCGCCGCCTCGCCCGTGCAAACCAAAATCTTCTGCAACTCATCTGCGTGATCGAAAGAGAATTCACGCACGCCTTTGGCATAAGCGACCTCAATCGTCTTTCGCGATTTGATTGGGTGCATCAGAAACAGCTTGGCCGCAGGCGCTATGCCCTGCACCAATTCAATCTCCCGCAGGGATGCGACATCAAATTGCGTCACGCCCTCTTCCCACAGGATTTTGATCAGCGAAGCATGCGGATTAGCCTTCACAGCATAAAGTATCTGCCCTGGAAACCCAGACAAGAAGATGCGAGCTGTGCGTTCAATGCGACGCGGAAACAGCGCATAGATTTGGTCATCGCCGTCATAGTCTGCAATCGCGTCTGCGACTGTGTGATAGGTTGGCAGTCCGTAGGGACGTAATTGTGTAGGCTGCAACAGAGGTGCAAAAGTGGTCAAAGACATCGGAAACATTTCCAAAAGGTGCAAGTCTTGTCAAAAGTGACAAACGCAAGGCAGAGATTTTGAAAAGACGCAAAATGCGTCAGCGGCGGTGGATCAGGCGGGACTTAGCCGATTAGCTTATGCCCGCACCGCACTACTGTGTTCCGCAATAGCGGCCAGATAATCTTGATGTTTAGACGACAGAAATGTGTCCCCCAACTGTGCAGATCGGGAGAGGGATGCAGACAATCGATGGTAAATAACGGCCTGAGCCATACCACTAACTTTCTCAATCCAAGGCACTTCGTCGTGAAGTGTAAAACCAAAAACCAAGACGCTACCGGCGGCTATTAGATGATGCTTGAGGCATTATCACGGCTGACAGATTTCCCATTCAATTCACTGAATCGTTCAGGGCTCGCTGTAGCTCGCTTTATCGTCGAAGCGCGATTTAAGGTTTTTTTCCCGGATGACAAGTGGTTTTTTCACTTTTTTCACATGGGGTGAGCCGCAAGCTGCGCTCACATTGCATCCCCTTGATTGTCTGGCGCCGCTATCTGAAAAGTGGGCATAGCGAGACAAGCCGCGTCAATCGCGGATAGCTTTGGAAAGTTATCCATATCCACACCGAACCGCCGCGCATTATAGACTTGCGGAATCAGGCAACATTCGAAAAACCCTGGATCATCTGTCATCAGAAAAAGTGTATCATATTGTTGAGCCGTTGCTTCTAAAGCCTTGAAACCTTTGGTTATCCAGTGCTGCACCCAAGTCGTCACGCCCTCGTCTTTGACGCCAAATTCAGCCCGTAAATATTTTAAAACTGACAAGTTTTGGATGGGGTGAATATCGGCCGCAATCGTCATAGAGGCCGCCAATATCTTTGACCGCAAAATTGGCTCTCTGGGCATTAAGGCTGGGTTGCGATATGTCGCGTCAAGGTAATCCATGATGGCCAAGGACTGCGTTAATTGCGTGCCGTCTTCTAACTCCAGCGTTGGGACATAACCTTGAGCATTGCGGGCAACATTATCACCCGCGCCCTGCTCTCCTGTCCGAAGATTGACGTAGCGATGCTCGACCTCCACGCCCTTCAGCGCGAGGGCAATCCGCACGCGGTAGCTGGCAGAGCTGCGCCAATATCCGTAGAGCGTCATCATCTAGGCGTCATACTCTTCGACAACATTTTCGATACGACCAAAAATAGACTGCCCATTCGCATCGTTCATTTCAATGCCGACCGTATCGCCAAACCGCATAAAGGGGGTAATAAACTCACCTGTCTGAATTTTCTCGATCATACGAATTTCCGCGATACAGCTATAGCCGACGCCGCCGTCTTCGATCTTCTTGCCCTCACCGCCCTCGAATTTGTTGGAGACTGTGCCGGAGCCGATAATCGTGCCCGCACAGAGGTGGCGGGTCTTGGCGGCATGGGCGACAAGTTCGCCCATATGAAACGTCATATCCGTTTTGACGTTGGCTTTACCGAATGGCTGGCCGTTATAATCCACCAGCAGCGGCAGGTCGATCGTCCCGTCCGCCCATGTTTCTATTTCGTCAGGTGTCACCGCTACGGGGGAGAACGCACAAGACGCCTTGGACTGCACAAACCCGAAACCCTTAGCGAGTTCGCCGGGAATCAGGCCTCGCAAGGAAACATCATTGACGAGCATGATCAGCTTAATGTGGTTCATGGCCTCATCCGCCGTTACGCCCATCGGCACATCATCCGTGATGACAGTGATTTCAGCCTCCATATCGATGCCGTGGGACTCGCTCACGGCCACGATAGCGTCGCGCGGCCCGATAAAGGTATCTGACGCACCTTGATACATTAGAGGGTCGTCGTAAAAGCTTTCAGGCACAGTCGCGCCGCGCGCTTTACGCACCAATTCCACATGATTGAGATAGGCCGAGCCATCCAGCCATTGATAGGCACGCGGCAGCGGGCTCTCGCAATCGCTCTGATCAAAGGCAAAGCTCTCCGCTTTCCCTGCATTGAGCATTTCGTACCGAGCCGCCAGTTGCGGGGCAATGACGTCCCACTCGTCTAGGGCTGCCTGCATCGTCGGTGCAATATCGCTCGCGTCATTCGCTTGGGTAAGATCGCGCGAGACGACAACAAGTTGACCGTCACGGCCATTTTTCAGGGAGGCAAGTTTCATAGCTAGCTTTCTTTTTTATTGTGTTTCTTCAGCAATTTTTTCGTGCAGCCAAGCCGCGTGGCGTGGGGCTTTTTTCGTCTCCGACCATTCGGCGAGCATGTCAGGGGCGACAGATTTTAGCTGTTTCATCTGGTCTGCCGTGTGGATGTTGGCCGCAAGTTCTAGGCGGTGGCCATTGGGGTCAAAAAAGTAAATCGATTTGAATATCCCGTGATGTGTCGAGCCGAGGACATCGATCCCAGCGGCTTCTAAACTCTCTTTCGCGGCGAGCAATTCGTCCAAGCTACCCACGCGCAAGGCAATGTGCTGCACCCACTCTGGCGTATTACGATCGCGGTCCATATCGGGCTGCTCTGGCAGTTCAAAAAAGGCCAAGACGTTGTTATTTCCTGCATCCAAGAAGATGTGCATATAAGGGTCATACGCCCCCGTTGACGGGACATGATCTTCGGCAATGGCGAGTTGGAAATCCATGTTCAGGTGTTTTTGATAAAACTCCACCGTCTCTTTGGCGTCGCGACAGCGATAGGCCACATGGTGAAAACCGTCAGTTTTGATAGTCATGATCAGGCTCCTTCCAATACGCCGCGTTCAATTTGGTCACGCTCAATCGACTCGAACAAGGCCTTAAAGTTGCCTTCGCCAAAGCCGTCTTTATAATCGCCAACGCGCTGAATAAATTCAAAGAACACAGGGCCGACTTGGGGTTCTGCAAAAATCTGCAATAGTAGGCGCGGGTTACCGCCCTCCGTTGTTCCGTCGAGCAAAATACCGCGAGATTTAAGGGCCGCTTCGTCTTGTCCGTGACCGGGCAGACGCTCTGACAACATGTTGTAATAAGTCTCTGGCGGGGCGGTCATAAACGGTACGCCCTTGGCCTTCAGCTTGTCCCAACAGGCGACGATGTCATCACATATCAGCGCGATATGCTGGATGCCCTCACCGTTATAGGCGCGCAGAAATTCTTCGATCTGCCCGCCGCCGCTTTTGCCTTCTTCGTTCAAAGGAATACGGATTTTCCCGTCAGGCGCCGTCAACGCTTTGGAGGTCAGGCCCGTATATTCGCCTTTAATATCGAAATAGCGGATTTCTTGGAAATTAAAAAGCTTCTCATAGAAGTCCGCCCAATAGGCCATGCGCCCGCCGTAAACATTGTGCGTCAGGTGGTCGATCAATTTAAACCCACACCCCTCGGGCCATTTTTCCACACCCTCCAGATAGGCAAAATCGATGTCATAAATTGAGAGCGCGTCGCTGTCCTCGTCGGCGTAGCGATCAATCAGATAGATGATAGAATTGCCAATCCCGCGTATGCCTGGAATACGCAGCTCCATCGGACCCGTGCGCGACTCGACTGGCTCTGCGCCTTGGGTGATCAGGTGATCATAAGCTTTGCGGGCATCTTTGACACGAAAACCCATGCCACATGCGCTAGGACCATGCTCGCGGGCGAAGTAATATGCAGGGCTATTGGGCTCGTAATTCGTAATCAGGTTGATACCGCCCTGCCGCCAAAGCGTCACGTCTTTCGACCGATGGCGAGCGACCTCGGTAAAGCCCATCATTTCGAAAATCGGCTCTAACACGCCCTTCTCTGGTGCAGAAAATTCGATAAATTCAAAGCCATCCAAGCCCGCAGGATTGTGAAAAAGATCAGCCATAAAACGCTCCATTTTATTAGTTGCAATAACAACTATAGATTTTTAGTTGCAAATACAACAAAAAAATGCGTATGAAGCGTTATGACGCAGACACCGAAACCCCTGATTGAACTGGATAAATTTTGGGCCTATCAGGCCGTGGTTCTGGCCGATAAAATCTCTCGTGTGACTTTATCGATCGCCAAGGATGAGGCGGGATTGAACCTAAGCCAGTGGCGAGTATTGGCGGCGATTGCTGAAAAACCAGGGCGCATGGCGGCAGAAGTCGTCGCGATCACGCCGATGGATAAGACCTTGGTCAGCCGCGCGGTTGCGTCATTGATCGAAGCTGAGCTGGTAACGAAGACGTCAGACACACAGGATAAGCGCCGTTCTGCGCTGGCGATCACGCCGCAGGGTCACGCTACATATGCGTCGATTGCGAAGCGCCTGACCGCTAAACTTGCGCAGGCTAGCGATACAAAAACGCCGCCAGAAAAATTCACGGCGGCGCTCAAGCAATATATTCAGGGGTTAGATACGATCTAACGCTGCACGCGACCAGAGCCGTCTCCGCCCATCAGGGCCTCAACTTCTTTGCGGTTCACGCGGTTGAAATCGCCCAAGATTGAGTGTTTCAGCGCAGATCCAGCTACCGCGAATTCTAGTGATTGCTGGCGATCTTCATAGAGGTTGAGGCCTGCGATGAAGGCCGACGCAAAGCTGTCGCCGCCGCCCACACGGTCTACAATATCAGTCAGTTCGTATTTCTTAGATGACAAGAAACCGTTTTTACGATCCCGCATACAGGCAGACCAGCCATTGATATTGGCGTTCACAGCCGCGCGCAAAGTGATCGCAATCGTCGACATGCCCGGATAAATATTCAGCACTTTTTGTGAGAGCTCTTCATATTTGCTGAGGTCCAAATGACCGCTGCCGCTTTCGACATCGACGTCTACCGAAATACCCAGCGACTTCTGGCAGTCTTCCTCATTGGCGATACCGACATCGATATGTTTGACGAGGTCACGCATGACCTCTGGCGCAGTCTTGCCGTATTTCCACAACTTACCGCGGAAGTTAAAATCGCAGGACGTCGTCACGCCCGCTTTTTGGGCCTCTTTCACACATTCCAGCGAGAGATCAGCTGAGTTCTGCGACAAAGCTGGCGTGATGCCAGTGATGTGCAGCCATTTCGCCCCTTTGAAAATTGTCGGCCAATCAAAATCTCCGACTTTAGCCTCGCAAATGGACGATGCCGCGCGGTCATAGATCACCTTTGACGGGCGCTGATTAGCCCCTGTTTCGAGGTAGTAAATACCAACACGGTCTCCTTGACGTTTCACATTTGACGTATCAACACCAAGAGCCCGCAGCGAGTTGATCGCGCTTTGGCCAATATCATTGTCTGGCAGAGCGGAGATAAAGCCAGCATCCAGACCATAATTTGTTAGCGACACAGCGACATTCGCTTCGCCGCCGCCAAAGGTTGCCTCAAATTGCGGGCTTTGGAAAAAACGCTCATAGCCTGGCGTGCGCAAGCGGAGCATGATCTCACCGAATGATAGAAATTTAGACATGAAACTTTCCTCTCAATGTTTCAAATGTTGGCACAGTGAACTTATGTCACCTTTTTAATTCAGTCGCTCAGCGAGAGATTCACCGAACGAAGCAATGGACTAACCAATAACCTATACCAATTATTCTAATCGGTCCAGAGAAGTGGACTACGTATAGGCATATTTCTCACAACTTCATAAGTTTCCGGATCGGGATCGAGTGTTTTTGCCAGCTCGAAATAGCGGCAATCATCAAATGCGAGCGACCCGAAGAGTAAAAACGCACGGCGCTGGTTGGGTTCGTCCCAATACTGAATATCGGGCGGAAATGGCCAGCTATCTTTGTCTTCGATATAAGGCGTGATAAACTCAATCCCGTCTTTCATAGAATGGCCGTTCGGGCTTTCATATTGCCAGAGATCTTCTGCCTCTGTGGAGGCGAGTTGTGCCACCCCGGCCATCAAATCATAGACAAATATAGAATAGCTATAGGGTTTGGTGCGGGCTGTTTCTTTGGGGAAACTGCCGTCATCTGCCATCATCTCCGACAAATAGACGTTTTTAAATTTGTCGCGCGTGATGTCCATCAACGTCTCATCACCCGTCAAGCTGGCAAAAGAGGCAATCTGCATCGACCATGCGATAGAGTGGTTATTATACCAATCGCGTTCCTCGATCCCGTAAGGATGTTCGTTCATCCATTTTGAGTATGCCGCAAACCATTCTTTGACGGCAGCCGCATCCTCCGCAGGCATTTCGCCCGCCTCAACAATCTGTTTCGCGCCCTGAGCCACGTCGACCAAGTGCATGGTATCGATGATCCCGATAGAGCGCCCCGTCACACGGCCAATAATCGCCTGCCCATAGAGCAAATGCGGGGTCATCGCTGTTTCAGGCGTTACAAACCATGCTTTCAGGTGCTTATTCGCCGCCTCGGCATATTTTGTGTCACCCGTCATCTTATGCGCCGTCGCCAGTGTGCCAACGATCTCCGACAAGCGCATCATAGAGTTTCGGTGCGCCACGAAATTATCAGGATTGCTGATCCCGTCGCGGACTTCATAGGGCGCGTCAGGCTTCCCTTCGACGGGCCACCAATAATCGCCTTGGGAGAAGAAATCGTTCTTCCCGCCCGCACTGCGAGGGTCGCTATCAGCTGTGACAGTGCGAACTTCCGCGTCTAAAAAACCGTCCGCTTTGGCGAGGATACGGTCGCGCTCAAAATTTTGCATGGCGGCTACATCGCATGATGATGCTGCAGCCGCGTCAGCGTTAGGCGCCTGCGCAGGCGCGGTCGACTCTGGTGCGCCGCACGCGGTGGCTAGGAGGAAGCAACTTATTAGAGCTAATTTTCTCATTTATTGGCCCGCCTTTTTCCGTTGTTGCATTTGATAATCATATAGTGATGGCTCAACAGGTATCAGGCCTTTTTGCTCAATGAAGGTGTCAGGGCCGTAGCTAATCTCGAACTCGCGATTGCTGTGAATCCCGATCAGGTTAGCTTCGACACCGTCTTGTGGGCCTATGAAAGTAATCGGCCCGTCAGCCCCGCCTTCGACCACGACGTTGATATTATACATCGAACTATGTCGCCCGTGAGACGGCTTCCAATATCCCGCGCCGCCACCGTCAAAGACCTTGAAGCTATTGTCATCATCGCCCAGTTGGATCTTCGCCGTGATATTATCAAACAAGTTATGATGGTTCGCACCCGAGTGTTGATCCAAACGAGCCGCCTTTAAAACCGTGCTATCCTTATAGACGCTTTTGACTGCGTAAGTGTTGAAGCTCAACGGGTGTTCCGCCGTATTTTCAACACGAATATTGTCTGCCAACACATTGAAAACACTGCCCATATGGACGGTGTAATGGGCGCGGTGATCGCCTTTGGTTGTGATATTTGAAATTGTGACATTGCCAATATCGTCCGTGATAATTCCGCTATCGGCATTATTGATGGTGACGTTATCGACATAGCTATCGAAGAGGCTCATCAGGTAAATCGCGTTGAAACCGTCCTCGACATGGTGCGGCATGCGAATACCATTTGGGAAGTCGATGTTCAGATCGCTGATCGTTACATTCTGCAAATGCTCCCACGGCACGAGCGCGGTTTCCCATTCAGGACGCGCTTCCATAACCAGCGGCGACGAGATGCCGAGCGTGTTGCCGTCTTTCGCCGTGATCCGTACCATTTGCGTGATCAGCGCACGACGCGGGAAATTCCAGTGATGCCCTCCGAGCTTTGCAAACCGTGTGCGGTCGCCATACATCTCTTCCAGCAGGGAACCGAACTCCCCTCCTCGGTTATACCATTCGATCTTGAACACATCGCCGACCTCGACACCTGACGCATCAGCCACATCGATAGACAGAGCATCCTTTGGCGCCGCCTTCAGCAGGGTCTCGGGCTCAGGAAAATTATCATATTTTTCCAGATAAGCCTTGCCGCGCGCATTGGGCGTTTGTGTCCAAATGAAGCCCCCGCTCCACGCATAGAGCGAAAACGGCATATCAACATTATTCTCTGGCTGACGCTCCCGCTTATCAAATTCAAGCAGATATTCGTTCAATTCTTTGAACGCGGCGGGTGTTGGGAGGGTGTTGAGCGGGAAAGGATAATATAGCGTTGTCGCCTCCGCGCCGCTTGATCCCGCCCCTTGAAGTGAAAAATCACTACGTTCGATATAGAGAATATCAGACATGATGAATCGGCCAGCTGGAAACTGCAGCACGACAGGGCCGTCATAGGCATTGGCGGCGTCCAACGCTTTCATCACAGCTTTCGTATCGTCCAACCCGTCATTGGCCACCGCGCCGTATTCGGTCACGTCAAAAACAGCGCCCGTCACTTGCCCCAAAGGCACATTCCCATTGCGGTAGCCAGCATAGGAATAATCAGGCACATAATGCTCGCCCGTCAGAACGCTAGATTTCTCAGTTGCTTTCTGAGCTGTCACAGTCGCAACAGCCGATTTCGCCATATCTTTGGCGGCATTTGCCCCATCAGAGGCGGCGTCAGACATCGCGTCTGTGCTGGCCTGACACGCGTTAAGCATAAACCCGATCGCGGTCGCGAGTAGAAGCTGTTTCATATCAAATCCCCATTCTTCATCTATCTCATTGGCACGTCATTGTTGCGCGCCAAAGTCTGTGTCTGCGGTCAGTCTCGCCTTATTTGGCGGGCACTGTGATATAATATCCGCGGTAGTCCTGCGTCTGAATGTTCACGACAGACTCTGTCTCGCCCGGATACATGATAATCGAAGACGTGCCGCTCGCAAATTCGCGAGTCTGGCTGCCCGTTGGCGTACCTTGGTTCATTAAGAATTTACCGCCACCATCAATGGTGAAATACCCGCGATCATTCATGGACGTCACACGCAAGCCGTTCTTATCCTGCGCCTCGGCAAATATCGTGTAAGACCCGTCATCATTCGGGTTAGCGGTCAAAACAATATCAACCATCTTACCCGCTTTTTGCGTTGTATATTGCAGGTCATAACTATGGCCAGCGACAACCCCGCCGTCTTTATCAAAGCCCTGAACCGATAGCGTGTTCTCGCCAGTTTTGAACTCCACATCCCAGGTCAGGCCAGAGGCCGGATATTTATTGATGTCCCGCGTCTTCGTTCCCAAGGGCTTGCCATTCAACGACAGCTCTGCACTGTCGGTATTACAGAAGACGGAGATCGTCTTGGTCTCGCCATTTTTCCCCTCGCGATAATTCCAACTCGGGCTTTCGATCCAACAGGTCGGGTCTTTTTTCCAGTAGCTGGCAAAGACATGATAGACATCTTTCTTCACTCCGTCGCGCTGCACCAAGCCTTTCATATTTACGAAAGGCAGCGGGTTTTCAGGACGGATCGGCGTCCCAAAATCTTTGAACGCCCATTGCGCACTCCCTGCGAAGTCCGGATCAGTCTCGGAAATGCGCAGATACCAGTCGAACAAATCAATCATATAGGACATGTCCCATACTTTGGATTTCGCGACAGAAATGACGCCAGTCTGGTTCACGGCTTCTTCGACTGTGCCTAAATTCTCTGGATCAGATGTGCCGTAGCGCCCGAACGGTTCTTCCAAGAAACGCCCGACATGGGAGCTGCCGCCATATTCCATATGCAAAAGATATGGATGCTCGGCGCGGGCTTTTTCTATCGCTTCTTGATACTGAACATAGCCACCGCCATACCAGCCCGCCCAAATAGAGGGCGAATAAACATCAATAATATCAGCACCTTCAGGGAACTTCCTGATCGTCGTCAAGCGTCCCGGGTCCATCTCTTTGGCAATATCGTGCAGCAGTTGCAACTCTTCCGCCACGCGGGTTTTATCTCCGCCGCCCTCTTGGTCTGGCAGCCAATACATTTCATTGCCCAGCGACCACAGGAAGACTGACGCGCGGTTATAATTTTGCTCGATCATAGAGCGGGTCATTTCCTGCGTGTTCTTACGCCACTCCGCGCCGCCAACACCCCCGCGATTCCACGGCACCTCATCATAGAGAATGATGCCAAGCTTATCGGCCGTATCGTAAATCACAGGGTCATGGGAATAGTGACCAAGACGCACAAAATTTGCGCCCAGTTCTTTGATCGCGGTCAGGTCAGCAATCCGCTGCTCATCCGACATTGCCGAACCCATACCCGCGTGACCTTCATGTAAATGTGTGCCGCGCAGGAGCAGCCGCTCGCCATTGAGGAAGAATGGCCCGTTCGCTTTAAACTCAAACCAACGCAGGCCGAAATTGTCTTCGAATGTGTCTAGGACATTACCGTCCGCATCCAGCATCTCCGTCTTGAGGCGGTAGAGGTTTGGCGTGTCAGGTGACCACAAAGCAGGATCAGCAATGGTGTAAACGGGGTCATTGCCGCTCGCGACCACATCGCCATTTGGCCCTGTAATTGTATGACGAAAGGAAGCTGGCGCAAATCCGTCGAGACCTACCACATAGGTCGACAGCGCAACCGTCGCGGATTCCTTGGTCACATTTGGCGTCTGCACGCGGACTTGCTTGAGGTAATTCTCAGGCCGCGTCACGACAAATACATCGCGCGTCAGGCCGCCATATTGAAAGAAGTCCGCTTTTTGCGAAGGTACAAGGTTTTTATCAACACCGTTATCGACACGCACGAGGATTTCATTCGCCCCGCCTTTGACCTGATCTGTGATCTCTATGTCAAAGGCTGTATAGCCGCCAACGTGGTCGCCCGCTTTCTTGCCGTTGACATAAACGTCCGCTTTCATCTGTGCCGCTTCGAAATGCAGGAAATAACGCTGCCCGTCTTCGGGAGTCATATCGAGCGTTTTGCGATACCAAGAACCGTCACGGCGATAGCCTGTGATCACGTCCGTTGTATCATCCGCATTCCAGGTATGCGGCAAGTCAACAGACGTCCATTCATCAACCTCGGAAGCGACAGCAGGGTCTACCGCTGCGTTTTCCAGATAATGCCAATCCGCGCTAATCTTCTGACGCGGCTCCGTCACTTTTGCGACCGTTGAGGGAAGCCCCGTACCCGTGCCCTCAACACCGTTTTTATTTATGCTGGTGGACTCGCTCATATTGCAGCCCCCCAAAGCGAGAGCGAATGAGCTTACAAAAAGCAATGTGGCTGTGCGGAGTGTCATGGGCAGGTATCCTTACCAGTTAAACATAGAGCCGTCTTCGAGACGGTTCACGGGCAGATAGGCGCGTTCATATGGATATTTCGCGGCTAGTTTTTCGTCAATATCGACACCGTGACCTGGCGTATCACCAGGATAGAGATAGCCGTCTTTAAAGGTATAAGCGTGCGGGAAGACCTCGTCTGTCTTCTCCGTGTGGCGCATATATTCCTGAACACCGAAGTTATAGATCGCCGTATCCAAGTGCAAAGCCGCGCCCATACAGACGGGCGACAAATCCGTCGCGCCGTGACTGCCAGAGCGCACATGGTGCATGGCCGCGAATTCAAAGATTTTCTTCAGGTGCGAGATACCGCCTGCATGCACAACCGTGCTACGAATATAATCGATTAAGCCTTCTTCGATTAGCTTCTTACAATCCCAAATCGAGTTGAACACCTCGCCAACAGCCAGAGGCGTTGTTGTGTGCTGACGGATCATGCGGAAGGCTTCTTGGTTCTCCGCAGGCACCGTGTCTTCGAGCCAGAACAGGTTGTAAGGCTCTAGCGATTTCCCGACCTTGGCGGCTTCCTGCGGTGTCAGGCGGTGATGGGCGTCATGCAGCAAATGCACGTCAAAGCCGAATTTATCACGCAGTGTGTCAAACAGCTTTGGCACATGATTGATATATTTGGACGTTGACCAGACATTTTCCGTCGGCAGATTGCCGTCCGCTGGCTCGTAATACATTTTGTCTTTGGACACACCGTAAGTCGAGGACAGCCCAGGAATCCCTGTCTGTGCGCGGATGGCTTTATAACCCATCTCTTTATACTTCGCGACCTCGTCTACAGTCTCCGCAATGTCGCCGCCATTGGCGTGGCCATAGACCATAACACCGTCGCGCGACTTCCCGCCGAGCAGTTCGTAAAGCGGCATATTCGCGGCCTTAGCTTTGATGTCCCATAGCGCCGTATCAATCGCCGCAATCGCCGTCATCGTGACTGCGCCGCGACGCCAGTAACAGCCGCGATAGAGATATTGCCAAATATCTTCGATCCGACCTGCTTCTTTGCCGATCAAGGTCGGGGCGATATGGTCTTGCAGATAACTGGCAACAGAGAGTTCACGGCCATTTAGCGTGGCATCCCCAATGCCGTAAATGCCTGCATCCGTCTCGATTTTAACGGTCACAAAGTTCCGATCCGGGCAAGTGACGATTGTTTTTATATTTGTAATTTTCATAATATCAGAGTCCCTGATTAGGTCGTTTGTGTTGTTACAGCTTCGATTGCGGGTATCATACCGTGATCGGTGATTATCTGGGCGGCGTCAAGAATAGCGGCGCGGAGCTGGGGCGCGTCGGCGATCTCCGCCGGCACAATATCGCGATTATCCAGAAAAGCCGCAGCATAGGCTTTCGCGCTTTGATCCGTATCTGGCAAACTCGCGGCGATCTGGTCCAGATAAGCGTCTTTGGGAGGATATCCGCCCGCGCGGCGCTTCTGATTAAACACGATCCATGCACCGACGACGAAGCAGGCCAGACGCGCGACTTCGCCTTTGTCGCTATGATAGCGGAGGACGGGGAAGATGCGCGCAGGAATTTTCTGCGACCCATCGTGGCTGATCTGTTCCAGCAAATGTTTGATGTGAGGGTTCTCAAATCGCGCTTGCGTTTGCGACCAATACGTCCCGAGGTCGAGGCCTTCGGGGCGGTTAATCGTCGGAATACTCTCCCGCGTAATCAGCAGGTCGACAAAACGGTTTAAGGTCGGGTGGTTGATCGCGTCTTCCACGCTCTCCTCCCCCGCCAATAGGCCAAGGTAAGTCAGTGTGATGTGTGCGCCGTTGAGGATACGCAACTTCGTCTCTTCATAACCCGTTACGTCCTTTGTGATAATCGCACCTGCCGCTTCCCAGTCAGGACGATCTTTGGGCAAATTATCTTCAATCACCCATTGCGTGAAAGTCTCGCGCTGGATCGGCGCCTGATCCTCTAGGCCGATGGCGTTTGACACCTCGCGGATCACGCTATCGTCCGTTGCGGGCGTAATGCTGTCGACCATCGTATTGGGAAAACGCACATGTCCGGCAATATAAATCGCAAGATCAGGGTCGATGAGTTCTGCAAAATCCTCGCAGGCCGTTTTCAATTTATCGCCATTATCTGGCAAATTATCGCAGCTGATCATGGTAAGCGCAGGTCGCTTCGCCGCGCGGCGCAGACGGGACGCCTCGACCAAATACCCGATTGCAGACGAAGGAGTGGTAGGTGTTTTAAGGTCTGCCGCAATCGCCGCGTTATCTTTGTCGAGCCGCCCGTTAGAATTAAGCGCATAGCCCTTTTCCGTGATCGTCAGCGTCACAATTTTCGTGCTGGCAGCCGAGAGTTTCTCCAGCGCCAAGCTTGGATCGTCCTTCGCGCAAATCACGTCTTTCATCACACCGATCACGCGGTGGCTGCGCTGCTTATCCTTGATCGCCAGCGTGTAGAGATTGTCTTGTGGATTAAGAACATCGCACGCAGTACGGCTGTTCAGTGAAATCCCACAAATACCCCAATCGCCGCCGCTCGCATTTATCGCGTCTTCTGTAAACACAGCTTGATGCCCGCGGTGGAAAGCCCCTGGCCCCAAATGCACGATCCCAACGCCGAGCGCGTCGCGGTCATAGCTGGGCTTTGCGACGTCTGCTGCAAGCTGGGCCAGATTATTTTGGTTCAAACGATCCATTAAACAGACTTCGCTTTCATCGGTAATTTATAGGCTTTCACAGCCAAATTATAAGTCAGGTCCACAATCAGCCGTTCCGCCTCTGCCATTGTAATTTTATGCTCACAGACGAGCTGGCTGAGAAAATAGCTATCCATACGGCGGGCCACATCGTGACGCGCGGGGATAGACAGAAACGCGCGAGTGTCATCATTAAAGCCAGCCGTATTATAAAACCCTGCTGTCTCAGTCACCTGATCGCGGAAGCGGAGCATGCCTTGCGGGCTGTCGTGGAACCACCAGGGCGGGCCGAGGCGCAGGCAAGGATAATGCCCCGCCAAAGTTGCCAATTCCCGCGCATAATTGCTCTCGTCCAGCGTAAATAAAATGATCTCTAGCCCCGCCTCATTGCCGTGCTTAGCTAGCAAAGGCTGCAGCGCTTGCGTATAATTCACCCGCATCGGAATATCAGCGCCTTTGTCAGCACCAAAGCGGTTATACACACCCGGATTATGATTGCGGTAGCTGCCAGGGTGGATTTGCATGGTCATGCCGTCTTCCAAGCTCATGCCAGCCATTTCGGTCAGCATTTGCCCGCGAAACATGTCGCGCTCTTCCGCGCTAGCTTTGCCCGCGAGGCACATATCCAGCAGCTTTTGACACTCTGCAGGGGCGAGGTTTTCTGTTCGCGCCGTGGGGTGTCCGTGATCCGTCGCAGTCGCGCGACCTACGTCACGAAAATAGGCCCGGCGCGCACGTAACGCGTCCAGATACCCCGCCCAGTCCGTTGTATCAAACCCTGTCAGGTCAGAAAGCTTTTTCAGATTATCCGCAAATTCAGGCTTATCCGCATCGACCACGTCGTCGGGGCGGAAGGTTGTGATGACGCGATGCTCATATCCGGACCCCACCATCGCTTTGTGATGGCGCAGATCATCCAGCGCACCCTCTGTCGTCGCAATCAAATCGATCTTGAAACGATCCAATAATGCGCGCGGTTTGAAATCATCCGACTTCAGCGCAGCATCAATGATGTCATAAAATTCTGGCGCCGTCTCAGCCGTTAGCAATTTATCGATCCCGAAGACTTCGGTAAAAACGTGATCAAGCCAGATTCGCGAGGGCGTCCCTGCGAAGAGATAGTAATGCTCCGCAAATGTCTGCCAGACCTTGCGCGGATCGGTTTCATATACGCCGTCTTTGGGCTTTAGGCCAAGGCTCTCATAGGACAAACCCTGGCTGTAGAGCATACGCAAAACATAGTGGTCGGGCTGTATCAGCAGCTCTGCTGGATTGCCAAAATTCGCATTGCCCGCAAACCAACTCGGATCAGTATGTCCGTGCGGACTGATGATCGGAAAGTCCTTAACGCTGGCATATAGGGTACGGCAAATATCGCGCTGCGCAGGATTCGCGGGGAATAAGCGGTCCGGATGAAGATGGGACGATGTGGTCATATGATTACGGACTCTTTTCTGCAGACTGAAATTATGGCCTATCAAGGGAAATTGGACAAGCCAATAAATGAATATATGGCCTAATTGGTCATGTTTCTTTTGATTATGCCTATCAAACTATTTTTTGACACACAGGGCAAATCCTGCGTAAGAGTTATTAAGTCATTGGGGAATGAATTGAAAACTCAGCGTTTATACAAAAGTGTCGCAGACGCCCTGCTCAAGGTCATTGAGTCAGGCCAATATGCCGTGGGCGAGCGCTTGCCCGCTGAGCGTGATTTGGCGGCGGAGTTCAATGTCAGCCGTCCCACGATTCGCGAAGCCGTCATCGCGCTTGAAATCGCGGGTCGTGTTGAAGTCCGCAAAGGCTCTGGCGTATATGTCATCAACACCGACTCGTCCAAATCTCGTTCGCTTGACCTTGACGTTGGGCCGTTTGAGCTGACCGAAGCGCGCATGTTGATCGAAGGCGAAGCGGCAGGACTGGCGGCCACGATGATTTCTGATGAGGAGATCGAAGAACTCTCAGCGATCATACATTTGATGCAGAAGGAAAATGACGCTGAAATTGGCGGCGAACATGCTGACCGGAACTTCCATCTGCTGATTGCCCGTGCCACCCGCAATTCCGCGATTGTTTCCATTATCGAAGACCTGTGGAGCCTGCGCGAAAAATCAGAGCTGACGCGGAATATGTATAAGACCGTCCGCATGACGGGCGTTCAACCCAGTATTGACGAACATTGGGCGATCTATAACGCGCTAAAAGACGGGGATGCTGTTGCCGCGCGCACAGCGATGCGCACTCACCTCTCCCGCGTGATTGATACGATGTTTGAAGCGACTGAAATTGAAGCGGTTGAGAAGATCAAAGAAAAGGTGTCCAAAGACCGTCACCGCTTCTCCCGCATCCTACAGACAGGCTAGCGCGCCATCCACCCGCCATCGACTGTCAGGATATGTCCGTTGACATAATCAGACGCGGATGATGACAAGAAAATTGCGGCCCCGACGAGGTCTTTCGGATCCCCCCAACGTCCCGCTGGAATACGACCCAGAATAGACGCATTGCGGTCTTTGTCCGCCCGAAGCGCAGCCGTATTATCCGTTGCGATATAGCCCGGCGCAATCGCATTGACTTGCACATTGTCCTTTGCCCACTCATTGGCGAGGGCTTTCGTCAACTGCCCCACACCACCTTTACTGGCTGCGTAAGCTGGCACAGTGATCCCGCCTTGGAAGGTGAGAAGCGAGGCAATGTTAATAATCTTCCCATGGCCCTGATCCAGCATTTTTCCGCCAATCGCGCGGCAGAACTGGAAGACCCCTGTGAGGTTTGTGCTAATTACAGCGTCCCAATCTGCGTCCGAGAAATCCCGTGCGGGGCTGCGGCGGATTGTGCCGGCATTGTTGATTAGAATATCGACACTGCCTGCCGCTTCCGCTGTCGCTTTGATCGCGGCGGGATCGGATTGATCACAGCCGAGCGCGCGGGCCTTGCCGCCGGCCTTGGTGATCGCCGCGACTGTATCTGCCGCATTTTCCGCGCGTGACGCGACGACAATGACGTCAGCCCCCGCTTCCGCGAGCCCAATCGCTATGGCCTGGCCAATGCCGCGACTGCCGCCTGTGACAAGCGCCGTTTTACCAGAAAGATCGAAAGCGTGAGATGTCATGAAACCCTCTTTATATGATTAATTGATAAGGCCAGCCGCGCGCGGCAGACCCTCGGACAGGAACGGCACGAATGTCACCAGCATCAGTGCCACGATCAGCGCGGCATAGAGCATGAGCAGCGGCCGTATCAGACTTTGAATATTCGTATTCCCTACCGCACAGCCGACAAATAGCACACTCCCCACAGGCGGCGTACATAGGCCGATTGACAGGTTCAACACCAACATGATCCCGAAATGCAGCGGCGTCATGCCTAGCGTCATCGCGACAGGCAGGAAGATCGGCGTGAAGATCAGAATCGCGGGCGTAATATCCAGAAATGCGCCGACGACGAGCAAGATCACATTGATCAACAGCAAAATAATGATCGGATTGTCACTGATCGACATCATACCGTCACTGATCGCTTGCGGAATATTCTCGTAAGCCAGCACCCACGCCATACCCGTCGAAACCCCAATGAGCAGCAACACCATGGCCGTTGTCTCAATCGACTTCAGCAAGACATCTGGCAGGTCAGAAACTCTGATTTCTTTATACACCAATGACAGAACAAGCGCGTAGATCACAGCAATCGCGCTGGCTTCTGTCGCTGTGAAAATCCCGGCAATAATGCCGCCGACGACGATCAAAATCATCAGAATACTCGGCCCTGCTTCGAGTAATTTGCGCGCGGCCACCCGAACGGGCAGACGCTCACCGCGGGGGTAGCCTTGCTTTTTCGCATAAAGCGCAGCGACGATCATCAGAGCAACACCTGCCATAATGCCCGGCACATAGCCCGCCATAAACAGTGCGGCGATAGACACACTACCCGCAGCCACAGCATAGACGATCAACACATTGGACGGTGGAATTAGGAGGCCTAAAATAGACCCTGTCACCGTCACAGCGGTCGAGAAATTCTTGTCATAGCCCTCTTTTTCCATGGTCGGGATCATGAACGTCCCAATCGCAGAGGTTGCCGCCACAGCGGAACCCGAGATCGAGCCGAACAACATGCAAGACAGCGTATTCACCAGCGCCAAACCGCCTGGCAATGTGCCGACAATCGCTTTGGCCGCCTCAATCAAGCGCTTGGCAATACCGCCTCGCCCCATCAGATAGCCAGAAATCACAAAGAACGGAATCGCGAGCAACGTAAAGCTGTCCAAACCGCCCGCCATCCTCTGCGCCATCGTCGTTGTCGCTGGGTCAAAGCCCATGCTTAGCAGCAGTGTGGAGACGGAGGCCAACGCGATGGACACCGCAATCGGCACACCCAACATCACGAGGACAAAGAAAATTCCAAGTAATACTAGAACAGAAATCAACATGGCCTAATCCTTCGTTCCGCTCGCGCCGACATCTAATTCGTGATCAACTTCGCTGGGCTTGTGGATGCGTCCGTGAATGATAATATCGAGAATATAATGCACCGCATACAGCACGATCAGCACGCCACTAATGGGAATGATCGAGTAGACATAGGCCACCTTGACCCCAAGCGCGGCAGAGGTCTGGTTTAACTCATAGGTCAGCGCGACTAATTTTGAGCCGCCGTAAATCAAGATCATCGCGGCGAACACAATCATCGCGGCGAGCGCAAAAATCTCGGCCGCCAGACGCTTTTTGCCCTTTAGCGGACTGACGAGAATATCGATGCCCACATGCATACGGTTACGGAATGTATAGACGGCCCCAAGGAGCCCTAGCCAGATCAGCTGAAACCTTGCAATTTCTTCTGTCAAAGAGCTTGGCGCGCGCAAGGCATAACGAGAGAAAACCTGCCACGTTACCGTCATCACCATGAAGATAGCCAAGGCGATCAGTGCCCATCTTAAAACCACATCGAGTGGCTTAATAATCAAATTCATTCTTCGCCCTCCAGCCCGAGTGTCGCACGGTAATTCGCCCCGTTTAGCGCCTCAACTCTTCGGATCAGCGGGGCAAGTTCGCCTTTTTCAAATTCGGCGCGCACGTCTTTGACAGCCTCGCGGAAAGGCGCTTTATCGGGATAAATCACTTGAACACCCGCCGCTTTTACCTTTTCAATCGCGTCCGTTGACGCCTCGTCCCACAACTTACGCTGATAGACGACAGACTCGGCCATGGCTTGCTTTAACCAGGCTTCTTCTTGATCGGACAGATTGTCATATACGCGCTGCGACATGATCATCAGATCAGGCACAGATGTATGCTCATCCAGCGTATAATATTTGGCGGTCTCATAATGTTTTGAGAGAAAATATGACGGCGGGTTATTCTCTGCCCCCTCGACAATGCCTTGTTGTAGGGCCGTGTAAAGCTCACCCCACGAAATTGGTGTGGCCGAGGCGCCCAGCGCATTGACCGTCGCAATCGAGGTGGGGCTCGGCAGGACGCGGACTTTCTTGCCCTTGAGGTCAGCCGGCGTATTGATCGGCGCATCTGTCATGTAAAAGCTACGACTCCCCGCATCGTAATAGCCGAGCCCTTGGATACGCACATCGCGCAATGTATCGAGCAAGCCTTGCCCCACATCGCTATTGAGGACACGCCAGTAATGGTCGCTATCTTCGAACAAATACGGAATGGAAAATAGCTTCATTTCATCAGAGAAGCCCTCCATCGAAATCGTGGACACTTTGGTCATAGAGACGGAGCCGATTTGGAGGAGTTCCACTAATTCCCGTTCACTGCCGAGTTGTCCATTCGGATAAATCTGCACCGACATTTCGCCGCCAGACAATTCATCCAAACGCTCGCCCATAAAGACCATCGCCTTGTGAACGGGGTGATCCGCATTCAGCGTATGCGCGAGTTTTAAATTCGTGCCGTCTTGCACAACGGAAGTACAGCCAAGGCTGGCAAGTGCAAAAGTCGAGGCGAGCAGTGCGGTTGCTAATCGGCGAGTGACGCTCATTCTTCTAGCTTTCCTTGCTCAGCCAGTTCTAGCATCGCAGCCCCAGCCAGCAAAAATGCCCCTGCCCCATAAAACTGTGTTTCATTGGCAGAGACTTTGTCAGGCGCGTAGCCAACTTGCTGCACCCAACCGATCATACCGTCATCTGCGACCGCGTCATTCAACGCAGCCCAGCCTTTGCGGGTTGGCTCCATATAGGTCGCCTCATCCAAAGTACCGTTGGCCAAGCCCCAAGCAAGGCCCGCAACGAAAAACGCTGTGCCGCTGCTTTCTTTGACAGGGTATAACTCACCTGCGTCGAGAGAGACTGGCCAATAACCGTTTTCAGCTTGCTTCTCAATCAGGGACGCCGCCATTGTCTTATAGAGATCAATATAGCGCTGACGCGACGGGTAATCGGCGGGCAGATCATCAATGATGTCAGTCAGCCCCGCAAACACCCAGCCATTGCCGCGGCTCCAATAAATTTTCTTCCCGTTCTCCTCGCGCCGCTCGAAAAAGCGACTATCGCGGAGAAACAAGCCGGCCTCTTCGTCAAACAGATAATCTGTCGTGATCCACGTTTCTTTGTCAGAAAAATCGAGGTATTTTTGATCGCCTGTAATCTTGGACAGCTTCGTCCAGACGGGCGGCGCCATGAACAGTGCATCCGCCCAACACCAGCGCTTCAGGCACTCATGTGAATAGCCTTCCTCTTTGCTTTTCGGCCCGAAATCCAGTGATACTGTCGATGGGTTTTCCAAAATCTTGTCAAAGACTTCTTGAATTGGCGCTATCATAGCAGGGTCTTTATACTTCTCATATAGCGCAAAATAATACTGCCCCACGACATGGTCATCCGCGTGATAGATTCGCGCCTCTGGCTGATAGTCTTCGTTTTCGGCGAAATTCTTCAGGAATGTAAAGTAACGCTCATTGTCAGTTTGAGCGGCCCAGTCGACAAGACCTTTGAAATAGGTGCCTTGAATCCAGCCGCGCTTCTCAATCGTGCGGTGCTGAAAGCTTGGCACATAGGGCTCCCATTCAGGACGCTCCATCCGCGCCATCTGCCAATCTGCAACACCGTTCGTCACATCAATGATAGAAGCCTCTGAAAATATTGATCTTTTCTCAGCGGATTGCGAGGTCGTCGTTTCAGAAGCACTCCCGCAGGCGGTCAGCCCTAACGCTCCAAAACCCATGCAAGCTGATAGCAGCAAACTTGTCGCAAATGTGTGGCGTGTTTTCACCATCTCATCATTCCCCATATTTCTTTTAATTGGTCATATATGCATGACAGTCTGACCTTTATTGGTCAAACAGATTATCTTGCCAGATGTAAGAATCTTCCCTATTCCGTATTTATGACCCAATTTTTCAAACCATTACTTCCCCTTAGCGCTGCCGTGATCTTGGCAGCTTGTTCAAACGCTACCTCAACAAACGACCAATCGTCAAAGACGGATAGAGCCGGCGCCGATATAGGCTTGTTGCAGGAAGGCGGCCAATCCGTCAAATCCTTCACCACACCCGAAGGCTTCAAACGCGGCGACAAGCTCGTCGCTTATGAAGGTCCAGGCTGGGAATCGGACAAGGTCGGCTACCGAATTTACTTGGACGGACGGAACGCTCTCGATATCTTTGGCAAGCGAACAGCGCCGATTGTCCTGTCGACTGTGGGGCGCGGCGATGATTATCACGCCATGGCCGATTGGGGTATGGACATACTGAAAGTCGGCAACTCGCTCGGCGCTGGCGGCTTTGGCGTATTCGACAACGGCGAAGTGCGTCAGATCGGCGATGCGGCTAGCTATCAGGCCGAAATACTCGCTGACGATATGGACAAAGCCGTCCTTCGCGTAACACACAATAAATCAGAGACTTGCGGCGGCGATGTCAGCGGGACTTATACAATTAACGCAGGCGAACGCCTGACGCACATCGACATTAGCGGCGATTGCGCCCTGCCCTATGCGGCGGGCCTGATCATACATGACGGCACCTCATCATTGGTGTCTGGCGGCAGTTCGGGTTGGCAATATAAGGCCCGCTACGGCGATCAAAGCCTCGTGCCGGACGGACTCGGCCTCGCACTATTCTACCGCGGCGAAGACGTCAGCGCTGTGTCGGCCGATGCGGATGATGATTATATCGTCTTCAAAACAGATCGCAGCCCGCGTTACGTTACGGGCGCGGCTTGGGTCCAAGAAGACGGCGGCATCCAATCGCAAGCTGAATTCCTGACTTGGCTGCAAGCCACACAAGCCAAACTTAACGCAACGGCCAAATAGCCGCTCGCACGCACCCCTCACCCAGATCAAAGGTTCTCCCATGGAAATCCGTTACTCCGCCGATATTGTTCGCTATAAGACAATGACAAATTCAGAATTGCGCGACACATTTGTCGTCGACAATTTGTTCACGCCCGACTCTGTGCCGCTGACCTATTCCGACATTGATCGCGGCGTGATCGGCTCAGCTGTGCCTGTCAACAAGACACTGGAAATTCCGGTCCACAAAGACCTCGCCAGTGAATATTTTGCGCAGCGCCGCGAAGTCGGCGTCATTAACATTGGCGGCCCTGGCAAGATCGAGGTCGACGGCGAGACCTATCCCATGGAAGCCCTCGACAGCCTCTATATTGGTCGCGGCTCGAAAGGCATCCAGTTCTCCAGCAATAAAAGCGACAACCCCGCCAAATTTTACTTTGTCAGCTATCCCGCGCACAAAGCCTACCCGACCAAGCATGTGCCGCAATCCAAGGCGAATATGATCGAGCTTGGTTCCCAAGAGAGCTGTAATAAGCGCGTGATCTATCAACCGATCCGCCCAGGCATCGTCGAGAGCTGCCAAATCGTCATGGGCTTTACAATGTTGGAGTCTGGGAATGTCTGGAACACCTTCCCGCCGCATACTCATAAACGCCGCAGCGAATACTACATGTATTTCAACCTCCCCGAAGAGGCGCGCGTGTTCCACTTCATGGGCGAAGAAGACAATATGCGCCCTGTCATTCTCAAGAACGGCGAAGTTGCCTTATCGCCAATCTGGTCCATGCATTGCGGGGCGGGAACGGCTGCCTATACCTTCATTTGGTCAATGGGCGGTGAGAACCAAGAGTTTGACGACATGGATCATATTGATCAGACAAAAATTGGCTAAACCCCCTGATTGGTGTGACCAATTAGGCTAAATTGGCGCAAATATTGGTATAATGTGTGCCAATATTGCATCAGACTGTCATAAATCTGTGATGTCTTGAAAAATTGGTCAGATATATATCTTGACATATATAGTAAGAATGTCACGTCTACCCCAACGTGTCAGGCCAATTATGCCGCCAAAAATTAACTCAGGGGAATCTCATGACATCACCATCACGTCTTCAATCTGTCTTATTGACAGCCAGCGCGTTTGCAATCGCATCCGCATCGACAGCTTTTGCGCAAACGGCTGACGAACCTATTGATGAAATCGTTGCGACTGGCGAAATCCAGCAAAGCTTTGAAGAATCGCTCAAGGTCAAGCGGAATACGACTGTTGTGTCCGACGCCCTCTTTGGCGGCGAAATTGGCGACCTGCCAGATCTCTCTATTGCGGAATCACTTGAGCGCATCACAGGCGTGACGTCAGACCGCTTTAAGGGCGGCGCGTCAGAACTGTCCATCCGCGGTCTGGGCGCTTTTCTCGGCTCCTCTACTCTCAACGGTCGCGAGATCACAACAGGCTCCGATGGTCGCGATGTGAACTTCGGGCAATTCCCGTCAGAGCTAATCGGCGGAACACAAGTTTTTAAATCGCAGCAGGCTGACTTCGTCGAAGGCGGTATTTCTGGGATTATCGAACTGCAAACGCTGCGCCCGCTGGATTACGGCAAGAAGCGCCTGCAAATCCAAGGCTTGCTCGGCTATTCAGACTATGAGGACCGTGTCGATGATGGCCAGCCTTACAATGGCCGGATCACAGGTTCATATGTCAATCAATTCGACTTTGGCGGCGGCGAAATCGGTATCTCTATCGGCGGTCAAATCCGTCGCGATACAGCAGCCGAAGACATTTATACAACCAGCTCGACCTTTTCGCCGTGTACAGCCCAACGCAATGGCGGCAACGGCTCAAGCGATTGCGCGCGGGACTTTGCGGGCGGCTTCTTTGCGGGTGATGCGCCAGACGGCGAGATTTACTTTGCCTCTAACCAATACATTCTGCGCGCCGTGCAAACTGATGCGGATCGCGACTCCATCATGGGTACAATCCAGTGGCAGCCGAATGATCAGTGGGACATCAACATTGATGCGCAATGGTCAGATCGGACAGACGTCGAAAACCGTCACAACCTCGTATTCGCGGATGGACGTCGTCGTATCGACCCCCTGCAAATCTCGCCAACAGGTGCTTTGCTCGAATGGGTCGGCGAAACACGCGTCGAGAACCAAACGGTTTTCCGTCAGCGTGACGAAGAATATATCGGCATGGGTGCCAGCGTCGAGTGGCAAGGCGAAAAGCTGACCGTCACAGGCGATGTCGGCTATTCCGAAACATCTCGTTTCCAAGACGAACTCGACATGCGTATCCGCACCAATAGCCGCTTTGATTTCCAAGCGACGGCCGTGGACCGCACTGTGCCAGCCTTTACGTTCCTCGATCCGATTGATCTGAATGATTACGACATATTTACAACGAACGGCGAACGCGCCCGTCGTCGTCTGGAAACCAATGACGAAGACCTCCTCGCATTCCGCCTTGATACGGATTATGAGTTGGGTGACGGCTTCTTCACGGCGCTCCACGTGGGGGGTCGCTATGCAGATCGTAACCGCATCAATGATGACGGTATCGACACGCAAGTCGCTGGCATAACGGATTACACGACCGCAGAGGTCGCTGCCGCACGCCGCGATGTCTTCCCTGTCGCTGATTTGTTTGAGGGCGCCGAAGACGGTGCAGGTCTGGGCGATAATACATGGGCCACATGGAACCCAGAGCAGCTCTTTATCGCGCTGACAGGGGATCGTGACGCAGGTCTGCCAACTGGCAGCACGCTTGATGTGAACGACTCAAATGTGAACGAAGAAACCTTCGCGATCTACGGCATGGCCGACTTCGAAGGTACAGCCTTAGGCCTACCGATGTATGGTAATGTCGGTGTTCGCGCCGTGAAAACAAATATCACATCCGTCGGTATCCAAAGCGATTTCATTACAGTCACGGACAATACAAACACGACACGCTTCGAGACAGTTAACCTCGGCGAAGCGCGTTCAGAATCTAACGATTTCTGGAACGTCTTGCCAAGTGCCAATCTGGTGTTTGAAGTTCAAGAAGATATGCTACTTCGTTTTGCAGCTTACCGTGCGATTGCACGTCCTGACGTGCGCGATATGTCCGCCGCCTTCCAAGTGGCGGATGACAATGACGGCACGGCTCTTCTGGGCGAGTTAATCCGCCCGCGCGGTAACCCATTCCTAGAGCCACTTGAATCAACGAACTTCGACATCTCTTATGAGTGGTATATTTCTGACGACTCTGCCTTCTCGGCCGCCGTTTATCACAAGACTCTGGAAACGGGTCGTGAGAACATTCCTATTGAAACGTCAGTCATTCTCGACGGCACACCGACAGCCCTGTCATTCTCGCGTCCGGCTAACTCTGACGAAGACAGCACATTGGTCGGTGTCGAACTGAGTGTGCGTCACAAATTCTCTGAATTACCAGGGTTCTTGGGCGGATTTGGGTTCCAGGCCGGCTATAACTACGCCGCCTCAGACTTCCAATTCCCCGATCCAGGTCAAGGCCGTAACAGCCTGCCAATCGCACCTTTCACGCAGCCTGCTAATATCCCAGGCTACTCGAAGCATTCTGGCAATATCACAGGCTTCTGGGAAAATGACGACTTTACGCTCCGTGTTGCCTATAAAGGTCGCTCGCCGTATTTCAAACCGTTCCGGAACGGCCAGAACCGCTTTACGAACTCGCAAGAATTTGTGGATGCGTCAGCCTCTTATGACATCAACAAGAACTTCCAGATCAGGGTTCAAGCTTTGAACCTGACGGATGAGCCGAACCTCTTCTATCGTCCAACACGTGATAACCTCGCGGGTGCGGATTATAGTGGTCGTCGCTTCTTCGTGGGTCTCCGCGGTCGCTTCTAGGCGGCGCGGACAATAACTGCTCTGGCAGTTTGACAGATCAGTCGAGTTGGCGTCAAAACCAACTCGACTATTTTTTTGGGGAATTATCATATGTCATTTTTTCATTCCGCGTCCAAATTCGTCCTGACCGCCGCTATTGGCACTCTGAGCATAGCTATGACTGCGGATGCGCAAACATCATCCACTGCGGCGCCACAATTTACAGATAAATGCGCACAGCCCACTGGCAAAGCGCCGCGTCTCTATGTGTTGGATCACGACAATCTCGCTTTTGCGAAAGACCAAGTCCAAGTCAATAGCCGCGAGGTCATGCCTGCCTATGACGCGCTGATCAAAAATGCCGACGCCGCCCTGACGCGCGGGCCCTATAGCGTGACGCATAAGACCAAAACGCCTCCCTCTGGCGATAAACATGATTATTATTCCGTCGGCCCCTATTGGTGGCCTGATCCCAAATCCGACGACGGGCTGCCCTATATTCGTCGGGACGGACAGACCAACCCAGAGCGCTACGATGATAGCTTTGACAGCTCGCGCTTCAGCAAGTTCGGCAAAGACGTCGAGGCCCTGACTCTCGCGAGTTATTTCAGCGGCAATGCGAAATATGCAGACAAAGCCGCAGCCCAAATCCGCACATGGTTTATTGATCCCGCCACCAAAATGAACCCAAATCTCAACTATGGCCAAGCGATCCCCGGTAGAACAGAGGGACGCGGCATTGGGATCATTGATACGTATCGCTTGGTTGCGCTCGTCGATATGATCGGCTTGTTAGAACATCAAGGCGCATTATCCCCTGCGGATGTGGCCGCAATCCAAGACTGGTTTGCCGATTATACGCTTTGGCTTCTGACCAGTAAGAACGGCAAGGAAGAACGCGCAACCGTCAACAATCACGGCATATATTACGACATGCAAGTCGCCGCCTATTCCGCCTTTGTCGGCGACGCGAAAGCTGTGCAAATTCTCTCCGAAGGTATTCGTGACAATCGAATTCCCGCACAGATCAACAAGAAAGGTCAGATGCCGCACGAATTGAAGCGCACGCGGCCTTTCCACTACACTGCTTACACCATCCAAGCGTTTATGGACGCCGCTGACATTGCAGAATGTGTCGGGATGGATCTATGGAATCACGAAACAAAGCGCGGGCAGAGTTTGAAACGCGCCGTTGATTTCCAAGCCAATTATGCGGGCCGCCTCTCCGCTTGGCCGCATAAAGAGATCAAGAAGATCAGCACGGGCGGATTCTACCGCAATCTCCTACGTGCAGAGCAAGCGTATGGTAGCGGCAAATACGCCAAAGCCGCAGCCCAGCACGCAGATCGTAATGCGAAGGATTACTCGAATTTGCTCTTTCCAAATCGTCCTTAAACCTTCAAATAGCGCGCAATATGTATTCGCGTAAAATCAAAAGGCCAGATTATGTCAAACCCGATTATCGACACTCTTCGCAACGCACCCGTCGTTCCCCTTGTGCAATCTAACGATCCAGAGGAAGCGGTCAAAATCTCGGCGGCGCTCATCAAAGGCGGCTTGAATGTGCTAGAAGTCGTCTTGCGCACGGATGAAGCCTATGACTGCCTCGAAGCGATCTGTAAGGCGTTCCCAGACGCGCATGTCGGCGCGGGCACGGTCCTGACGGCAGAGCAAGCGGAGCGTGTTGTCAAATGCGGCGCGACCTTCATCGTCTCTCCTGGCCTGACCGAAGGCGTCGTCAATGTGGCCAAGAAACACGGACTGCCGATCTTGCCGGGCATTGCCACAGCGACAGAATTGCAAACGGCCTACAATATGGGTCTGCGCACAGTGAAGTTCTTCCCTGCCAGCCTCGCAGGTGGCCCAAAAATGCTCAAAGCGCTCGGCTCCGTCTTTCGTGATGTTGAAATTATGCCAACAGGTGGCGTGAGCGCGGCGAACCTGGCCGAATATCTGGCTGTCCCATCAGTCCTCGCCTGTGGCGGCAGCTGGTTGACGCCCAAAGACGCGATCGCAGCGGGTGATTTTGACGCCATCACAAAACTCGCTGCGGAAGCGATTGCGATTGCCAAAGGCTAAGCCCTGACTGACCGCGAATGTATAAGGCTGGGGTTTGCGCCCCAGCCTTTTTTATTAGGTTTTTTTATCGGCCTGCTCTTGCAGCTTCGCCGCGAAATCAGAGGCGTCATGGCGCTCTTTCAAGCCCTTCTCCTCGTCCCAAGGGCGGTTGACCAACTGCCCACGTTGAAAGGTGGGGCGTTCTGATAACTGCTTCGCCCAACGGCCCAAATGGGTATAGCCTTCAACGTCCAAAAACTCTTTGGCGTCATAAAGCAATCCCCGCGCCATCGCACCGTACCACGGATAAATCGCGAAATCGGCAATCGTCAGTTGATCCCCCGCGATAAATTCATGCTCCGCGAGTTGCTTGTCCAGCACGTCCATCTCGCGCTTCACCTCCATGGCGAACCGATTAATCGCGTATTCAATCTTCATCGGCGCATAGGCATAAAAATGCCCAAAGCCCCCACCCAGATACGGCGCACTGCCCATTTGCCACATCAACCACGACATCGTCTCCGTCCGCGCCGCAAGCTCCGTTGGCAGAAATGCGCCAAACTTCTCGGCCAGATAGAACAAGATAGACCCGCTCTCAAAAATGCGCTGCGGATCACCTTTGACGGAATGATCCATCATCGCAGGGATTTTAGAATTGGGGTTCGCCGCAACAAAGCCGCTGCCAAACTGGTCACCCTCCATGATATTGATCAACCACGCATCATATTCCGCACCTGTGTGACCAAGCGCCAAAAGCTCCTCCAACATGATCGTGACTTTCACGCCATTGGGCGTACCGAGAGAGTAAAGCTGCAGCGGGTGCTTCCCAACGGGTAGCGGTTTCTCCTCACGCGCCCCAGATGTGGGGCGGTTAATGCTCGCGAATTTATTCCCATCCGCGCCATTGTCCCATTCCCAAACCTTGGGCGGTGTGTAGTCTGATAATTCCTGCGGCATAAATCTCTCCTAGTTTCAAAATGGGCATAGCGGGGTGACAAACATTTTGAAAGTGACAGTCTTGTGGGATGGCTATTCAGACACCACAGCAAAACAGACCCGCTCATTGGCATAGAGGCGCGTTGGCCCAGACGGTGGTGGCAAATCGCCTCCTGTGCGAATTATGTCCAATATCTTGGGGTGAATATACGACGTTTTGGCGATAGATGGCGTGTTTCCCAGAAACTCCGCAGCGTCCTCGCTAACGGCCTTTAACGTATCGGCATCTCGCTTGCGCATCGCTTCTACCGCCGTGACACTGCCGCCCCATGTTCGGAAGTCTTTCGCCGAGAACCCCTCGCCTAATGTGTTTTGTATATAGGCGTTGACGTGTCGCGCGCGGATCGAAAAATCTTCGCCAGAAAACACATCGGAGCCAGGCTCTGCTTGTAGCTGACGCAACACATCTGCGACAGCCTCGTCGTTAAATGACACTTTGCGGTCTTTACCGCCTTTTGCTGTATATTTAAGGATGACCATATCGCCCTCAAGGCTGACATTGTCTTCGCTCAGCGTCGTTAAACCTCGCGCCCCAGATCGGCGCCGAAATCGGTGATGCCCGATACGTAGCCCCGTTGTGTCAAGCAGACGAATAATGGCGGCGATTGCCAGGTCTTCCGTGTCTTCTGACGCATCCAATATCATGGCTATGTGCTTGCGAAGACGCGGTAGTCCACGGGCAAAATCCGCAAGTCCGGAAAATTTCTGAGCCTCCCGCGCAGCGCGAAACTCTGGGTGATAAATATATTGCCGCCGACCTTTTTCATCTGACCCATATGCCAGAATATGACCCTTCGGATCAGGGGAAATCCAGACGTCTTGCCAAGCTGGCGGTATGGCGAGTGCGTCTATGCGCTTGCCCTCGCTTTGACTGACAGTCTTCCCGTCGCTATCGCTGTAAGTCCAGCCAGATTTGCCCAGCTTAGACCGCGTGACTCCAAGCGTGTCTGTGTCTGATGTTCGCAAACCGATGGTTTCAGGCTGTAATGTCATGGCATGTTTCCTAGAGTTCTACTTACGGATAAAGGGCAACATGCGTTCCCGTAAAACATCTGCGTGTTGAATTGACAGCCATGCCGACTCTCGCCTATAGCGCTCTCGGGTCACGTTCCCCCACTGGAGCGCACTTTAACATTCGTACAAAAACGCGGATGATGGAGCATAGATATGGCGATCGCCACCAATACCGCTGCGGCAGCAGCGAAGCCGACGGTCAAACCCGTCGATCCCCGCTTTAGTGCGGGCCCCACCAAAAAACGTCCTGGTTGGACATTAGACGCGCTCAGCGACGCCGCCCTTGGCCGTTCGCACCGGTCTGCGCTGGGCAAAGCCAAACTCAAAGAGGTCATCGACCTGACGCGCGACGTTTTGCAAGTGCCTGCGGATTACCGCATCGCGATTGTCCCAGCGTCCGATACAGGCGCGGTCGAAATGGCCATGTGGTCATTGCTCGGTCCGCGCGGCGTCGATGTGGCAGCATGGGAGAATTTCGGCAATGCGTGGATCACGGATGCCGAATTGCTCCCGCTAGATGACCTGCGCATTTTAAAAGCGGATTACGGCCACCTGCCGCCGCTGCACCAATATACGGGCGACCGCGATTTGGTCTTTACGTGGAACGGCACGACCTCTGGCGTACGTGTCCCCAATGCGGATTTTATTCCATCTGACCGCGAAGGGCTGACGATTTGCGATGCTACGTCCGCTGTGTTCGCGCAGGAAATTGAATGGGATAAAGTCGATGTCCTGACTTATAGCTGGCAGAAGAATATGGGCGGCGAAGCGGCTCACGGCATGCTGATCCTCGGACCGCGCGCGGTTGAGCGGCTGGAGAGCTACACCCCGCCTTGGCCGCTTCCAAAGATTTTCCGTATGACGAGCAAAGGCAAGCTCAACGAAGCGCTTTTTGAAGGCTCCACCATCAACACGCCCTCCCTTCTCTGTGCGGAAGATCACCTCGACGCGCTAAAATGGGTGAAGGCCCAAGGCGGGCTGGACTTCATGCATGGCCGCGCCGATCGCAACGCGCAATATCTCTGGGACTGGATTGAGCGAACCCCGTGGATCGCTAACCTCGCGGAAAAAGAGGACGAGCGTTCCAACACGGGCGTTTGCCTCAAAATCGTCGATCCGCGTGTGACCGCGCTGGATAAAGACGGCCAAGCGGCGTTTGCCAAATCCATCGTGAAATTGCTGGGCGACGAAGAGGTCGCGCTAGATTTCGGCGCCTATAAAACCGCGCCAGCAGGCTTTCGTATTTGGGCGTCTGGCCTGATTGAATTGTCTGATCTTGAAAAACTCACCCCTTGGCTCGACTGGGCCTTTGAAACCAAGGTCAGAGCCCTCTGATGCCCCGCGAATCTAGCGTGAGCATCTTGAAATGGGGTGACGACACGTTCGGCCCCGTTTCCGATCCTACAGCGCTTGTCCGAAGGGCACAGCTTGAAATGGACGAATTGCTCGAAGCGCTCGACGCCAATGACAATGACGAAGCTGGCCGCGAGGCCGCCGATGTCACTATTTTACTTCATCGCCTCATGGGCCTGCTCGGCAAAGACCTCGCGAAGGAAGTCGACACCAAGATGATGATTAACCGAACACGCCGCTGGACGTCCTCAGGGGACGGCACAGGCGGCCATATTAAGAAAGACACGTAAATGCCTAAAGTTCTTATTTCTGATAAAATGTCACCTTCCGCCATGGAAGTATTCAAAAATCGTGGCGTCGATGTGGACGTGATTACGGGCCTGTCCAAGGAAGAATTGATCAAGATCATTCCTGCCTATGATGGCCTCGCCGTGCGCTCCTCCACCCGCCCTGATGCTGAAATCATCGCAGCCGCGACAAACCTCAAAGTCATTGGTCGTGCGGGGATTGGCGTTGATAATGTCGACATCAAAGCCGCCACAGATAAAGGCGTCGTCGTTATGAACACGCCGTTCGGCAATGCGATTACAACAGCCGAACACGCGATTGCGATGCTGTTCTCCGCCGCCCGACAAATTCCTACCGCTTCTGCCCGCACGCAAAACGGTGAATGGCCGAAGAGCGATTTTAAAGGTGTTGAGCTATTTAACAAAACGCTGGGCCTGATCGGGTGCGGCAATATTGGGGCATTGGTCGCGGAACGGGCGCTGGGCCTGAAGATGAAAGTCATCGCTTACGACCCCTATTTAACAGACGAACGCGCCGTGAAATTAGGCGTGCAAAAGGTGGAGCTTGACGAACTGTTCCAACGTGCGGACGCAATCACACTGCATACGCCATTGGTTGAAGGCACGAAGAACATCGTCAATCGTGCGCGTCTCGGCATGACCAAAAAAGGCGTGATCATTGTCAACTGCGCCCGGGGTGGCCTGGTGGACGAAGAAGCTCTGAAAGACGCGCTGGATGCGGGTCATGTCCGCGCCGCTGCGCTGGATGTGTTCGCCGTCGAACCTGCAAAAGAGCATCCATTGTTTGGCACGCCAAACTTTATCGCCACGCCGCATTTGGGTGCATCAACTTTGGAAGCACAAGAAAATGTGGCGGTCCAAGTGGCGGAGCAAATGGCGGATTACTTACTGACTGGCGCAGTATCAAACGCGCTCAACACGCCGTCCATTTCGGCCGAAGAAGCCCCGCGCCTCAAGCCTTGGGTTGATCTGGCCGATAAGCTTGGCACGTTGATGGGGCAGTTGCTCCACGCCTCTGTGACGTCTGTCGAGATGACCTATAAAGGCGCGATTACAACTCTAAACACTAAGCCGATGACAGCGGCGGCTCTCGCGGGTCTCCTAAAGTCTGCCATGCCCGAAGCCAATATGGTCTCCGCGCCTGTGCTGGCCAAAGAGCGCGGCATTGCGCTGACCGAGAGCTATGTGGATGAGGCGGAGCGGGCCGAAAGCTTGATCCGCATTCAGGTCGATACAGCGGAGCGTAAATACGCGATCGTCGGCACGATCTATCGCGGCGAGCCTCGTATCGTGCGCTTGTTCGGCGTGCCGATGGACGCAGCTTTCCACCCGAACCTGCTCTATGTGCGCAATGAAGATAGTCCAGGGTTTGTCGGCAAGCTCGGCAATCTGCTCGGCGAGAACAACATCAACATTGCCACATTTTCGATGGGTCGTATGGAAGTGGGCGGCGAAGCGGTCTGCCTTGTCGCCATTGATGAGCCAGCCTCAGAGGGAGTGTGCAAAGAAATTGCCGCCATAAAGCAAGTCAAAATCGTCGATGCGGTGAATTTGTAATTGCGTCATAAATTAGGGCGATGTGCGGGTCGTCTCACGGTCGACCCGCAGCAAGGCCTCAACTGGCAGCATGTGCGGGATGATAAATGACACAGCGAGGCCAGTAGCGATCAGGACTGGAATATGCCCTTGATATGTCAAGGTCAGGATTAGAACCGCTCCAATCATAGCTGGAAATGTCGCTGGGCCGTATAACTTGAGAACATCTAACGGCTTGAGGTCAGACTGCGCGCGCGAGACAGAGGCGATCGTGCGCGAGAACTCACCGAGGCCGTGAAATGCAAAGAAATAAACAGCCACGGCTGGCACAGGCGGCAAAATCAGGAAAATACCAATCAAAAACACTAGCCGTAAAACAGACGGCATCTGTCCTGCCTTGGCGCGCAAGACGAACTCCAAAAAAACAGCCAGACCACACGCGATCGCCATGACATGCATTGCGTCGGCGATATATGACGGCGGCGGATCTTGCTCTATCAACAGCGCAAATATGCCAACTGTTTCGACAGGGTAAATCAAGCACGATCCTATAATCACCCACGCGCCAATGAGTCGAAGGGTCGGCTCTGATTGTCCAAAATGCCAGGCTGAGAGCAGGAAGAATATAACAAGTGTGCCGAGCGGCGAAATCAGCCAGCTACTAAAAACGAGAATACCAAATACGATATAAAGAGCCGAATAGGCGAGCGTCGGCATAATAAAGCGGGGTCTATCTTGCGTGCGTTCGACCGCGCCGTGCGGGACACCGAATAAGAAGAATATAATCGCGATCCAGTTTGCGGCGATCGGCGAAACAGCATTGGCAATAATAAGAATAAGAGAGGTTGCAATCGCTGGCTTTAACCAAGCATGTTGCGAAGTAATGGTGTCGCCAGACGGATCAGCAACCCAAAACGCAGGTGGAAAGACGCCCCTCACAGGGCGCCTTTCATAGGGTTTGTATATGACAGATAACCTATCATTCAGTCAGACTAGGCGACGCGATTGTTAGCATCGTCTGACGTTGCAGCGGCCCAGATCACAACACCGAAGGCGATTTTGTTCACAAAATCTGCGAGGTTGTAGACGAGGTTGAGAATGGCATCATTCGCACCCGGCTCACCCATATAGCCCACGATATAGCCGATTGGATAAATCGCCCAACCGATTGTCACAATCCAACGCAGCGCATTAAACGCTTTCTTGGAGGCGATTGTACCTTGGCTTGCATTGATCTTACTCGCTTCACCCGCGAAGATTTCGTAGATGATGTAGAGCCACGCCAGTGTTCCGACGATGAACATCGGCCATAGTAGCCCACCTTGATAGACTTCGCCTAAATAGCCCGTCACCAACATCACGATTGATGCGATTAAGAGTTTCCAGAACAGAGCCGCACGGACAATAGCAATCGCTGACAAGATTAGGAAGAATTCCACAATCTGTAGCGGCACAGTCAAGAGCCAGTCAACATAGCGGAAGACGGTTGGGCTTTCACCCGTTGTCGCCCATACGCCGCGCATATAAAAATAATGTAACGCTGCGATACCTGTCACCATTGCGGCAACTGTGAGTGATGTCTTCCATTTTCCGACCGCGCGATCCCGCTCGACCCAGAAGAAGAAAGTTGCCGCTAGCATTGCGGCGGATATAATCCAGAAGGATACGCCCACTAGGTCTGTGGGATTTAGCATACCTACTTTTTCCATAATAATTCCCCATTATAGATGTTTTGAGCTAGCTTTATGGCAGCTCTATGAAATAGCTACGCAGGGATTTTCAGGGAAGATTGGCAAAAGGTTAAATGAGATTAACTATCGGCCATTTTGTCGCAGTTCGTGTTTTAGGTCGCCCTCGCACTTATTCGCGACAAAATTAGAGTCGCTTGTAGATAAAGCACGATTGAGATTCGCTTTTCCCGCTGACTTTGTCTAAAGACTGAAAAAGTCTGATAGGCGAGATTCTGTCTCGTTTCCAAAAGACGGCGTAAGCAACCCTTGCGCCGTTTTGCATGTAAGAAAAGGCTTTGCCATGGCGAATGTAGTTGTTGTTGGATCGCAGTGGGGCGATGAAGGAAAAGGCAAGATCGTCGATTGGCTCAGCAGCCGCGCCGATGTTGTTGTGCGGTTCCAAGGCGGTCACAATGCGGGCCATACGCTGGTCGTTGACGGCACGACGTATAAGCTCTCCCTTCTCCCCTCGGGTATCGTGCGCGGCGGGAAGCTCTCTGTCATCGGCAATGGCGTTGTCTTTGACCCGTGGGCGTTCCTTAGCGAAGTCACGCGCATCAAAGAGCAAGGCGTGAAGGTTGGGCCTGATAGTTTACAGATTTCCGAATCCACATCCCTCATCCTCCCCATCCATAGCGAGTTGGACGGCATCCGCGAGAACCGTGTTGACGGCGTCAAGATTGGTATGACGAAGCGCGGCATCGGCCCCGCTTATGAAGATAAAGTCGCCCGCCGCGCGATCCGTATCTGTGACCTAGCCGACGAAGCGCACCTGATGGAGCGTGTGGAGAATTTGCTGCACCATCATAATGCTCTGCGCCGTGGTCTGGATCAGCCAGAGACGGATGCGCAGGCACTCTATGATCAACTGATCGAAATCGCCCCGAAAATTCTTCCTTATATGGCCCCTGTCTGGCAAACGCTGGATGACGCCCAAAAAGCCGAGAAGCGAATTTTGTTTGAGGGCGCACAAGGCGCGATGCTCGATATTGATCACGGCACTTATCCTTTTGTCACCAGTTCCAATACCATTGCAGGCCAAGCGGCGGCAGGGTCCGGCATGGGCCCAGGCGCGCTCAATTATGTGCTTGGGATCACCAAAGCCTACACCACCCGCGTCGGCGAAGGCCCCTTCCCGACCGAGCTAAATGACGCGATCGGTCACCGCCTCGGCGAGCGCGGGCATGAATTTGGTACGGTCACAGGCCGCCAGCGCCGCTGCGGCTGGTTTGACGCGGTCATGGTCAAACAAGCGATCATCACAGGCGGCATTACGGGCATCGCCCTGACGAAGCTCGACGTGCTGGACGGTTTGGCTGAGTTGAAAATCTGTATCGGCTATAAACTCGATGGAAAGATCGTCAAACGCCTCCCCGCTGGCGCGACCAATCAAGCCAATGTCGAGCCGATTTATGAGAGCATGCCAGGCTGGCAAGGCTCCACACGCGGCGCACGTAGTTGGGCTGAATTGCCCGCCGAAGCGGTCAAATATGTCCGCCACATCGAAGAACTGATCGGCTGCCCCGTCTCCATGGTGTCCACCTCGCCCGAACGCGAGGACGTCATCCTGATGCGCGACCCGTTTAAGGCATAAATTCAAGCGCTGGACAGCACCTCTGTCAGACCCTAATGAAGAGATATAGAGAGAGATACATAAAGGAAATTACGACTATGACCGCACGATTTTTACTACTCTGTTTTGCGGGCTTGAGCCTCGCGGCCTGCACGACAACGACCGCACCGACCTCGGCCAAAGCAACAGCGCCGGCGGCAAAAGCCGTTGCGCCGTCAACACAAACAGCGGCCGCTGATACTGCGGCGGACGAAGAAGATCCGATGATTTGCGAGATGGTGGCTGTCACAGGTCAAATCCGCAAAAAAGAAGTATGCATCCGCAAATCCAATCGTGACGCGCGCAAAAAAGATGGTCGCAATTCACTTGACGGTATTCAGCGCGGCGCACTTTCCTCTTGCATCCCGAATGCAGGCGGCGCCTGCGGCGGTTAGGCCAAAGCTATTCTCAGACGATCCGCGCCATGATTGACATCGGGTCGTCTATGCTAGGGTATGTCGCGCCAAATATACCACATTCTTGGACTTAGTTGAGTGGTCTGGACAATCATAAACCGTCTGCTCGGCTGGGTTGGGATCGCGATTTACGCGGCCCTTGTCTATGAAATGCTGCGCCTGTGGATTTCGCCGCAAGCGAATGAAGTTGACCGCATTGCGACCCTCGCCGTGATGATGGCATTTGAATTCATTATGGTTCATTCTGGCGTGTTCATGGCCGCCTTACCGAGGAAGTTTACGATCTTTTTCTTTGTGCCGTTTTACGGCATTTTCGCGCTTATCTTCAACTCGCTCGCCCCGGGGAATGAGATACTTTATCTCTATATGGGCGTGGTGTTCATGCGCATGCGCTTCGCCTTTTCGGATGCAGATGAGGCGACAAAAGCCGCAAGTGTGATCATGTCAATTTTGGCCGTCTTTATATATTTCGTCCTCGTCTTTATCTTCGCTTTTGGCGCAGCCCTCGTGCCAAGGCTTGGCTTAACAGAAGCGTTTTTAGAGATGGCAGGATATGCAAACGCCCATAATTCTGGGGGAATATTTATTGATTACCCCCATGTACCGCTCGCTATGGGCACCGTATATTTCACGCTGCTAGCGATGTCTGAAGTCTGGGTGTTCAAACTGTTTTCAACGAAATTGCCTGCGAGAGGCGAGATCAATTCTGGTACAGGCTCATCAAGACATTGACCCGTCCCGCTCGCCCTGCCAAGCGGAGCTATGACGACCTCCTCTGATTCCAAATTATCGCCTGCAGCCTTTATCGGGCTGTCGCTGACTTTGGTCTTGATCTGGGGCAGCGCCTTTACGATGACGCGCGTGGGGGTGAGATATATCTCCCCGATCTGGCTCGTCGCATTTCGTCTGATGATCGGAACCGTGGTGATTACGGCCTATATGTATGCGCGCGGGCACCGCTTTCCAGCGCTCCGTGATAGGCGCTGGCTGTGGTATTTCGTCATTGGCGTGACGGGCAGTGCGCTCCCGTTTTTCTTAGCCTCAAAGGGCATGATCACGGTCGATAGTGGGGTTTCGGCGATCATCGTCGGCATTATGCCCTTGGTCACAATCGTGCTGGCGCATTTCTTTGCCGATGAACGCCTAACGCCCGCCAAGTTGATCGGTTTTGTCATTGGGTTTCTTGGCGTTGTCGTGCTGTTTATCCCTGATGATTTCAGCCTCAGCCTTGTCAGTGACTGGCGGGCGCAACTTTTGATTATGGGCGCCGCAGTGAGTTACGCCATCACGACGATTATCGCAAAGCGCGCGCCTCAAACTCCGTCCAGTGTGGGCGGGGCGATGATGACGATTGGAGCCTGTCTGGTGGCTACCATAGCGGGCGTCATCAGCGGCGTACCAAGCGAGATACCGTCAGCCCTCGGCCTCCTCATGGCGCTAGGGTTAGGTCTGGGCGCCTCTGGGATTGCCACGATTATCTTTCTGTATTTCATCGACAAAGCCGGGCCGAGCAATCTGGCCAAGGTTAATTATTTCGTGCCGCTATGTTCTGTGATCTTGGGCGTTACATTTTTGAACGAGGCCTTTAGCTGGCGCATTGTCGTCTCATTCGGGATGATCTTGATCGGCGTGATGATCGCGCGGGCAGGAGAGAAGCCGCCAGTCGCCGTCGCCTAAGAGGTCAAGCCTTTGAGCGCCGCAAAGGGATTGTTGCTCTCGGGCGGCGTGTCGTCCTCGCCCAATTCCATCACTAGGCCATGATTAAGCGGACCATTGCCAGCCCCCAATTTCGGCGCAGTTTTGATCGCTTGGAACACAAATTCCCGTGCAATCTGAACAGCTTCGTCCAGCGGTATATCCATCGCCATATTTGCCGCCACCGCGCTCGCTAGCGTGCAGCCCGTCCCGTGTGTGTGGCGCGTGTGTAGACGCGGGCCAGACATGATATTTGCCCCCTCCTCGCTGACCAAAACATCGACCACAGACTTACCCTTAAGGTGCCCGCCCTTCATCAACGCCGCATAGACATTATGCGTCAGCAGCTTATCGCCCGCCGCAGTTAATTCGTCGATATCCGTGATCTTCATCCCCGTCAGCAGCTCGGCCTCTGGCACATTCGGTGTGACCAAATCCGCGAGGGGGAGCAGCTTTTCAATCAAGGCTGTCACCGCCGCCGTCTCCAGCAATGTGTCGCCAGATGTCGCCACCATAACGGGGTCAAGGATCACAAAAGCATCAGACTCCTCAATCTCTTCGGCCACAACATTGATGATCTCTGCATTGCCCAACATGCCGATCTTGATCACGTCCGCGCCGATGTCAGACGATACAGAGCGGATTTGCGCCCGCACTAAGTCGGCTGGCATGATCTCGACCTGCTGCACGCCCACCGTATTCTGCGCGGTCACAGCCGTAATCGCCGTCGCCGCATAAACGCCAAACGCCGCGCAAGTCTTGATGTCCGCCTGTATCCCCGCCCCGCCAGAGGAGTCAGAGCCAGCAATGATGAGAACGCGGGGGGTGGTGTTGGTGGTCATATGTTAGCCTTCGTCATCAGCCGCTTTATGCAGGTGATCCATTCGCAGAATTATATAAACATTCCCGTGAAAGGGTCTAGGTCTCGCCAAGTAGGATTTTTCGCTTCAATCAAATTCATACACTTAACCACGATTAATCGCCTCCCAAACCTTCACCGCCTGCACCGTCTCGGCGACATCATGCACCCTTAAAATATCCGCGCCCGCTTGGAGGGACCAGAGGGCGGCGGCGAGGCTTCCGCCGAGGCGGTCATCCGCGCTTGAGCCGTCAATACGCCCGATAAAGCTTTTCCGCGATGCCCCCATCAGGACGGGGCAGCCGAGGTCTTGAAAGACCGCTAACTCCCGCAAGATCGCAAGATTATCTTCCTGCCGCTTCCCAAAGCCAAGCCCTGGATCAATCGTCACGCGCGCCCGTTCAATGCCCGCAAATTCCAGCGCGTCCAGCCGCTTGGCGAGATAGTCGCGCACATCGCGCACCGCATCGTCATAGCGCGGACTGTGCTGCATCGTCTCGGGGCTGCCTTGCATGTGCATGATAATGACAGGGCAAGCGAGGTCAGATGCTGTGGCTTCTGATCGATCTGAAAAGGTCAGCGCGGTGACGTCATTCCAAATGTCCGCGCCCGCATGGATCGCGGCCTCTGCGACCTCAGGCTTGCGCGTATCGATAGAGATAACGGGGCCAATTTCGGCGTCTCGCGTGGCCTCTCGGATTGCAGCGATCACGGGCACAGTGCGACGGATTTCTTCCAGCACGTCAATTTCTTCTGCGCCAGGTCGTGTGCTTTCGCCGCCAATGTCGAGGATGTCCGCGCCCTGCTCCATCAGCCTCTGCGCTTGCCGCACGGCGAGTTCTAAGCTGTCATAGCGCCCGCCATCCGAAAAACTATCGGGGGTGACATTTAAGATGCCCATGATTTTGCAGCGTTGGCTCATACGCTCCCTTTAACTGCGACGGCGTGAAGATCAAGAGCGCGGCACGCCGCAGTCTCGTACCCACACAAAAAACCCCGCCGCATCAATGGATGGGCGGGATTTAAATGTTTGACAGACTGAAAGGTCTAAGCGTCTGGATTTACATCCCGCGCCGTTGACGCGCCGCCAATCGGCTTGGGCTTTGGCTTGCGAGTCGTTGGCACAGCCGCGACAGCGGGCTTCCCGCCGCCAGAATTATCTGGACGCTTCGGCTTCGTGCCGTTCTCGATCAGCTCTTTGATTTCATCGCCAGATAGCGTTTCATATTCCAACAGAGCTTCGGCCAAGGCGACCCAATCCTTCTTTTTCTTCTTCAGGATTTTGATCGCTGTTTCATGCGCTTCTGTCACAAAGCGCTTGATCTCGCTCTCGATCAATTTCGCTGTCTCAGGCGAAATCGCAGAACCGCGCCCGATGCCGGGGTGGAAACTTTGCTGATCTGTATCTTTATAGGCGATTGGGCCGATCTCGTCTGACAAACCCCATTCCGTGACCATAGCGGTCGCGATGCGGGTAACTTGTTCAATATCAGAGCTGGCGCCAGATGTGACCTTGTCATAGCCGAAGTGGATTTCTTCTGCGGCACGCCCGCCCATCGCCATCGCCATACGCGCGATCATTTCTTGACGTGACTGCGAAATTTGATCGCGCTCAGGCATATATTGCACCATGCCAAGCGCTCGTCCGCGTGGGATAATCGTGGCTTTGTGGATCGGCAAGCTGCCCTTCATGTTCAGGCCAACAATCGCGTGACCCGCTTCGTGATAGGCTGTCATCGCCTTTTCTTCATCAGACATTGCCAGCGTATGACGCTCCGCGCCCATCATCACTTTGTCCCGCGCATCTTCAAATTCGCGCATGGTGATCTTGAGTTTATTGCGACGGGCGGACAGCAAGGCTGCCTCATTGACAAGGTTCATCAGGTCAGCACCTGAGAAGCCCGGCGTACCGCGCGCGATGTATTTTACATCGAGATCAGCGGCGATAGGCTTGCCCTTCATATGGACTTCAAGGATTTTCTCGCGACCCTGAATATCGGGATATGGCACTTCAATCTGACGGTCAAAACGGCCCGGACGCAGCAGCGCTTTGTCCAGCACGTCAGGGCGGTTGGTCGCGGCGATAATGATGATACCTTCATCACCTTCAAATCCGTCCATCTCGACGAGGAGTTGGTTGAGCGTTTGCTCGCGTTCCTCGTGGCCGCCAGATGTGCCGACACCGCGGTGACGACCCACGGCATCAATCTCGTCAATAAAGATGATACAAGGCGCTTGCTTCCGCGCATCGGCGAACATTTCGCGGACGCGGGATGCACCGACACCGACAAACATTTCGACGAAGTCAGAACCAGAGATCGTAAAGAACGGCACGCCCGCCTCACCCGCAACGGCGCGGGCCAGTAAAGTTTTACCTGTGCCAGGAGGGCCCACGAGCAATGCGCCCGTCGGGATACGCGCACCGAGGCGCGTGAAACGGCTGGGGTCTTTGAGGAATTCGACCACTTCTTTGAGGTCTTCTTTAGCAGACTCGACACCCGCAACATCGTCAAATGTCTTGCGCTGTGTGTTTTCAGTCAGCAACTTCGCCCGCGACTTGCCAAAGCTCATCGCACCGCCACGGCCCCCGCCCTGCATATTGCGGAAGAAGAGGATAAACAGACCTGCGATAATCAAAAGCGGCAGGGTCGCCATCAGGATGCTGCCCAGCACGGATTGTTGCTCAAGCGGCTTGGCTGAAACGGCGGTGTTTGTGCCTTCAAATATATCTGCGAGGTTGTCCTGATACGGATCAACTGTCACCAAATATTCGGATCCATCTGTCATCGTGCCAGTAATCTTGCCGCCTTGGCGATCAATGCTGGCCGTCTCGACTTGATTGGCTTGCGCTTTTTCAACGAGTTGTGAATAGATGATCTCGTCCGAATTTGCGGGATTATTCATCCCAGATTGCGTCGCGCTCATCACGAGTAAAATCATGGCGAGGACGACGCCCCAAATTGCCAGATTGCGCATATTCGTATTTTTCATCAGCTTGACCTATTAATGAGGAATTCCATCTGCTTTAACACATAGGAAGTTCTCGCACAAAACAAAGCGCTTTAGACGCTTAATTTTCATACGAAGCTGCGTTTAAAGGCGATTTATATAGCTTTCGGCGTTTTTGACGTAGTACCGAAGTGTGCATAGAGGCGTTTCGTGACCAAATTCTGCATTTGCACGCCGTCAGCGCTGTCTCCGTAAATGATCTCGCCTTTCACAATCATCGGCAAAGTCCCGCGCACTTCCTTTGGATAGTTCGTAAGTCCGTCCAGCTTTTGCAAATGCCCATAGGCGGCCTGCACAGCAAAGCCCGTTTGGCTTGCCTGAATGGCGAAACGCCCGTCCCATATGAGCGGGTAGTCCGTTGGAATATCGACAGGTGCGGCCAGCGCAGCGCCGTCCCCGTCTCCTCCCGCGCGGCCTTTGACAGCGACCGGGTCGCGCGTGAACAGAAATCCATCGGCGGTCTTGACCACCCACGCCCCCGCCAAAGTCGCCGCGTCAAAATCTGCCGCCTCCATCCGCGCGGCCAACGCCTCTCGCCGTGCCGCATCAATCGGCCCACCCGAGCCAGACACCGCACGGAGCAGATGCAGGAGCAATTCAACGGGCGGCACGCGGGTCGTTGTGACATAGCCCGCCGCATGCAACGTCGCGTGACGCGCGAGCCACGTGCCAAATAACGCGGCCTCCGCATCTCGACGCGCACGGTTCTGGGTTTGAACCTCCAGCAGCTTTTCCGTCAGCCCCGCTTTTACGCCCAGTTCTGACCGCGCTTTGATCCGCGTGAAGTCTTGATTTTCATTGGACGGATCGTCGATCCAAGACAGGTTTTCTGCGCGGTTATACGCCCGCAAATCCTGTCGCGATACGCGCAGCAAAGGGCGGTGCAGCGTAACCTCTGCGAGCGCGGGCCAAAGCGGGCCGTAAGCACTCTCCGCCATCCCCGCCAAGCCGCGCCAGCCCGTCAGCCGCGCCTTTCGCATCAGCAGCGTTTCGGCCTGATCATCCGCCGTATGCGCGGTTAGCAAATGCGCGAGCCCTGCGCGGCGGCACATGTCTCCCATCGCGGCGTAGCGATATGCCCGCGCTTTGACTTGCAGCCCGGTCGTGACGCCGCCGTGGTCCCAGCGTTTTGTGATAATTGTGTAACCCAAATCCCGCGCGAAATCGGCTGATCGCTCTGTCTCCAAAGCGCTCTCACGGCGCAAATTATGATCAATGATAAAGGCATGGGTCGCCAACGGGTGATCGCGCAGCGCGTGGAGCAAAGCCGTGCTGTCCCCCCCGCCCGAAAACGCAATCGCGACAGGCGTGTCTAGCGTTTGGACAAAGCTAAAGAGTTGATTGAATTGAGCCGGCGTCATGCCCGCCCCTAGCAGGTCAGAGGCCAGACTTCTAGCAACCTGTTCGCGCCGCTTCTGTATTGGCCTTGGCCCTCACCGTCGCCGACGCATTCGGGAATTGGGCGGGGAAGCTGGCCAGGGTTTGGCAGGCTTCGCTGATCTGGCCCAGTTCACGGAGGCTGGCCGCGAGGCGCACCATAGCGTCAGGGGCTTTTGCGCCTTGCGGGGCTTTACGCATCGCGCCAATATAGGCATCCGCTGCGTCCGCATATCCGCCGCGCACAAAATAACTCTCGCCCAGCCAATACTGCATTTCACCTGCATCGGCGGCGTCTGGATTAAATTGGAGATATTGCGACAGCGCAACCTGCGCCCCTGCATAATCTCCCTCTGCGAGCTTCGTTTTGCCGAGCTGCCCCAACTGCGTCACGTCATTGGAAGGGGCAGATTGGATGATTGCGGCTTGACCGCCTAGCGTATCGACTGAGGGTACATTCAACGTCTGCTCTTTTAACGTCGGCGCGGAGGGCACGGCGGAAATCGGACCCGTTGCGCTAGATGATGGCTGTCCAGACAGCGTGGCATTGCGGGCCGCTTGTTGCGCTTGGTTTGTTTCCCGCGCGACCAAATCAACGGCGTCCAGATGGATTTTCATGCGGTTAGAGAGGCCTTGCATCGCACGCACATCGCCCGCCAAAGCGTCAACTTCTGACTTCAAATTATCGCGCTCAAATGTGATGCGCTCTAATTCGCCGCGCAGAGCACGCTGGCTTGTCTCCAGCGTATCAATGCGCTGCATCAACCGCTCCGCGGCCGGATCACCCGTCAGCATGCGCTGTTCAAGACGCGATAAGCGCTGCTCTAGCGCCGCATTTTGCGCGGCCAAGTCTTTCTTGGACTGCGCAAAGGCAGGGCTGCTCCAGACTCCCATTAATAGGAGTGTCGAAAATGCGAGGGTGGCAAGTTTGGACTGCACAAGTTTGGACTGCATGAGATTACCTCTTCGTTCATGTCGCCACAGCATAGAACAGCGCAACGGGATTGGCCCGTTAAAAGGCCGTCAGAGTGGTGAATGTCAGGTTAACAGCCCGCCAAAACGGGCGTGTTAATTCGGCTAAGAGCGGCCTGCGCTGCTCAAATTGGTAAAGCCGTTACGATTACGCGCCCATCCCTCTTGGTTGCTGCGCGGGTCGATTGGGCGTTCTTTGCCGTAGGATACAGTCGACAGACGCGACGGATTCACGCCTTGGGACACCAGAAACTCTCGCACCGCATCCGCACGGCGCGCACCGAGGGCGAGGTTATATTCCCGCGTCCCGCGCTCATCCGCGTGACCTTCGATCACGGCGCTATATTCGGTATAAAGCTTTAGCCATTCGGCTTGGCTGCGCAGCGCCTGACGCGCGTCATTGGTGAGTGTATATTGGTCATAGCCAAAGAAGACACGCGCTTCGCCGCCGCTCTGATAGGCGAAATCTTCTGCCGTGCCAGGGATTGGTAAATTAGGATCGAGGGCGACCACATCTGGCTGCTCAATCGGAGCTTGAATAACGGGCGCTTGCTCAACAGGCGCTTGGAAAACAGGCGCTTGTTCGACGGGAGCTTCTATCACTTCTTCAACGGGATCGGGCTTTGTCGCACACGCCGAAAGGGCGGCGAGAGTTAAGCCTCCGAGGATCAATGCTTTATATGTCATGTCAGTCTCCTGCAAAAAAATCTGTTATCATTCAATCTAGCTAAGCATGGGAGTTCAAGCGATTTCCGTGACCTGTCCGAGAATTCATCTATCACTGTCGCTCAAACGCCTCACTTTATGTCCATATGGTTAGGTCAACCGCTTTGTGGGCGAAATTAAGGCAGAATTGGGGACCAAGCGGGGTCAGAGGCCTGCCCCGGCGTGCTGACTTTGCGCAGGTTTTGTCCTGTCAGGTCAACCGACCAAATTTCGGACCCGCCCCGCTCTCCGCGCGTGCTGCGAGAGAAGAGGATAACGCGACCATTGGGGCTCCAAGTTGGGCTTTCGTCTAGATAGCTTTCTGTTAGTTGACGCTCATTGCTACCGTCTGGGTCCATCACGCCGATGGCAAATTTGCCGCCGCCGCTTTTCACAAAAGCGATTTTGTCTCCGCGCGGGCTCCAGACAGGGGCGTTATAACGGCCTTTGCCGAAGGTAATGCGCTTTGTGCCTGATCCGTCCGCGTTCATCACGTAAAGCTGCGGCGAGCCGCCTCTGTCTGAGTTAAACACGATCTTGCGGCCATCGGGTGAAAAGCTGCCAGAAATATCAATACCAGGGTCCGTTGTCAGGCGGTTGGTCGAGCGCGACTGCAAATCCATGACATATATATCAGAATTCCCTTTGCGCTCCATTGCGAGGATCAGCTTGTCACCCTTGGGCGAGAAACGCGGCGCAAACGTCATCCCTGGGAAATTGCCGAGCAGCTCCCGCCGTCCCGTCTCGATCTCTAGCAGATAGACTTGCGGGCGATTATTCTCATAGCTCATATAAGTGATCTTCTGCGAATTGGGCGAGAAGCGCGGGGTCAAGACGAGGTCTGATCCCCCCAGCAAATATTGCGGGTTCGCGCCGTCTTGATCCATAATCGCGAGGCGTTTGCGGCGGTCAATCTTGGGGCCTTTTTCGTCAATAAAGACGATGCGGCTATCGAAATAACCCTCTTCTCCGGTCAGCGCTTTATAGATTGCATCAGACGCTTTATGCGCTGTGCGACGCCAGTTTTCAGGGGTCGTGGCGAAGCGTATGCCCGCGAGCTGCTTGCCCGCAAACACGTCCCAGAGGCGGAACTCGACGCGCACACGGGTCGGGTCATCAACGACGATACGACCAGACACAAGGGCTTCGGCCTTAATCACACGCCAATCAGAAAATGTTGGTTCATAGTCGATATTAGTCTGTGTTTCGAGGAAGCTGGCAGGATCGAGCGATTTGAACAGGCCAGAGCGTTCAAGGTCTGCACGGATAACCTCCGCAATATCTTGACCGAGTTGGGTCGCTTGCACGCTCTCGCCGAGGAAGTCGGGAATAGCGATCGGGGTCGGGTCAAGATTGCCCTTCGTGATATCAATTTCGATCTGCGCATAGGCAGAGACAGAGCCGAAGAGCACAGCAATGCACCACATCAAGGTCAGGCGTATAAGTGTCAAAAGAGCTTTCAAAACATATCCTTCGTTAAACATTGATTCAGATTTGCGGGCGGAAATTCAGGGTGATGCTTTGCCACTGCATATATTTCTCATCGGGCAAAAAGTCATAAGGCGCGCATTGCTGCACAGCGCGAACCGCGCGTTGCTCCGCCACATCCCAGAACGGGTTACCTGGCGAACTCCGACGAGATTTCGCGCGGTCAATGACTTTGACGTCCTCGACAAAACCGCCGCGCAGCATGGATACGTCCAGCCGCACAATCAAATCTTGCGGGTCTTTCGCGTCCGCTGGCATGCGCCAACATTTATACATCGCCGATTGCAGCGCATCGAGTTCTGAGAGCGTCATCGCCGTCCCTGCCCCCGTGCCCGCACGGTTGACGGACTCGTAGTTGATATTATCCGTCTCGCCCTGCAGCGTTTTCTGCTGATTTTTCTCAGGCGCCGTGGTCTTGGATTTGTCGACAAGGGCCGCAAGCTTATCCAGATCAAAGCTCGGCTTTGTCTCCTCGGGCGGTTCAGGCGTGTCAGGTGTCGGGATAGCTTTTTCGTCAACCTCTGGAATGACGGCTTCGGCCTGCTTCACAGGCGCAGAGTTATCCTTTGGCGCAACTTTGACCGCGTCGTCTTCGTCGGGCGCAGCCTCCATCGGGTTCACCAGCGTCATGGGGTCATCCGCCTCTAGCGGTTTAGGGTCAGGCTTGCGGATCGCGGCGCGGACATTGGTTTCAGGTGCAATCGTGATCAACTCAATCGGAATGACGCGGCCTTCTTGCAACGGCTTTGCCGCCCCGCCCATCCAGCCAAAGCCAGCGAACACAGCTGCGTGCAGCAGCAGAGATATGGGCAAGCCCGCTTTCACTACTGCCCACCTGCCCCTGCGCTAACGGGGTCAGTCACGAGGCCGAGATTGGAAAAGCCTGCCGCGTTGACGCGCGCCATGACTTTCATCACCGCGCCGTAATCGCTGCCCGCATCCGCGCGCAGATAAATCCGCTCTTCATAGCCATTCGCCGACACCGCAATCAGTTTCGTCGCAAGGTCTTCGAGCGAGATTTCGTCGTCTTGGATAAACACTGTGCCAGATTTATCGACAGAGATCGTGATCGGCTCTTGCTGCGAGGGCAGCGATTTCGCATCCGTCTTGGGCAATTCCAGCGGCACTCCAACCGAGAGCAGCGGCGCAGCGACCATGAATACGATCAGCAGCACAAGCATAACATCGACCAAGGGTGTGACATTAATGTCCGCCTTGACGCCGCTGCGGTTCCACCGTCCGCGACCGCGGCCAGATGACCGCCGGGATGATCCGACTGACGCACCCATGCCTAAATACCCTTGCTAAGCTTACGCGACAGGATCGCAGATAATTCGTCGGCATAGCCCTCCAAGCGGCCGCCATATTTTTCCAAATCAGACGTAAAGACGTTATAGAAAATCAACGCGGGGATCGCTGCGATCAGGCCCAAAGCCGTCGCGAACAGCGCTTCCGCAATGCCGGGCGCAACCACGGATAGGTTCGTATTCTGGCTGGCGGCAATCGCGCGGAACGCATTCATAATGCCCCAGACAGTCCCAAATAGCCCCACAAACACAGACGCCGAGGCGACCGTCGCAAGGACGGTCATGCCCTTAGATGCCTTCGCCATTTCGCGGTTCACAACAAGGTTCATCACGCTATCAATTCGCTCATGCGTCGCTTGATCAGATCGTCCGCCCGTTGTCGTATTGCTTTCATTATACTCTCGCATCGCAGCAGAGAATACGCGCGCCATCGGGTCTCGCGTGTCATTGCCAAGTGCGGCGGCGAGTTCGTCCAGCGTGCGGCCAGACCAGAATGTATCTTCAAAGGCTGTCGCGCGGCGGCGCAGCATAAAGAACATCACAGCCTTATTAATCGCGACAACCCATGACCAGATAGAAGCCACGGCCAGCAAGATCATGACAGAGCGCACAACCCAGTCAGCCATTTTAAACAAGGACCAGAAGGAGAAATCTCCACTGTGAACATCGCCCAATGGGGCGGAGGCTTGGAATATGAGTTCAAACATTGACGTCCTGCTTTTCTGTTGGGCTTCGCCTCTCAGGCGATTAGCCAGAATCTTTATGTCGAATTAAGGGCATTCGCCCCCTTATGACCAATTAACAGGCTGTAAGGTGACAAAACCGCCTTGCGCAATGCAATATAGGGTCAGTTTAGAAAGAAAGTCTTAACCATAGACCCACAACATGGATCACAATATAGTTTGATATATTCAAACATCATTCACACAGATTATGCCAAACCATAGTCAAAGATACGTCATAATTTCGTCTGTATTTCAAAGCTATAAACGCTTAAACCCATTAGGAGGCCCTATGCGCCACATCGTTACACTCTCTCTGCTCAGCGCGGTCGCTATTGCGGGCTGCGGCTCTACGCCCGAACCCGTTGCACCAGAAGTCATCATAGCCGCGCCAGTCCAAACTTGCGCGCCTGTCAGTGCGCTTCAAAAAGTTGTCATTCCGGCTGAGACGAAAATTCAATACGCGATCACGCAGATTGAAAATCCGCCTTACGCCCCGATTGAGAGCAAGGTGAAGCAAGTCCGTGTCGTTAAGCCCGCCGAGGTGATCTACGTGGACTCTGAAGGCCGTCAAGCGCTCGATATTTGTGAGCGCGACCAAATCGAAATTGGCCCGATTGGCCCGGGTGCCGGTGAACTCGTTCCTGATGTTGAAGGTTAGTCGCACACTATTACTAAGCGTCGTCCTCGCGGCAACAGCGTCTCTCGCGCCAGCCGCCTTCGCCAATACGGCGGAGGCATTGGTCGATGCCGCGCAAGTCCATACGCTCTCTAACGTGCGTTATGACGGCAAATATGTGCGGCTGGATTACCCTGGCGGCGATGTTGACCCCAGCACTGGCGTCTGCACCGACGTCATCATTCGCAGCTTCCGCGCCGCATTTGGCTATGATCTGCAAAAGGTCGTGCATGAGGATATGCGCGCGAATTTTTCGGCCTATCCCGCGAATTGGGGGCTGTCCCGCCCTGACAAAAATATCGACCACCGCCGCGTGCCAAACCTAGAGACTTATTTCAAACGCAAAGGCGCAGCCTTGCCGAAATCAACAGACGCATCGAACTACCTGCCTGGCGATATAGTCAGTTGGCGCATTGGTGGGCGTTTGCCGCATATCGGGATTGTGACCGACCGCACAGCGCCAGACGGCACGCCGCTAATTGTCCACAATATCGGCGCTGGTCCTGTCGAGGATAACATCCTGTTTGCCTACCCAATGACAGGGCATTTCCGCTATGTGCCAACCGAATAGCTAGCGAGAGAAAGCATAAGTGCTACGCGTGATAAATGCCTCTGACGCCTCAAATTTCACATCTTTGCGAATCTGAAACTCTTTAGGAGCAACCCTATACGCCATGCGGATTGTCGCGGGCTGATTATCGTCTTCGCCCGCATGTTCGGTCATAAACATCACCTCACCTGCCTCACCCGTTTGGCTTTGGATCACGACGTAACCATCGACCAAGCGACCATCTTCGGAGAGCTTGATCGTATCAGTCCCGTCTTCCCACGGCTCATCGGGATAGGAGATGGTATAGGTTATCTGCCTAGACTCTGGAGCTTGGATAGAGACTTTCGTCGCGATTTCTGCCATCTCGCCGCTGCTATAATCCAAATAGGTCAAACTCCCGACCCAATCATCGCCCGTCAGAACAGCCAGGTCAGACAGGCTTACCGTCGGCCCCTCCGCGCTATATTCAACTGCGGGGGTGCAGGCTTGTAGACCCACAGCGAACACAAATCCTAGTGTCATTAATTTCATCATATTCATCTCCCGCACTAACTTCCGCACTAACTTCCTCACTAATTTCCTCTGGGCATGGGCGTGCCAAACCGGGCCGCGTAATATTTTCCGATGTCGCGCGCATTATTGAGAAAGCGCTGCCCGCGACGGGTCATGATCCCGCAATCCTCAAATGCTGGCGCGTCCTCTGCGAGACACAAAGTCGGGCAGTTCTGGTTCTTATCACCCAATAATTCCACCATCTCCGCGCGCGGTTTATCGATCGGCTGATAGCGAATATCGACAGCCTCTTTGATCGCAGGGAAATAGCTCAGCAGCCCCCACATCTCCGCACATTCAGGACAATATTCCCGCCGTGAGTTATCGGCAAAGCCCGGGGGAGTAGAAACAAAATATCTCGCGTCATTTCGCATATACTTTCAAAGTTTAATCCACCGGCCGTCGACTACGACACCTGCGGGGTAAATTGCACGCAAGAGGGTTAGGCCTTGGCCATTCATAATCTGTTTGACACTCAATATGCAACGTGTCAGCGAAACTTATGCAATTTAAAGACTTATCATTCTGGGGCATTTTCAAAATCAGTCTGATCGTCGAGCATTTAATAACGGTATTACTTATGCCGCTCATGCTCATTGGCCATTTTGTCATGCCAGAGAAAATCAACTTTGATATAACCTCTAAATGGAAAATTGGGTTTTTGACCGCAGACACAGATGGCCTGATTGGGGCACTCGTCATCATACCATTATTATTCTTCACCATTTGCATTGGCGCTATCGTCAAGGCCGCTGTTCTGCACTTCATCGCGCAAAAAACGCGCTTAGGCCGCATCAAAATTAGTAAGGATGTTAGCGTGCAAGAAGTTTTCACTTGAGCGCACAACCTTATCACTCCAAATAAGGCCCCAACCGCTCGACCATCCACTTCGGTGGGCGTTTTGGGCGGCCTTCGGGGGTTATGCAGGCGGCTTCTGATACAGCAGTCACGAGCAGTTCATCGCCGCGATAGCACGCTTGGCTGACCCATAACCGCGCACCTTTGAAGCTGTCATAGGTCGTCACAATCGTCAGGTGATCATCAATCCGCGCGGGCTTTTGATAGTCCAGCTCGATCTTACGAATGGCGAAGGCGAGCGGGTCGTCTGCGTCCCACAAATCCGCGTGATTAAACCCAACGAGGCGGAAATAACTGCTCCGCGCGCGCTCGAAAAACCGCAGGTAATTCGCGTAATAAACAATGCCCGTAAAGTCCGTGTCTTCATAAAACACCCGCAGCGGATAATGATGCGCCCGCCCGTGAAACTCCCCCATGGTGGGGGTCATAGACGATTTAGGCTTACCCATCTGTGCCGTCTCCGAATAGTTTAGGGGCGAGCGGTTGAACGGGGGCTGCGAGGCCTAGATGGGCGAAAGCGCGTGCTGTTGCGACGCGACCGCGCGGCGTGCGCTGCAAAAAGCCCTGCTGAATGAGGTATGGCTCAATCACGTCTTCCAACGCATCGCGGGCCTCTGACAAAGCGGCTGCCAGCGTGTCTGCGCCGACAGGTCCACCGCCAAACATCTCGCACAGCGCGTGGAGATAGCGCATATCCTGCTTATCCAGGCCAATATCATCGACGCCCAATCGCCGCAGCGCTGCATCCGCCGCAGCCGCATCGACCGTCATGTGCCCTGCGTCTTCGGATAAATCGCGCACACGGCGTAGCAAGCGGCCAGCCACCCTCGGAGTCCCGCGCGCCCGACCAGCAATTTCTCGCGCGCCGTCCGCTGTCATGTCGAGGTCGAGCTTTCCTGCCCCCCGCGCGACAATCTTGGTCAGTTCTGATACATCGTAAAATTCTAGCCGCACAGGGATGCCGAAGCGATCTCGCAAAGGCGTGGCGAGCAGCCCTGCCCGCGTCGTTGCGCCGATGAGGGTGAACGGCGCAATGTCGATCTTGATGCTCCGCGCGGCGGGGCCTTCGCCGATGATCAAGTCTAGCTCGAAATCCTCCATGGCGGGGATACAGCACCTCTTCGACCACGGGATTGAGGCGGTGGATTTCATCGATGAACAGCACATCATTAGGCTCTAGGTTCGTCAGCAGCGCGGCCAGATCGCCCGCCTTGGAAATCACAGGGCCAGAGGTCGAGCGGAAATTCACGCCAAGCTCTCGCGCCACGATCTGCGACAAGGTCGTCTTGCCCAGCCCCGGCGGGCCAGAGAGCAGCAAGTGATCGAGCGCTTCGCCGCGTCGCCGCGCGGCCTCTACATAGACTTGCAGGTTCGCAATCGCCGCTTTTTGCCCGACGAAATCTGCAAAGGACAAAGGCCGCAAGGCACGGTCACGCCCATCGCCCATCTGGCTATCGCTTCCTATGATGCGCTCTTCGGTCAATGACTGGCTCAGCTCCTACTGACTTAATTCTTTTAGCGCCACTTTGATCAGGTCATCGAGCGGCGGGTCTTCGGGGAAAGTGTTATAGGCCTGCGCCACGGCCCGCAAGGCATCCGATTGCGGGATGCCGAGATTGACCAGCGCGGAAATAGCGTCATTGCGCAGTGCCATATCGGACAGACCTTCTGTGCGCGAAGCCTCGGTCGTGCCGCTACTAGACGGCTTGGTAAAGACGGGCTGAAATCCGCGACCCACGGGGGCGGGCTTGCCAGATAATTCTATCGCGATGCGTCCCGCCAGTTTTGGCCCGACGCCTGACGCGCGTGCAAAGGCGGTTTTGTCTTCTAGGCTCGCCGCAGAGAGTATCTCGCCTGGGCTCATTATATCGAGGATCGCCAGCGCCGCTTTCGGCCCCACGCCTTGGACGGATTGCAGACGCGTAAACCACGCGCGCTCTTCCTCAGAGTGAAAGCCAAAGAGCGTGATTGCCGTTTCGCGGACATGGGTTTCGACGTGCAAACGCACAGCCTCCCCCTCCACGAGTTGTCCAAGTGTGCGCGACCCGCATTGCAGGAGGTAGCCCACACCGCCGCAATCAACAATCGCCTCGCCTGTACCTGCCATCAAACAGACACCAGAAATCATGCCAATCATACGGCTCTCCGAAGGATAGAATTTGCGGACCCGACGCGATGGCTGTGACAGACGGCAATGGCCAGCGCATCCGCCGCGTCGCCCGCCTTAACGCCGCACCCCGGCAGCAGGATATTCATCATATGCGCGACTTGCGCTTTGTCTGCCGTGCCTGTGCCGACGACAGATTTCTTCACAAGGCGCGGCGCGTATTCGCCGACATTCAAGCCCTGCCCTGTAGCGGCCAAAATACAGGCCGCCCGCGCCTGGCCCAGCTTCAGCGCGCTCATGGCATTATCTTTCATAAACATATCTTCGACGCCCGCCTCTTGCGGTTGATATAGCGACATGACCTCGATCAACGCCAGATGCAGAAAGCTCAGACGGCTAGGCAGCGGTTCTTTACGGGGGGGACGTATCACGCCGTGGGCGATGTGGCGCAATTTGCTGCCTTGAACCTCGATCACGCCCCATCCACACGCCACAAGGGACGGGTCCAGGCCAATGATGCGGGTCGATTCCATAAGAGAACACTAGGCGAACATTTGCGCTCTGCCAAGGATTAATGGGTTAAGGAAAGGTTACTCGCCGATTGACCTCAAACGGCAAATACCCCTTTAAAAACCAACTTTGTGAGGCAAGAACCTACTTTGTGAGGCGAATTTCACCCTGCAAGCGCTTGGATAAGCTTCGGAAAGTGCCGACCAGAGCGTCATTGCTGCCCGCTGAATAGGCATGAGACGGAGTAGAGGCACAATCCCGCAATAGCGCGATTTGGTTCGGCTTATTGACCATAAACGAGATCGTATAAAGTTCGATGCCGTCGGCTTTGATCTCTTCACACAACTCGGCGGTGCGATCATTGGTCTCCGGCGCGAATTCTCCCAATTCAAGCGTCGCAACATAAGGCGGAGAATTAAGCTTGGCTTGGTTCGCGGCGTCCGTCTTCACCTTCGCATAATTGCGGCCATCCGACATCAGCACCATGATTTGCTTTGTCGGCTTGCTGGAGTCGCTCTCGTCAAACGGCGCTTCTGGCGAGAGGACACGACGACCCCAAGCCAGTCCCATCGGCATAAAGGTATCGCCCGTCCCTGTCAGTTTTGACGTCTCAGTCTTTAACTTCTCATAGTCATTGGTGAGCGGCACAATGGGCCTCGGGCAGTCAACATTTACATTGACGGAGAGGCCTGTGGCTTCCATCGGCTGAAAATTTAGCAAGCCTTGGATACGGCGGCTGTAATTACTGTCTTCAAGATCATCGGGCGCTGGGCGGATACCCACACACCCTTGCCAGACACTATCAGTGGTGGCGGATTGCGTTTCATATGTTGTTGTCGTGTCGCAAACATCTTTGTCATAGGTGTAATCTTCACCGTCGCGTATGATTGTAGTGGCTTCTTTGCGACAGTTAGAGCTTGTATGCGTAGCCTGCTGCCATGTGCGGTCCGTCGAATAACCCGTTGGCACGTCCAACCAGTTTTCGCCGCTCTGATCCAAACCGACATTGACGTATTTCGAAAACGGCACCATCGCGATTTTCGTGTCACTGCCACTATCTTCAACGGCTTTAATTAATTCACCGACGCCCAGCTTCAAGGCGCCGATGCGGCCCTGCATGTTCATTGACGCTGTATTATCCAACACCAGAGCAATCTCTGTGCCGTCAACGGCAGACATTTGCGATACGGAATTCGCAGACAAATACATCGTCTCCTTGCCGATCAATTTCCCGAAAGCGAGCTTATATGGCACGCGGGCATTCACATTGATTGTGCTGCCCGTCATCGTGACTGTTGGCTTTGGAAACTTCGTATCATAGCCGTTTGCGATCATAACGTCATGCGAGAGTTTTGTGTAATCTGTTTGATCGTCAGCCTTAGCTGTACTCATTGCCAAGGCCGCCGCAAGAACCGCGCTATCGGCCTGCGCTTGCAATCCGTCTCTCGATTTGACCATGCCGCTATAGTCGATAGCCGCAGCGATCCCCGTCATCAAGACCACAGAAATACACGCAAATGAGATGGCAATATTGCCGCCTTCATCGCGTTTGAATTTGTCCCAGCGCCTAAGCATCCCACATGCTCCCTTCTATGTGTTCCAGGTTGCATTAGCCCAAAAACGTCATAAAAAGTGTAAAATTTATGGTTACTAAAGCCCTAAGACGGGCGGGGATTATTGCGGCAATTCTCCAAACACATAGTGTTTATCCGTGACCGTGACATTGGGCGGGCGCTTCCGTGTTTCGAACCAATCCCAACCCTCTTGGAGGTTTTCCCAGAACGCTGCATTGGGATTGTCCGCAAAGGCATCTAAATTTGCATCCGTCATCGGGAACGGAAAAGCGTGGACGCGCACAACGCTTTGCCCGCCTGCATGGGCTGCGTCCACTAAGGTATAAATCTCCTCCACCCCCGCATCCGTCATGGCGTAACATCCAATCGAGACGCATTTGCCGTGAACCATCAGGAAGTCACCCGTCCGCCCATGCGCCCGATCAAAGGCATTGGGATAGCCCAGATTAAACGACAGGTGATAGCTGCTATTGGGGTTCATCCGCGCGGGCGTGACAAAGTAGAAGCCTTCGGGCGATTGCCCGTCGCCTTGTTTAAGCTTTGGGCCAAGCGCGCCAGAATAATAACAAACCTCCCACCGCTTAAACGGCACATACTTGCCTGCTGTGTTCTGGACGAAGGCTTCAAGATACCCCCGTTGGTCGTCCACGCTCTGCGTCTTGGTGATCCGCAGAAAGATCGGACTGCCGAGGGTGAGATCCTTCGCGGCCAGAGATTTCTGAAGCTTCGGCGTCCATGTCGCAATCGCCTTTTCGCTCCGTGTTGAACTTGCGGCGTCACTGCACCCAAAGGTCAGCAGAGCCATGACCGCAAGACAGATCGTAATTAAATAGCGCATGCTCTTGGCCTAGTCAGATGTCATGCGGGAGGCAAGCCGCGCGCTGCGAATTAATTAATTCCCCACTCGCCGTTCACCTCCCGCTCATCTTCATGGCGGGATTTCGCCTTATTCTCGCGATTACGGCGCAGAGCTGCCACATTACCAAAACATTGCCTTAAAATTATCACAGAGCCAGCAAAGCCTCGCCCTACTCGCCTGCCAAATAGGTGTCATCGAAACGAACCACTTATTGGAGGGCTACCATGACTAAACTTTTGAAAACCGCCGCGATTGCCGCATTGATTACAGGCTTCGCCAACACAGCGTCCGCGCTGGAAATAACCAACCCGCTAGACGTGCCGGGCATTGGCTATGAATTACTGGATGGCCCCGCGGTCAGCGAGACACGCGATGTCTTGCCCGCCCTGTCCAAGACAGCGAGAATCGGCGTGGCCCGCATTGATGGCGGCTCGCCTGATCCCAACGCCTTACGCCGAGGAGTTTGACTGGAAGATGCTTAACAAGCGCGCCGACTTGAACATCGAAGTGATGAATGCGGGCGACTACCTCAAATACATTCCAGAGATCCCGTTCCAAGGCATAGACACGGATAACAAGATCGACGAGATACGCCTGACCGCTGCCAATGAAGGCTATAGCCACGTCATTATCTACGGCATGGGCACGGATGCTTACTGGGCGAGCTTTGGCGGCAAAGCACTGCGCGAAACGGGCCTAACGATTGATCCGAATTGCGATAGCTGGGATAAGGCGCAAGCCAAAGCCCTCCTCGTCGACAGCTATACGGGCGAAGTTCTCGGCGCAGCGAAAGCCGATGATGTGACCTATAATATCGGCTACCTCGCCGATGATGTGGAAACACTGCTGACGCGGCTGACGACAGCCTAGTCCCCTCATAATTCGCTGGGTGTCCCCCATTCTCCGCTCAGCGAACCGGCAGATGCGTTGTCTCTCTCCTCGCGCATCTGCTACCATCGCCGTGACCGCCGAGCGGTGTACCCCGCAGGGGTTTGCGGCGATGCTACGATTTATCCACAGCACACCGCACTTCATCCACAATACGGCTAAGATATACATAGGAATTAATTCCTTGACTAAATTTATGTGAAAATCTACCAAAGATTCCCTGCACAGCGCGTGGCGCTTCGCAAATTTACTGATAGACACGACCCATGGATAACGACCCGAACAGCCCGCCACCCTATGACGCCCCGCCCCCAGGCATGGACGATCAACAAATGGACGGCCCTGCCCCAATAGGTGACCCAACGGGCAGCGGCACGGGCGGCTCTATGCTCGGCGATAACGTCATCAGCATCACCGACCGCCTCTCCCAAGACATCCCCCATGACGCCGATGCCGAGCAAGCCCTCCTCGGCGCGCTGTTGTTTGACAATGAAGTCTATCACCGCGTGTCAGGCATTGTGCAGGCCAAGCATTTCTACATTCCGATGAATGTGAAAATTTATGAGACTGTTTCCAAGCTGATCGAGCAAGGCAAGCTGGCGGATGCGATTATCCTCAAGAATCGGTTTTCAAAAGACAATGAACTCGACGATATTGGCGGCGTGGAATATCTCGCCCTCCTGCTCGATAATGCTCCGCCTGGTTCTACCGCGCCCGAATATGCCAAGCTCGTCTTCGACATGGCGATGCGCCGCGAATTGATCCGCCTCTCTGACGACATCAAGACCGAAGCGACCAACCCCGCCTCTGAAACCGACGCGCGGGAGCAGATCACGACAGCCGAGAGCAAACTCTATAACCTCGCCGAAATAGGCGGCACCCAGTCGGGTTTCGTATCGTTCGAGCAAGCCTTGATCAAATCTATTGAAATGGCATCGGCCGCCTATTCGCGGGACGGGCATTTATCCGGCACAGCGACAGGGCTGATTGATTTGGATCGGCAACTCGGCGGGATGCACCGCTCTGACCTCATTATCCTTGCGGGGCGTCCGTCCATGGGCAAGACCTCGCTCGCGACCAATATCGCCTTCAATATCGCCAAGAAATTCAAGCGGGAGCGTGATGAAAACGGTCTGGAAAAAACGGTCGACGGCGGCGTGGTTGGCTTCTTCAGCCTAGAGATGAGCAGCGAACAGCTCGCCACGCGATTACTGGCAGAGCACTCGGGCGTGCCGTCCCACAAAATTCGGCGCGGCGATATTTCGATGGAGCAATATGAGCATATCCGCGACGCCGCCGACGAAATTTCCCGCATCCCACTGCACATTGACGATACGGGCGGTATCTCTATCGGCGCGATGTCAGCGCGCGCACGCCGCCTCAAACGCATGGTCGGGCTCGATATGATCGTGGTCGACTACTTGCAGCTTTTGACGGGCGGTGCGGGCATGAACGCGAATACGAACCGCGTGCAAGAAGTCTCGATGATCACGCAAGGCCTGAAAGCGCTGGCCAAAGAACTCGACATTCCCGTGCTGGCCCTCGCGCAGCTCTCGCGGCAAGTGGAACAGCGCGATGACAAACGCCCGCAGCTCTCAGACCTGCGCGAATCCGGCTCGATCGAACAAGACGCAGACGTCGTGATGTTCGTCTTCCGCGAAGAATATTACGTCGCCCGCTCTGAACCGTCAGAGGGCACGGACGAGCATCTAAAATGGCAAGAGGACATGGAAAAACTCCACGGCAAAGCCGAAGTCATCGTCGGCAAACAACGCCACGGCCCCATCGGCACCGTCAAACTCTCCTTCAACCCCGACCTCACAAAGTTCGGCAATCTCGCCCCCGATGATGACTTTCAGAGCGGGGGTGGGTATTAACCGTCACGGGTCGCTTATGTCCACTTTGGGGCTTTGAGCTCTTGCTACCCAAGGCACCTATTTCCAAAGGGAGAAACACATGGAAGTGATTGACGTATATTGGTCGTTTAGAAGTCCTTATTCTTACCTTGTGACGCCTGACTTGGTGAAACTGGCCCAGGATTACGATGTTCAAATCAACCTAAAGGTCGTTCTGCCCATCGCAGTGCGCGCAAAGTCGTCTCTGTTTGATGCGTCTAATCGCAAGCCCGCCATGTATATCGTGATGGACTCTCTCCGCCGTGCTCAATTCCTCGAGCCTGCCCATGATTTTTCCGCCTAAACCTGATCCCGTTGTTCAAAATTATGAGACTCTGGAGGTCGCAGAGGATCAGCCGCTGATAATGCGCTTGGCCAAGCTGGGTGTGGAGGCGCAGCGGCGCGGACAAGGTCTTGCTTTCGCACAAGTCGTTTCCGCAGTGATTTTTGGTGGAACAGAAGATTGGGACAAAGGCGATCACTTAGCGAAAGCAGCGCGTTCCGTCGGTTTGGATTTGGACGAGATGGAAAAGGCAATCGCAGCGAGCGATCACCTCGACGAGATCAACCGTAATCATGCAGACTTGGATGCGGCCGGACATTGGGGTGTGCCGACTATGGTTGTCAGGGGCGAGCCGTTCTTTGGTCAGGACCGAATAGACACGCTTCGCTGGCGCCTTGATCAATACGGGTTAAGACGGATTTGAAGCGTTTTAATCTCTGAATCTCTAATGTCTCCTTTGGGGATATTACAGAAATCTCAACAGACTAATCCCCGCCTTTGCACCGTGTGATACAACACCCTCGTTCTTCTGATCTTGGGACAGGAACGCGTCAGGTTTTGGATCAGAGGACGGTGTGGTTAAGCGTATCCGGAGTGACAGCCGCGTGCGTGACCCTTTTTAAGCGGGGCCGATCATTTTGATATTCTAAGGAATATCTCGATGCGAACAACTGGCCGCTGATCAACAAACACCGCCGCGAAGCTACGTTCGTGAGAAACAAAACTAATTATTTCGGTATCCGTCACGGATGCTGGCTTCGCGGGCCGTTCCGCATATTCGTTATCCTTCGCGTCCATTGGGCGGCGGAGTTATAGGCGCTTTTGCGCAAAGCCTGTGAGAATTCTATGCCCCGTCAATCAAGTCTACAGACACAGCTCGCGCGCGTGAAACTCGAGATCGAGCTGGCACGGCTGACGAAACTCCGCGCGGAGGTGCACGCTCTGCCCAAACCTACGCCGCAATATACTCGTTATGAGGATATGCCGCCGCCCTCACCCGAAGACCGCAAGCGCTTTATGAAGCGGCTTGAGGCGCTCTATGACATCACGTTTGAAGAGCATGAATTTGAATATGATGATGGGTCAGAAGCGGGCTAGCTAAATGCAGCCAGGTAGGTTAGTCCCCGCCCATGGCTTACGACACTCCCCCATCTTACTCCACCCGCCCGACATTGCGCGTCGACCTGCCCACGGTCCGCGCGAATTACGAAGCGCTGAAAGCCAAAGTCGGCGCGGCCAAAATCGGCGCGAGCGTGAAAGCGGATGCTTACGGCCTCGGCTCTGTCGCGGTGGGCAAAGCGCTTTACGGCGCAGGGTGTCGGATCTTTTTTGTCGCGACCGCTGGCGAAGGCAAAATCCTGCGCGATGCGATTGGCCCGAACGGGGCGATTTATGTGCTCAACGGCCCTGCTCCGCGTGATCGCGGTGTGTTGCTGGGCGCGAAGCTGAAGCCCGTGATCAACTCGATGGAGCAAGCGCGTTATTGGTATTCCGTCGCCCAAGACGTCAACGAGCCGCCTTATACGGCGATCCATATCGATACGGGGATGAACCGCCTCGGCCTGACAATGGATGAAGTGACAGAGCTGGGACGCGATAAGAAGATTTGGAAAATCCTAAACCCCGAATGGGTGATGAGCCATTTGGCCTGCGCCCCTGACGCGGATCATCCGATGAATAAGCAGCAGTTGGCGACCTTCCGTAAAGCCGCTGCGCAGCTGCCGATTACGCCGCTTAGTCTCGCCAATACGGCGGGCATCTATCTGGGCAAGCCGTATCATTTCCAAATGGTGCGCCCTGGGATTGGCCTCTACGGCGGCAAAGCGACGACTAAGCCAGAGCAAGAGGTGAGCCAGACGGCGGTCACTTTATTGGCGCCGATCCTACAAATCCGCTATATCAAAGCGGGCGAGACGGTAGGCTATGACGCGACTTTCACCGCGCCGCGCGATATGCGCATCGCAGTTGTGGGCGCGGGGTATGCTGACGGCGTGCCCGTGAATGCGAGCAATCGCGGGACAGCTATCCTGCACGATATGGAAATGCCGATCATCGGACGGGTCAGCATGGACTTGACGATCTTGGATGTGTCAGAGGCGCGGCTCGGCGTCGAAGTTGGCGGCGTTGTTGTCTTCCGCGGGGACCAGTTGGAGGCGGAAGCTGAAAAACTCGGGACAATTAATTACGAACTTCTGACACGGCTGGGCCAACGCCTCCGCCGCGATTACTACGTCAAGCCGCCTAAAGAAGCGGAAGATCGCCGATAATCTCTGCAATAGGCAAATATATTGCCTTTTTGCAATCTCCATCGGTCTAGGCTATGAAGATGATAG